>JBLNDP010000001.1:0-5388 GCA_050261755.1 Clostridia bacterium
CGCAGGGTCGGCATGTCGCCGAGCACCTTCTGCACCTTTCGCTCGAAGAGGGCCTCGGTGGTGACGAGCACCTTGGCGCTTCCCAGGTTGATGCGCGTCTTCAGGGGCTCCGGGCCGAAGGCGGAGAAGAGCGGCGAGACGACGGCGCCGCACTTCAGGCCGCCGAGGACGGCGGCGTAGAGCTCGGGAATGCGGCCGCACAGGACCGCGATCACGTCGCCCTTCGCGACGCCCAGGCCGCGGAAGAGATTGGCGAACTGGTTGGAGAGTCCCGCGAGCTCGGCGTAGGTGATGTCGCGCGCGCCGCCCGCGGCGGCGAGCCAGCGGATGGCCACGTGCCCGGCGCGCGGCCCCGCGGCGTGGCGGTCGACCGCCTCGTGCGCGATGTTGAGCACGCCGCCGGGAAGGCCGTCGAGGCGCTTTCGCGCCGTGTCCCAGTCCATGGCGGGATTGGGGGCGACGCGGAAGGCCCGGATGTCCTTGCGGATGACGGCTGTCCTCATGCAGCCGAGTATGTGTTCCAGCCGGTACGCACGCTTGACCTGCGTCAAAACCGGCGCCTCCTCCCTCCCTATGCTGGAGTCATGCAAATCCCCCTCCAGATCTCCTTCCACGGCATCCAGCATTCGGATGCCCTGTACAACGCCATCCGCGAGAAGGCGGAGAAGCTCGACCGCTACTGCGACCACATCATGAGCTGCCGCGTGGTGCTGGAAGTCGCCGGCCGGCACAAGCACCACGGCAAGCAGATCGGCGTGCGCATCGACCTGAAGGTCGCGGGCGGCGAGATCGCGATCACCAAGGAGCACGACGAGCAGGTCGAGGTGGCGCTGCGCGACGCGTTCGACGCGGCGCGCCGCCGGCTCGAGGATTTCGTCCGCACGCAGCGCGGCGACGTGAAGCGACACGCGTCCTAGGCCACGCTCGCCGGCCCTTCTCCGCCATGCGCACCAAGGGCACGAGGGTGATCATCGAGAAGGTGTTCTGCGAGGTGTGCCTGACGCACCTGCGCAAGACCGACGCGCTCTCGGTCGAGTCGGCCGCGGGCGAAGCCTATTTCTGCAGCGCCGAGTGCTACGAGAAATGGCACGCGCGCTGGCAACCGCCCAAGTCGCCCGTTGAGCAGGCGCACGAAGGCGCGGGCCGCAGCGCCTCGCGCGACGAGCGGCTGAAGAAGTCCTCGCGTCGCGACGGACGCGGCGACCCCGGCTAGCGGGCGACGCGCCCCAAAAGCGGCCCCGAATGGACTACCCGACGGCCCTGAGTTGCGAGCGGCGGCTGCGCGACGGGCGCACGGTCACCATCCGGCCGATCCGCGCGGAAGACGCCGCGGCGGAGAAGCGCTTCTTCGCCGGGCTCTCCGAGGAAGCGAAGCGGATGCGCTTCATGAAGTACGTGCGCGAGGTGAGCCCGGGCACGCTGAACACCTTCCTGCACGTCGACTACGACAAGAGCATGGCGTTCGTCTGCGAGGCCGCGGGCGAGATCGTCGGCGAGGCGCGCTACGCCGCGACGCCGCCCGCGGGCAACTGCGAGTTCGGCGTGGTCATCGCCGACGCCTGGCACAAGAGCGGCATCGCCGGCCTGCTCATGGCCTCCCTCATCGACGCGGCGCGCCACCACGGCTTCCGCGCCATGGAAGGGCTGGTGCTGCGCGAGAACTCCGCCGAGCGGCGCTTCGCGCGCGCGCTCGGCTTCAAGGAGCAGGCGAGCGACGAGCCGACCTGCGTGCGGGTGGTGAAGGCCCTCGCCTGAGCAGGCTCAGGCCAGCTCGGAGATCGTCTTGCGGAAGCGGGCGAGCGACAGCGAGAAGAGCACGCCGCCGATGACGGCCAGCGCGGCGAAGTTGGGCCATACGACGGAGAAGCCGGCGCCGCGGTAGAGGATCGCCTGCGCCAGCATGACGAAGTGCGTGTTGGGCGCCACGAGCATCAGCCATTGCACGACCTCGGGCATGCTCTCCCGCGGCGAGACGCTCCCCGAGAGGATGTTGAGCGGCATCATCACGAGCATCAGCAGCAGGCCGAACTGCGGCATGGAGCGGGCCACGGTCGCGAGGAAGACCCCCATCGACGTGGTGGCGAAGCACTGCAGCGCCGCGCCGGCGATGAAGAGCGCCACCGACCCCTCGATCGGCACCTTGAGGACGCCCTGGACGACGAGCGCGAGCGAGAGCGTCGACGACAGGAGCACCACGAGCCCCATCGACCACACCTTGCTCGCCATGATCTCGAACGGCGTCACCGGCATGACGAGCAGGTGCTCCACCGTGCCGTGCTCGCGCTCGCGGATGAGCGCCGCGCCGGTGAGGACGATGGAAAGCATCGTGATGGCGTTGATGAGCTCCATCACCGAGCCGAACCAGATGCGGTTCGACTCCGGGTTGAAGCGCGTGCGCAGCGCCAGGTCCACGGGCGGCGCCGCGGCGGGCTCGCCGCGCGCGGCGAGGAAGGCGCTCACCTCCTGCGTCACGATCGCCTGCACGTAGCCGCTGCCGGCGAACGCCTGGTTCATGCGCGTCGCGTCGACGTTGAGCTGCAGCGCGGGGCTGCGGCCCGCGAGCACGTCCCGCTGGAATCCCGGCGGGATGTCGAGCGCGAAGGTATCGAGGCCGGCGTCCATGCGCGCGTCCATGTCCGCGTGGGTGATGAGGCGCGGCGGCAGGAAATGCGGCGGGTAGAAGGCGTCGGCGATCCGCTGCGAGAGCGGCGAGCGGTCCTCGTCGACGATGCCGATCGGCGCCTTCTGCAGCGTCTCCGGCATGCCGGTGGCGGCGGCATAGATGGCCACGGTGAAGACGTAGCCGATCAGCACCAGCATGATCGGGTCGCGCGAAAGGCTGCGCAGCTCCTTCACGCCGAGGTTGAAGACGTTGGCGAGGCGCACGCTAGCGCTCCTGCTTGCGAAGGAGGAGCGCGCCGGCGGCGGTGAGCACCGGCACGGCGAGCGCGAGGGCGACGAGCTCGGCCGGCAGGTCGGCGAAGTGCAGGCCCTTGGCGAACGTGCCGCGCGAGATCGTGAGGAAGTGCGTCATCGGGTACACGCGGCCGATGAGCGCGCCCAGGCCGGAGAGCGACGACACCGGGTCGTTCAGCCCCGAGAACTGCACCGCCGGCAGGATGGTGAGCACCATCGTGCCGAAGAGCGCCGCGATCTGGCTCTTCATGAAGGTCGAGATGACGAGGCCGAGGCCCGTCGAGGCGAGCACGTAGAGGAAGGCGCCCGCGGCGAGCGTGCCGAGGCTTCCCTTCACCGGCACGCCGAAGACCCACACCGCCATCGCCGCCAGCACGACGAAGTTCGCCATCGCCAGCACCACGTAGGGCGCCTGCTTGCCGAGGAGGAACTCCAGGCGCGTCACCGGCGTCACGTAGAGGTTGACGATGGAGCCCAGCTCCTTCTCCCGCACCACCGAGAGCGCCGCGAGGATCGCCGGGATCATCATGAGGAGCATCGGGATCACCGCCGGCACCATGGCCGGCAGGCTCTTCACGTCCGGGTTGTAGCGGAAGCGGATCTCGATGCCGAACGGGCCGGCCGTCGCCGCGGCGCCGCGGGCCTCGCGCGCCTTCTCCTCGAGCCAGTGCCGGTGCATGCCCTCCACGTAGCCGCGCACCGTCTCGCCGCGCATCGGCATCGCGCCGTCGATCCAGGCGGCGACGCTCACCGGGGTCCCGCGCTCGAGGTCGCGCGCGAAGCCCGGCGGGATCTCCAGCGCGAGGCTGAGCTTCCCGCTGCGCATGCGCCGGTCGAGGTCGGCGTAGTCGCGCAGCGGCGCCTGCGCGTCGAAATAGCGCGAGCCGGCGAGGTTCAGGGCGTAGTCGCGGCTGAGCGCCGTGTCGTCGCGGTCGAGCACCGCGAACGAGAGGTTCTCCACGTCGGTGCTGATGCCGAAGCCGAGCACGAGCATGAGGATGACGGTGCCGAGCGCGGCCATGGTGAGGCGGATGGGATCGCGCGCGAGCTCGAGCGCCTCGCGGCGCGTGATGGCGTAGAGGCGCTGGAGGCCCGCGGCGCGCGGCGGTGCCGCCTCCTTCCTTTCCACGGAAGGCATCCTGGAATCCACGGCCTCGTCGCCGGCGACTTCCTGCAGGTAGCCGATGAACGCGTCCTCGAGGCTCGCCGCGCCGCGCTTCTCCATGAGCGCCTGCGGCGTGTCGCTGGCGAGCACCCTCCCGTCGTGCATGAACGAGATGCGGTCGCAGCGCTCGGCCTCGCGCATGAAGTGCGTGGAGACGAAGATCGTCACGTTGTCGCGCCGCGAGAGCTCGAGCATCATCTGCCAGAACTCGTCGCGGGCGACCGGGTCGACGCCCGAGGTCGGCTCGTCGAGGATGAGGAGCTCCGGGCCGTGGATCATCGCCACGGCGAGGGAAAGGCGCTGCCGCTGGCCGAGGGGCAAGGCCGCCGGCAGCGCGTCCAGGATGCCCAGCAGGCCGAAGCGCCCGGCCATGGCCTGCACGCGCGCCGGGATCTCCGCCGCCGCCACGCCGAAGAGGCGAGCGTGCAGCTCGAGGTTCTGGCGCACGGTGAGCTCGCCGTAGAGCGAGAACGATTGCGACATGTAGCCGACGCGCCGCCGCGTCGCCAGGTCGTGCGGGTCCACCGGGCGGCCGAAGAGCTGCGCCACGCCTTGGCTCGGCGGCAGGAGGCCGGTCAGCATCTTCATGGTCGTCGTCTTGCCGCTGCCGTTCGAGCCGAGGAAGCCGAAGATCTCGCCGCGGTGGATGCGGAAGCTCACGCGGTCCACGGCGACGAAATCGCCGAAGCGCATCGTCAGGTCCTCCGCCTCGATCGCCACGTCGTTGTCGAGGTGCGGCGGCCGCGGCGCCGCGGCGACGGGGCGGTGGCGCTCGCGCAGCTCCGGCGGCAGGAGCGCGACGAAGGCCTCCTCCAGCGTGCCCTGTCCCGCGCGCGCCATCAGCTCGCGCGGCGTGCCGCTGCCGATCACGCGGCCGGCGTCCATGGCGACGAGCCAGTCGAACCGCTCCGCCTCCTCCATGTACGCGGTGGCGACGATGACGCTCATGCCGGGATGCCCGGCGCGGATGCGCGCGATCAGCTCCCAGAAGCGCCGCCGCGACAGCGGATCGACGCCGGTGGTCGGCTCGTCGAGGATGAGGAGGTCCGGGTCGTGGATGAGCGCGCAGCACAGGCCGAGCTTCTGCTTCATGCCGCCCGAGAGCTTGCCGACCGGGCGGTTGGCAAAGGGCGCAAGGCCGGTCGTGTGCAGCAGCTCGGCGATGCGCCGCTCGCGCTCGGCGCGGCCGTGGCCGAAGAGCCGCGCGAAGAAGTCCACGTTCTCGAACACCGAGAGCCGCGGGTAGAGGTTGCGGCCGAGGCCCTGCGGCATGTAGGCGATGCGCGGACAGACGTCGCGGCGATGGC
>JBLNDP010000002.1:0-11036 GCA_050261755.1 Clostridia bacterium
AGGACGTCGAGAACATCATCCAGAAGCTGCTGCAGAACTGCGACTACGACGTCGACAAGGCGAAGCGCGGCATCGTCTACATCGACGAGATCGACAAGATCTCGCGCAAGTCGGACAACCCGTCGATCACCCGCGACGTTTCCGGGGAAGGGGTGCAGCAGGCCCTCTTGAAGCTGGTCGAGGGCACGATCGCGTCGGTGCCTCCCCAGGGCGGCCGCAAGCACCCGAACCAGGACTTCGTGCAGGTCGACACGACGAACATCCTCTTCATCTGCGGCGGCGCGTTCGACGGGCTGGAGAAGATCGTGCGCAACCGCACGGAGAAGACGGGCATCGGCTTCGGCGCCGAGGTGCGCAGCCCGACGAACTCCAAGGCGACCTACGACCTGCTGCGCAACGTCGAGCCGGAAGACCTCATCAAGTTCGGCCTCATTCCCGAGTTCGTCGGCCGCCTGCCGGTGCTGGCGACGCTCGAGGAGCTCGACGAGCACGCGCTCATCCAGATCCTCACCGAGCCGAAGAACGCCCTCATCAAGCAGTACCAGCGCCTGTTCCACATGGAAGGCGTGGAGCTCGAGGTGCGCCAGCCCGCGCTCGGCGCGGTGGCGAAGAAGGCGCTCGCCCGCAAGACGGGTGCCCGCGGCCTGCGCTCGATCCTTGAAACCGTCCTGCTCGACACCATGTACGAGCTGCCCACGCTGGAAAACGTGAGCAAGGTGGTGGTCGACGAGCAGATGATCTCCGCGGACGGCAAGCCGCTGCTGATCTATTCCGACCAGCACAAAGTCGCCGGCGGAAGTTCCGCGTAACAACTTTCACGTAACACTTTCCTTCCGGCTTTTTGCGTTGCAGTACGCGGTGCATCCGTGTACGCTGTTTCTCATCGTCCTGAGCGTCCAAAAGGCGAGCTAAATGTCCGAAGAGTCCGTCGTCCAATACCCGCTGCTCCCCCTTCGCGATGTGGTGGTATTCCCCCACATGGTGATCCCGCTGTTCGTGGGGCGGCCGAAGTCCATCAAGGCGATGGAAACCGCGATGGAAGCCGGGAAATCGATCCTGCTCGTGGCGCAGAAATCCGCCGCGAAGGACGATCCGGGCCCGGGCGACATGTATGCCATCGGCTGCGTGTCCAACATCCTGCAGATGCTCAAGCTCCCCGACGGCACGGTGAAGGTGCTCGTCGAGGGCTCCACGCGCGCGCGCATCCGCGAGATCGTGGACGTGCGCACGCATTGGATCGCCGAAGCCGAGCCGGTCGCCCTGGAAGGCGCGCCGGCGCCGGAGGTGGAGGCCATGCGCCGCGCGCTGCTCTCCGCGTTCGACCAGTACGTGAAGCTGAACAAGAAGATCCCGCCGGAGATCCTCACGTCGCTTTCCGGGATCGACGAGGCCGGCCGCCTGGCCGACACCGTCGCGGCCCACCTGCCGCTCAAGCTCGAGCAGAAGCAGCAGGTGCTGGAGATGTTCGACGTCAAGTCGCGCCTCGAGCACCTCCTCTCGCAGCTCGAGACCGAGATCGACATCCTCCAGGTCGAGAAGCGCATCCGCGGCCGCGTGAAGCGCCAGATGGAGAAGAGCCAGCGCGAGTACTACCTCAACGAGCAGGTGAAGGCGATCCAGAAGGAGCTCGGCGAGGGCGAGGAGGGCGCGGACCTCGAGGAGATGGAGAAGAAGATCCGCCGCGCGCACATGCACAAGGACGCGCGCAAGAAGGCGGAGAGCGAGCTGAAGAAGCTCAAGCTCATGTCGCCCATGTCGGCGGAAGCCACCGTGGTGCGCAACTACATCGAGACGCTGGTCAACCTGCCCTGGAAGAAGAAGTCGAAGATCTCCAAGGACATCAAGGGCGCGCAGGAGATCCTCGACGAGGACCACTACGGCCTCGAGAAGGTCAAGGAGCGCATCGTCGAGTACCTGGCGGTGCAGACGCGCGTCGACAAGATGAAGGCGCCGATCCTGTGCCTCGTCGGCGCGCCCGGCGTCGGCAAGACCTCGCTCGGCCAGTCGATCGCCAAGGCGACCAACCGCAAGTTCGTGCGCATGTCGCTCGGCGGCGTGCGCGACGAGGCGGAGGTCCGCGGCCACCGCCGCACCTACATCGGCTCGATGCCCGGCAAGATCCTGCAGAACATGAGCAAGGTCGGCGTGAAGAACCCGCTCTTCCTCCTCGACGAGGTGGACAAGATGGGCTCGGACTGGCGCGGCGACCCGTCGTCGGCGCTGCTCGAGGTGCTCGACCCGGAGCAGAACAGCACGTTCGTCGACCATTACATCGAGGTGGAGTACGACCTGTCGGAAGTGATGTTCGTCGCGACGGCGAACACGCTCAACATCCCGGCGCCGCTCCTCGACCGGATGGAAGTCATCCGGCTCTCGGGCTACACCGAGGACGAGAAGGTCAACATCGCCATCCGCTACCTGCTGCCGAAGCAGCTCAAGGCGACGGGCCTCAAGGAAGGGGAGATCTCGGTCTCCGAGGCCGCGATCCGCGACATCGTCCGCTACTACACCCGCGAGGCGGGCGTGCGGGCGCTCGAGCGCGAGGTCTCCAAGATCTGCCGCAAGGCGGTGAAGCAGCTCGTCACCGACGGCAAGGAAGAAGAGCGCAAGATCAGCGTCACGCCGAAGAACCTGGACAAGTACCTCGGCGTGCGCCGCTACACCTTCGGCATGGCCGAGAAGCAGAACCAGGTGGGGCAGGTGACCGGCCTCGCCTGGACCGAGGTCGGCGGCGAGCTCCTCACGATCGAGGCGGTGTCCATGCCCGGCAAGGGCAAGACCATCACCACCGGCAAGCTCGGCGAGGTGATGCAGGAGTCCATCCAGGCGGCGCTCTCGGTGGTGCGGGCGCGCTCCCGCAAGCTCGGCGTGAAGGAAGACTTCTACCAGAAGAACGACATCCACATTCACCTGCCCGAGGGCGCCACGCCGAAGGACGGCCCGAGCGCCGGCATCGGCATGACGACCGCGATCGTCTCCATGCTGACCGGCATTCCGGTGCGCGCCGATGTCGCCATGACCGGCGAGATCACGCTGCGCGGCGAAGTGCTGCAGATCGGCGGGCTGAAGGAGAAGCTCCTGGCCGCCCATCGCGGCGGCATCAAGACGGTGCTCATCCCGGACGAGAACGTGAAGGACCTGGTCGACATCCCGGACAACGTCAAGAACAAGCTGGAGATCATTCCGGTCAAGTGGATCGACAAGGTCCTCGAGGTGGCGCTCGAGCGCCAGCCCGAGGCGCTGCCCGAGCCGCAGGACGCGGCGGCGCTGCCGCCCAAGGGCGACGACCAGGGCGACGCCGTCCGCACGCACTAGCAACGGCGCGCGGGCAGCGGCGCGCGCCTTTCGGTAGCATTCGCGGCAGCAGAGGAGGAAGGCGATGAACAAAGCCGATCTCGTCGACCAGATCGCCCAGGCAGCGGAGATCTCCAAGTCCGCGGCCGAGCGCGCGCTCGACGCCCTCGTCGTATGCGTGAAGACGAGCCTGCGGAAGGACGAGGACGTGACCCTCGTCGGCTTCGGCACCTTCTACGCCGGCAAGCGCGCCGCGCGTACCGGGCGCAATCCTCGCACCGGCGAAGCGCTCGACATCAAAGCTGCGCGGCTGCCCAAGTTCCGTGCTGGAAAGGCGCTGAAGGACGCGATAAACTAGCGCCCCTTTTTGGGTGCCGCAGGAAGGGTGCTTAGCTCAGCGGTAGAGCGTCGCCCTTACAAGGCGAATGTCGTAGGTTCGACCCCTACAGCACCCACCAAGAGCACTTCGCAGTAGAAAAGGAGCGGTAGTTCAGTTGGTTAGAATACCGGCCTGTCACGCCGGGGGTCGCGGGTTCGAGTCCCGTCCGCTCCGCCAACTCTCCCCGTAGTACTACTTCGATTCCATCACCCACGCGCCGCTCCAGTCGGCCGGCGGGGGCGATTTCTGCAACTTCTGGCAGCGCTCGACGTAGAGCTTCGCGGTGGCATCGGCGGGGTTGATCTCGAGCACCTTGGCGAACAGCGTTTGCGCGCCGGCAAAATCAAGCGAGCGGTACTTGGCGAGGCCGTCCCGGAAGTGGCCGAGCGCATCGGATACGCGCGGGTAGGTCTCCTCGGTGTGGTAATCGAGGATTTCGTAGATGCCCACCGGCTTCGTCTTGCCTTTCACGACGATGAGATCCACCTCCCGCGCACGGTAGGTGCCGCGCAGCTTGCGATAGGTGAGCTCGCTCACGAGGATGTGCGAGCCGTATTGCTTGCAGGCGCCTTCCAGGCGCGAGGCGAGGTTCACTCCGTCGCCGATCATGGTGTAGTCCATGCGCTTCTTCGAGCCGATGTTGCCGGACACGACCTGGTCGGTGTTGAGGCCGACGCCGATGTCGATGGGCGCGCGGCCCTCGGCGGTGCGCTGGGCGTTCCAGCGCCGCAGCTCCCGGATCATCGCGATCGCGGCGCGTACGGCGCGGTCGACGTCGTCGTCGTGCGGGACCGGCACCCCGAAGCCGGCCATGATGGCGTCGCCGATGAACTTGTCGAGCATGCCGCCCTCGCGCTGGATGCAATCCACCATCAGCGTGAAGTACTCGTTCAGCATCGCCACGGTCGCCTGCGGGCCGAGCTTCTCGGAGTGCGTCGTGAAGCTGCGGATGTCGGCGAAGAGGACCGTCGCCTCGACGGACTGGCCGCCGAGCGCCTCGCCGCCGGCCTCGACCAGGCGGTCGGCGATGTTCGGGTCCATGTAGCGCGACATGGTGGACTTCAGGCGCTTTTCGCTCGAGATGTCCTCGATCAGCATCAGCGAGCCGATGCGCTTGTGCTCCGCATTGGTGAGCGGCGCCACGGTCAGGTTCACAGAAAGCCGCTCGCCGCCGCAGGCGAGCTCGCCGTCCATGATCACCTCGGGACGCGACGTGTCGCTCGCCTTCTTCAGCTTCTCCAGCACCCAGGCGTTCGCGCCGCCGAAGTATTCCGCGGCGTCCTTCTTCAGCACGTCCTGCGGCGCGGCGCGCAGGATGCGCAGCCCGGCGGCGTTGCAGGTCGCCACCTTGCCCGCCTCGTCGAGCGTGAGCACGCCGTTCGACATCGACTCCAGCATCGCCTCGCTGTAGTTCTTCATGTTCTGCACGTCGGCGAAGAGCTTGGCGTTCTCGAGCGCGATCGAGATCTGGGCGGTGAAGGCGCGCAGTCGCGACTCGTCTTCCGCGGTGAAGGGGCCGCCGCGCTTGTTCAGCACCTGCGTCACGCCGATCACCTTGCCGTGCTTGTTGACGATCGGCACGCAGAGGATCGAGCGGGTGAAGTAGCCGGTCTTCTTGTCGAAGGAGGGATTGAAGCGCAGGTCGGCGTAGGCGTACGGGATGTTGATCGATTTTCCGGAGGTGAACACGGTGCCCGCGATGCCCAGGTGATTCGGCAGCCGGATCTGCATCGACTCCAGGCCCTGGCCGACTTCCGACCAGAGCTCGTGCGTCTTCTCGTCGTTGAGGAAAAGCGTGGAGCGATCGGCGTTCAGGAGCCGCGTCGCCTCGCCCATGACCTTCTGCAGCAGCGAGCCCAGCTTGATGTCGGCGGTGACCTCGGAGACCGTCTCGACGAATTCCATCTCCTGGGCCCGCACCGCCTTCATGCGCTCGATGAACTGCACGCCTTGCAGCGCGATCGTGCCCTGCGTCGTCATGGCGTCGAGCAGGTCCCGGTCGTGGGCCGTGAAGTGGCCATGGCGCTTGTTGAGCGCCTGCGCCACGCCGATCACTTCGCCCTTCACGGTGCGGATGGGCACGCAGACGATGTTGCGGGTGGTGAACCCCGTCTGCTCGTCGATGGTGCGGTTGAAGCGCGGGTCGGAGTAGGGGTCGTCGATGATGAGCGGCTCGCCGCTCGTGTAGACGTGGCCGGCGATGCCGGTGCTGTTGAGAAGCCGGATCTCGCGCTTGATATTCCCCTGCGCCACGCGCGAGTAGAGCTCGTTCGTGGCCGGGTCGTTGAGGAAGAGGGTGCCGCGCTCGGCGTCGAGCTGCGCGGTCGTCATGTCGACCAGCGCGCGCAGCACCTCGTCCAGGGTGTCGTAGGCCGCCATGCGGCGGGACACCTCGAGCAGGAGCTCCGTCAGGCGCGCCCGCTGCCGGACGCCGCGCGGTTGGCGGGCGAGGTCTTCTCGTTTCATTGTTCCAGTCTTTCGCGTAGCTCGCGGATGGTGGCCTGCAGCTGGGCGACCTCGCCGCGATCGAGGGCCCGTGCCGCGACGATCGCGTCCTCGCGTGCCGCGTTCACCTTCTCCAGCTCCTCGCGCAGCGCCGCCGCCGTGGCGCGCAGCTGGGCGAGCTCGTCCTGCCGCTCGGCGCGGACCTCGTGCAGCCGGTCGTCCTGCCGCGCCCGCTCGCGCTCGAGCTCCTCGCGCAGGGCGGTGGCCGTGGCGCGGAGCTGGGCCATCTCGGAGTTCGCCTCGGAAACGGCGTGCGTCACCGCGGCGTCGCGGCCGGCGCGCGCTTCCTCGAGGCGCTCGCGCATCTCGACCACCGCCTGCCGCATATGCCCGAGCTCGTGCTGCAGCTCGCGTAGCTCGTCCGCCTGCCCCGGCTTTTCCATGACTCCCTTAAGCTACCGCCGCGGCCGGCGCCGGGTTTGAGGACGGTCAAGGCCGAGGTAGAATTCCTCAAGTCATTCAAGGGCGTCCGTTCACGGCGCGCCCGTTCGCCCAACCACCCGGCAGGCCATGTTCGATTTCGTCCAGAAGCACAAGAAGATCGCGCAGCTTTTCCTTGCGCTGATCGCGCTCACCTTCGCCACCTGGGGCATCGAGTCCTATACCCGCTACCGCGGCGGGGCCGACACCGTGGCCGAGGTGAACGGCATCCGCATCTCGCAGCGGGAGTTCGACCAGGAGGTGCAGCGCCAGCAGGACCAGCTGCGCCGCATGTTCGGCCGCAACTACGACCCGTCGATCCTCGACACGCCGCAGTCGCGCGCGCAGGTGCTCGACGCCATGATCTCGCAGCGCCTGATCGCCCACGCGGCGTTCAAGTCGCGCCTCGTCGTCACCGACGACATGCTGATCGACACCATCCACTCCATACCGGCCTTCCAGAACAACGGCCAGTTCGACAAGTCCTTGTACGAGCTCGCGCTGCGCTCGCAGAACCCGCCGATGTCGCCGGCGCAGTTCGAGGCGCGCCTGCGCAACGACCTCGCCCTGCAGCAGCTCGCCGGCGCGGTCGGCGGCACCGGCTTCGCGCCGCGCGCCGTCACGGCCCGCGTGGCGGCGCTCGAGGGCCAGAAGCGCGAGGTCTCCGAGGCGGTGATTCCGGCCGAGCAGTTCCTCGCGCGCGCCAGCGTCGACGACGCGAAGATCAAGGCCTACTACGAGGCGAACCAGGCGGAGTTCCGCACGCCGGACCGCATCCGCGCCGACTACGTCATCCTCTCGGCCGACGCGCTGGCGAAGCTCGATCCGGCGACCGACGCCGAGATCAAGGCTGCTTACGACGCGCGCGCCTCCCAGTTCCGCGTCGACGAGCAGCGCCGCGCAAGCCATATCCTCGTGAAGGACAAGGCGCAAGCCGACAAGCTCCTTGCCGAGGTGAAGCAGAACCCCGCCCGCTTCGGCGAGCTGGCGAAAAAGTATTCCCAGGACTCCGGCTCGGCGGAAAAGGGCGGCGACCTCGGCTGGTTCGGCCCGGGCATGATGGTGAAGCCGTTCGAGGAAGCCGTCTTCGCGATGAAGAAGGAAGGCGAGATCGCCGGCCCGGTGCAGAGCGAGTTCGGCTACCACATCGTGCGCCTGACGGGCATCCAGGCGGCCAAGGCGCGCTCGCTCGACGAGGTGAAGAAGGAGCTTGCCGACGAGATTTCGCGGCAGAAGGGACAGCGGAAGTTCGCCGAGTCGGCCGAGGCGTTCAGCAACCTCGTCTACGAGCAGCCCGACAGCCTCAAGCCCGCGGCGGAGCGATTCAAGCTGCCCGTCCGCACCACGCCCTGGATCGCGCGCAGCGCCGCGCAGGAGCTGGGGCCGCTCGACAACCCGAAGCTGCTCGGGGCGCTGTTCTCGCCGGACTCGCTCAAGACCAAGCGCAACACCGACGCGGTCGAGGTCGCCCCGGGCACGCTCGTCGCCGCGCGCGTCGTCGATTTCCAGCCGGCGGCGCAGCGCTCGCTCGACGAGGTGAAGGGCGAGATCACGGAGAAGCTGCGCCGGCAGCAGGCCACGGAGCTCGCCCAGAAGGACGGCGAGGCGAAGGTCGCGCAGCTGCGCAAAGGCGGGGAAGTGGGCCTCAAGTGGGGCCCGGCGAAGCTCGTCTCGCGCCGCGATGCGCAGGGACTTCCTGCCGAGGTCCTGAATCGCGTGGCGGCGGCGGACGTCTCGAAGCTGCCGGCCTATGTGGGCTTGCCGGTGCCCGGGCAAGGCTACGCGCTGCTGCGCATCTCGAAGGTGGTCGAAGCCGACCCGAAGGCCGCCGACGAGGCCGGCCCGCGCACGAGCCAGGCCTACGGCTCAGCCGACTACGTGGCCTACGTGACCAGCCTGCGCGAGCAGGCCGACATCGACATCAGGAAGCAGGGCCTGGAGAAGAAGTAGGCGAGGGCCCGCCGGTCGCCGCGGCGACGCCGTCGACGCTGGCGATCACCTGGTTGAAGCCGCAGTCGACGTAGAGGATTTCCGCCGTAATCGCGCTCGCGAGGTCGGAGAGCAGGAACGCGACGGCGTTGCCGACCTCCTCCGTGGTGACGTTGCGCCGCAGGGGCGAGTTCATCTCGATGTACTTGAGGATGCGGCCGAAGCCGCCGATGCCGGCGGCGGCGAGGGTCTTGATCGGGCCGGCGGAGACGCCGTTCACGCGGATGCCCTTGGGCCCGAGGCTGGCCGCCATGTAGCGCACCGCGGCCTCCAGGCTCGCCTTGGCGAGGCCCATCGTGTTGTAGTTCGGCAGGACGCGTTCGGCGCCGAGGTAGGTGAGGGTGACGAGCGCCGCGCGGGGAGCGAGCATCGGCAGCGCGGCCTTCGCCAGGGCGGCGAAGCTGTAGGACGAGATGTCGTGCGCCACGGCGAACGCCTCGCGGCTGATGCCTTCGAGGAAATCGCCCTCGATGGCCTCGCGCGGCGCGAACGCAATGGCGTGGACGAGCCCGTCGAGGGTTCCCCACCGTTGCTTGATGTCCTTGAAGAGGTTCTCGATGTCCTGGTCGCTCGTCACCTCGCAAGGCAGGGCGATCGACGAGCCGAACTCCCTGGCCATGTCGGCGACCCGGTCCTTGAAGCGCTCGTTCTGGTAGGTGAAGGCGAGCTCCGCGCCCTCTCGGTGCGCGGCCTTGGCGACGCCATAGGCGATCGAGCGGTTGCTGAGCAGGCCGGTGATCAGGATTTTCTTGCCGGTGAGCATTCCCATGCGCGCGATTATACTGAGGGCGGTGCCGTCCTTTCTCCGCATCCTCCTGATTCCCCTGTTGTTTCTCAGCGGCTGCGGGCAGGTCTGGAACGATCCCTATCCGGCCTCGGAGCGGGGCGGCAACATCTATTACGCCTCCTTCGCGGAGCGGCCCAAGCACCTCGATCCGGTGCAGTCCTATACCGAGGACGAGGCAATCTTCACGCAGCAGGTCTACGAGCCGCCCCTGCAGTACCACTACCTCAAGCGACCGTACGAGCTCGTCCCGCTCACCGCCCTCGAGGTGCCCAAGCCGCGCGTCGTGGAGGGCGGCAAGTTCACGGTCTACGAGATCCGCATCCGCCCGGGCATCAAGTATCAGCCCCATCCCGCTTTCGTCCAAAAGAACTTCAATTTGCAAAAGAGCGAAATCGAGAAGCTCAAAACTCCCTACGAGCTACCGCTCGGTACGAGGGAGCTGACGGCGGACGACTACATCTACCAGATCAAGCGCCTCGCGCATCCGCGCCTGCATTCACCCATCTTCGGCTTGATGGCGGAGTACATCGTCGGCCTGAACGAATTTGCCAAACTATTAAAAGACCAGAAAGGGGAAGGGTGGCTGGATCTCCGCAAATTCCCGCTGGAGGGCGTGGAGCGGGTGGACGACCATGCCTTCCGCATCAAGCTCAAGGGCAGCTACCCGCAGTTCGTCTACTGGCTGGCGATGCCGTTCTTCGCGCCCGTGCCGTGGGAGGCGGAGCGGTTCTTCTCGCAGCCGGGCATGGCGGAGAAGAACTTCACGTTCGACTGGTGGCCCGTAGGCACGGGGCCGTATGTCCTCACCGAGAACAACCCGAACGCGCGCATGGTGCTCGAGCGCAATCCAAATTTCCGCGGCGAGCCTTATCCGGCGCAGGGCGAGCCCGGCGATGCGGCCGCGGGGCTGCTGAACGACGCCGGCAAGACCATGCCTTTCATCGACAAGGTCGTGTTCACGCGCGAGAAGGAGAGCATCCCGTACTGGAACAAGTTCCTGCAGGGCTACTACGACGCCTCTGGCATCGGCTCGGACCAGTTCGACCAGGCGGTGCGCGTTTCCATCGAAGGCGACGCGACGGTGACGCCCGAGATGGAAGCGAAGGGCATTCGCCTGAGCACGTCGGTCGAGACCAGCATCGGCTACCTCGCCTTCAACTGGGAGGATCCGGTCGTCGGCGGCGAGAAGAACCGGAAGCTGCGGCAGGCCATCTCGATCGCCGTCGACATCGAGGAGCAGATCTCCATCTTCGCCAACGGCCGTGGCATCCCCGCCATGGGGCCGCTCGCGCCCGGCATCTTCGGGTATCGGGAGGACAAGGCCGGCATCAACCCGGTGGTCTACGACTGGATCGAGGGCAGGCCGGTACGCAAGGGCATCGAGGCGGCGCGCAAGCTCCTCGCCGAGGCGGGCTACCCGGACGGCCGCAACGCGAAGACCGGCCAGCCGCTCGTCCTGTATCTCGACACCGTCGCCCGCGGCCCCGGGGACAAGTCGGCCTTCGACTGGTACCGGCGCCAGTTCGAGAAGCTCGGCATCCAGCTCGAGATCCGCACCACCGACTGGAACCGCTTCCAGGAGAAGATCCGCAAGGGGGCGACGCAGATGTTCCGCCTCGGCTGGAACGCCGACTACCCCGATCCGGAGAACTTCCTCTTCCT
>JBLNDP010000003.1:0-11601 GCA_050261755.1 Clostridia bacterium
TCGACGCGGTCCACCGCAATAAGCTCCGTCCCGGCCACCCTGCTCTTCGGCAAGTTGGCCCGCGGCACGAGGAGCTTCTCGAAGCCGAGCTTCGCCGCTTCCCGGATGCGCTCCTGCCCGCGCGGCGCCGGACGCACTTCTCCCGCGAGGCCGATTTCGCCGAACACGGCGACTTTCGAGGCGATCGGCCGGTCGCTCAGGGAGGAAACCACGGCCAGGCAAACCGCGAGGTCGGCCGCCGGCTCGCCGATTCGCACGCCGCCGACGGCATTGACGAAGACATCCTGTTCCCACGTCGGGATGCCGGCGTGCCGGTGGAGCACGGCAAGCAGCATGGCCAGCCGGTTCTGCTCGAGCCCCACCGAGAGCCGGCGCGGGTTCGGCGAGTGCGCGGAATCGACGAGCGCCTGGATCTCCACCAGCAGCGGCCGCGTCCCCTCCATCGTTGCCAGGACGCACGCGCCGGACACCGGTTTTTCATGGGCGCTCAGGAAGAGGCGCGAAGGATTGCTGACCCCCTTCAGGCCTTTCTCGGTCATGGCAAATACGCCGAGCTCGTTCACGGCGCCGAAGCGATTCTTGACCGCCCGCACGAGCCGGAAGCTCGAGTTGGCGTCTCCCTCGAAGTAAAGCACCGAGTCGACGATGTGCTCGAGCACGCGCGGGCCGGCGATCGCGCCTTCCTTCGTCACGTGGCCGATGAGGAGGAGCGCGGTGCCGCTGCGCTTGGCATGGCGCGTGAGCTGCGCGGCGCACTCGCGCACCTGCGCGACCGAGCCGGGCGCCGACTGCAGCGCCTCCGACCACAGGGTCTGGATCGAGTCGATGACCGCGACGCGCGGCCGGGACGCCTCGAGCGCGCCGAGCACTCGCTCGAGCTGCGTCTCGGCGAGGAGCTGCACCGTGGCGACGTCCAGCCCGAGGCGCCTCGCCCTTCCGGCCACCTGCTCCGGGGACTCTTCGCCGCTCACATAGAGCGATTTCTTTTCCAGCCGAAGCGAGGAAAGCGCCTGCAGGAGCAGCGTCGACTTGCCGATTCCCGGGTCGCCGCCGAGGAGCGCCACTTGCCCCGCGACCAGGCCGCCGCCGAACGCGCGGTCGAGCTCTTCCAGGCCCGTCGGAAGGCGGGCGAGCTCCTGCGCCGCGACGTCGGCGAGCGACACCGATTCGACCGCCGATCGAACCTGGCGCGCGGCGCCGCGCTCGGTGATCGTCTCCACCAGCGTGCCGGCGGTGCCGCACGAGGGACAGCTACCGAACCACTGCAGCGCGGTCGCGCCGCACTCGGTGCACGTGTAAGCGGTTTTGACTTTTGCCAAGGATTCTCTTCTTCTTAACCGGCCTCTGAAACCGGGACCCGCTGCGCCAGGGCGCAGAGCAGCTCATAGCTCACCGTCCCGGCGGCCGCGGCGACCTCGTCCGCCGAGAGCCCTTCGCCCCAGAGCGTGACCGGCGTGCCGATATAGGCCTCGGGGATGTCGCTGATGTCGACGCAGATCATGTCCATCGATACGCGTCCAACGGTGCGGGCGCGCTTTCCGTTGACGAGCACCGGCGTGCCGCTGGGCGCGTGCCGCGGGTAGCCGTCGGCGTAGCCGCAGGCGACGATGCCGATGGTCATCTCGCCGACGGCCTCGTAGGTGAAGCCGTAGCCCACCCGCTCGCCGGCCTGCAGGTGCTGCGTGGCGATGATCTCGGAGGCGAGCGTCATGGCCGGCTGCAGATCGAGCGGCTGCGCCGGCTGGTGCGGCCCGAGATGACCGAACGGAGAGCAGCCGTACAGCATGATCCCCGGCCGGACCCACGCGGCGCGCGTCTCCGGAAAGCGGATGAGCGCCGCGGAATTCGCGAGCGAGCGCGGCGCCTGCGCCAGGCCCTCGATCGGCCGGATCATCTCTTCGAGCCAGTCGAGCTGCGCCTTCACGCCCGCGTCGCCGTCTGCGTCGGCGAAGTGCGTCATCACCGTGATCGAGCGCACCTGCGGATGCATGCGCAGGGCGTTGTAAGCCGGCCTCACCTCGTCCACGGTGAAGCCCAGGCGGTTCATGCCGGTGTTGAGCTTGAGATACACGTCGATCTCGGCCGGCAGCGCCGTCACGCGCAGCATCTCCACCTGCTCGGCGTTGTGGATGACCGGCGTCAGCGAATACTTGGCGAGGAGCGGCACGTCGACCGGCTTGAAGAAGCCTTCGAGCATGAGGACCGGCTTGTCGACGCCGGCGACCCGAAGGCGCGCAGCCTCCTGGAGGTCGAGCACCGCAAAGCCGTCCGCGCCGCCGAGCGCGCGCGCGGCGCGTTCCACGCCGTGGCCGTATGCATTCGCCTTGAGGACGGCCCAGACCTTGGCGCCGCTCGCGTAGGCCTTCGCCACCATGAGGTTGTGCGCGAGCGCGGCGGCGGAAATGGTGGCGCGGATCGGCCGCGGCATCGTCCTGCTGTCCCTCCGGAGGATCTTCTATTCAGGATTTGGGGCGAAGGCTTATTCAAGCACAAAGCATCCGTGCTATAAAGCCGCGGCATCCAAAAAGTCCCGTGAATTCCGGCTTCTACATCATCATGGCGGCGCAGTTCTTCTCGTCGCTCGCCGACAACGCGTTGCTCGTCGCGGCCATCGCGCTGCTGATGCAGGCGGACGCGCCGTCGTGGCTCACGCCGTACCTGAAGTTCTTCTTCGTCGTCTCCTACGTGGCGCTCGCGCCCTACGTCGGCGCTTTTGCCGACCGGCTGCCCAAAGGCCACGTCATGTTCCTCGCGAACACGATCAAGATCGTGGGCTGCATCCTGATGCTGCTTGGGATGGATCCGCTGGGCGCCTACGCGGTGGTCGGCCTCGGCGCCGCCGCCTATTCGCCCGCCAAGTACGGCATCCTCACCGAATACCTGCCGCACAGGAAGCTCGTGGTGGCGAACGGCTGGATCGAGGGCCTCACCGTCGCCTCGATCCTGCTCGGCACCGTCCTCGGCGGCCTGCTCATCCATGCGCGCGTTTCGGGGGTGCTGCTGCACATCGACCTTCCGGGCATCGATACCGGCATCGACACGCCCGCGGAGGCGGCCATCGCCGTCATCGTCATCGTCTACGCCGTCGCCGCGCTCTTCAACCTGCAGGTGCCGCGCACCGGGGTGGCGCTCAAGAAGTTCCATCCGGATCCCGTCCACACGCTCGTGGATTTCGCGCGCTGCGTCGGCCACCTCTGGCGCGACCGGCTCGGCCAGATCTCCCTCGCCGTGACGACGCTTTTCTGGGGCGCCGGCGCGACCCTGCAGTTCATCGTCATCGAATGGGCGCGCAGCGCCCTGGGCTTCGACCTGTCGCGCGCCGCCATCCTGCAGGGCGTCACCGCCATCGGCATCGCGCTCGGGGCCGTGCTCGCGTCGCTCTGGGTGGCGCTCGATCGCTCGGTCAAGGTCATCCCGCTCGGCGTCGGCATGGGCCTGGTGGTGATCAGCATGGTGTTCGTCAAGCAGGTGTGGCTCGCGATCATCCTCATGGTGCTCATCGGCGCCATGGCCGGCTTCTTCGTCGTTCCGATGAACGCCCTCCTGCAGCACCGCGGCCACCACCTCGTCGGCGCCGGCCGCTCGATCGCCGTGCAGAACTTCAACGAGAACAGCTCGATCCTGGTCATGATCGCGCTCTATTCGATGCTGCTCAACGTCGGCCATTCGATCACGTTCGTGATCGTGGTCTTCGGCGCGTTCATGTCGCTGGCGATGCTGGGCGTGCAGTACTGGTACCTCGCCAACCGCCGCCGGCACGCGGAAGAGATCGAGCGCCTGCTCGCCTTCGCGCGCGCCGAGGTGCCGCTCGAGCGGCATCCTCACAACGACAACGCCCGTTAGCGGCTAGCCCAGCGCCTCGACCCGCGGCGCACGCTAGAGGAAGTAGCGAACAACGACCTGCAGCGCTCGGCGCTCGAAGAGCGCGCCAAAGTTGGTAGTCGGAGCGCCGCTGTTGTACTGCGCTTGCAGGGCGACGTCGAAGCGCGGCCAGTGGTAGCGCAGCTCCATCCATTGCAGGCGGCTGTGGTCGGCTACGTCGTAGCGCAGCATGCCGGTGAGGTCGAGATGCTTGACGAAGATGTCCTGCCAGGTCGCGTAGAAAAAAGCTGCCTCTCGGGTAGGCAGGTCCTGGAGGTTGCCGACGAATGTGCGGTAGCGCCCATAGAGAAGCGGGGAACCCTGGCGAAAAGCGTCCCATTCTCCTTTCCGGAACGCGGCGCCGTTGTACTCGTACTCCGCGGTGAGCGAGAGGTTCCCTGCGGTGGTGTATGTGAGGCCGGTGGAGAGGCGGGAGCGAAATGCTTCATCGCCCGGCTTCACGCCGGCCTGCGCCGCCAGCGAGGAGGAGCGCCCTCCGGACCACTCGACGAAGCCGACCGTGGCGTCGTTCAGCAGGCTCGTCACGTTGAAGCCGAGTTGCGTGGACTGGCCCGCGCCTCCTGAAAGGAGCGCCTGCGGCGCGAGCGACTCGGAGACCTTCTGGCTCGCCGCCACGAGCCAGCGGTTGCGGGAGTTCGTGGCGCCGAAGTCCGGGCTGTACGGGCTCGCCGTCGGCTGGTCGGCGAGCTTGGGCGCGAAGAGCGCCGTGGCCGAGCCGTTCTCCCAAAGCGCCTGGCCTCGCACCATGCCCGTGCCGAGGCGGTTCTCGCGCAGGCTGGCCGGATCGACCGACACGACGGAGCGCACGGCGTTGGCGCGGAAGTAATCCGTCGGGTTGTATCCCGTCGCGACGCCGTTGCGCACGTTCACCCGGCCGATGTCGCCGATGCGGTCGGGCGCCGGCTGCCAGCTCACGTACGCCTCCTTCAGCGTGTTGATGTTGCCGTCGCCGGGCACGTTGGCGCCGAAGCGGTCCATGTCCAGGCGATCGGCGAACACGGCGCGCAGGCCCGGCGCGAAGGTCTTGTCGTAGCGAAGATCGAAGGACAGTCGCTCGCCGTGCAGCGCCGCGCCGTTCGATTGCTGCCTCGAGCTCCGCAGCGCTCCCTCGACGAACAGGCGCAGGTCGCGCGGCTGCTCGGCGGAGAGCTGCGCCTTGTCGGCGATCGACAGGGCGTCTTCTTCCTGCGCCAGGGCCGCGCCCGCCGCCAGGGCGAGGAGCGCGAAGACGGCAGCGCGCATCGTTATTCCGGGCGGAAGCGCGGCAGGTAGTCGCGCTGCAGCCACGCCTCCGGTATCTCCCGGTACGCGTAGCCGCTGTAGCGCATGACCGTCACCCATGCCGGATCGAGGCCGTCGATGATGACCGTCTCCGTCGGGCGGTCGACGCCGAGCTGGCGCTCGTAGCGCCGGTAGTACGCCGTCTTCAGGAGCTGGCCGCTCTCGGTGAAGAACCGTCCCTTCACCGGACGGTTGCTCGCGGTGTCGATCCACATCTCTATGTGGTGGTAGGTCACGTCCGGCGAGGCCGCCGCGAGCGCGAGCTTGTAGCAGCGCCGTGGCTGGCGTTCGCCGTCCTGGATCGTCTCCTCGCCCTCGAGCGAGGCCTTGTAGTCCTTCGCCAGGTTCACGGTCACGACGTCCCCGTTGGCCGCCTGGCCGAGCAGCCGCTGCTGCGGCGAGATGCGGATGCTCGCCTTGCTCGAGGGGTCGTAGAACCAGAGGTCGTTGCCGTTCTTGAGCATGAGCTTGTTCGCGTCGCGCGCGGGGGCGACGAAGCGGATGAGGCTGCGGTACTGGCCGCTCTTCTCCTCGGCCTTCGAATAAACGTTCAGCGTGTTGCTGTCCGTCTGCGCGCCCTTCCTGTATTCGACGAGCACGACCGTGAGCGAGAACGGCTTGTCCGGATTGCGCACGGCGTCGCTCGCCGCGAGGATCTCCTGCGCGCCCGGCGCCGCGTGCGCGGCGAGCGGGAGCGCGCAGGCCATGAGCCCGGCGATGAATCGGCGGCGGCTAGACATGGCGGAGCGCCTCCACGACGACCATGCGGGCGGCGCGGCGGGCCGGCCACCAGGCCGAGACGACCGCGACGAGGGAAAGGCCGATCGCGGTGAAGGCGATGAGGCGCGTCTCTCCCCACACCCTCACGTTGAGCGGAACCGGGTCGACCTGGCCGGGCGGCAGCCACGTGAGGCCGGAGTGATTGATCAGCCAGGCGAGCCCGAAGCTCACCAGCACGCCGGCCGCGGTGCCTAGGATGCCCAGGAGCAGGCCCTCGCAGACGAAAAGCCTGCGGATGCCCGCGCGGCGCAGCCCCATCGCGCGCAGGGTGCCGATCTCGACGGTGCGCTCGACCACCGCCATGCTCATCGTGTTGCTCACGGTGAAGAGGACGATGGCGCCGATCAGCACCGCCATGAAGCCGAAGATGGCGGCGAACATGCCCACTGCCTGGCCATAAAAAGGATTGAGCGCCTCGAAGTCCTGCACTTCCAGCGGCTCGCCTTTCAGCGTCGTGCCGAGCAGCTCGGCGAGGCGCGCTTTCGCGGCCGGAATCTGGCTCGTGTGGCGCAGCTGCAGCGCCACGGCCGTCGCCTCCGGCGTCTCGGAGCCGTAGATCAGCCGCTGCGCCTGCGCGAGGTGCATGCCGACGAACATGTCGTCGAGCTCCTTGAAACCCTGGCGCTCGGCCTTCACGACGCGCAGCGAGGCGACGTTCGGCGCACCGTGCGCCGTCGCCGCCAGGAGCTCGATGCGCGCCTCGCCGGAGGCCGGGGCGGACTTCGCCTCGAGCGCGGCAAGCTCCGCGACGTCGGCCGGCGCGCCCTTGCCGGCCGGCACGTCGGCCGGGGCGCTGCGCACGCATTCAGGCACGCCGAGCGGCTGACAGAGCTCCAGCACCCGCGCCACGCCGAGGCCGACCACGGCAGCATCGGCCGGCGTTCCCGCCAGGGCGAACGGCGGCAGGTTGAGCTTCAGGCCATAGTCGTTCCACTGCCGCATCTTCAGGCGGTCTTCGACGACGACGCCGCTGCCCACCACAGTGCGCGACACCCCCGCGGCGAAGTTGCCCGCAATCCCGCCCAGCGAGATGACCGGCGTCACGACCGTGAGCATGGGCGCAAGCACCGGGTCGCGGCGCACCGCCTCGATGATGCGCGGGTAGTCCTTGATCCCGTAGGCGGCGGGATTGCCCGTGCCATAAAGGAAGTAGTCCTTGCGTTGGATCTGCAAATGGCCCGAGCGAAGGACGAAGGCGGTCTGCAGGCTGTACGTGATGTTCCGGCTGTAGCCGCCGAAAATGAGGATGGTGATCGCGCCGATGAGCATGGCGAGGAGCGTGGTCGCCGAGCGGCGGCGGTTGCGCAGGAGGTTGCGCAGCGCAAGCGAGAGCGTCTTCATTGCGCCCTCCCCGCCCGCTGCACCCGCTCGATGCGCCCGTCGCGGATGATCACCGCGTCGTCCGCCGCCGCGAGCACCTTGGGATCGTGCGAGGAAAACACGAATGAGACGTGCTGCTCGCGCTGCATGGAGCGCATGAGCGAGATGATCGCCTCGCCGGTGTGGCTGTCGAGGTTTGCCGTCGGCTCGTCCGCGAGCACGAGCTTGGGCGACGAAGCGAGCGCGCGGGCGATCGCTACCCGCTGGCGCTGTCCCCCGGAGAGCTGCCCGGGAACGTTGCGCGCCCGGTCGGCGAGTCCCACCGCCTCGAGCAGCTCCTCCACGCGGCGCTTGCGTTCTTCCGCCGGCCGCTTGGCGAGGAGGAGCGGATATTCCACGTTCTCGTAGGCCGTGAGCACGGGCAGCAGGTTGAAGTTCTGGAACACGAAGCCGAGGTTGCGCGCCCGGAAGTCGGACAGCGCGTCGTCCGAGAGGCCCTGCACCGCCTCGCCGGCCACGCTGATCTCGCCGCGGTCGGGCAGGTCGATGCAGCCGATGATGTTGAGGAGCGTCGTCTTGCCGCTGCCCGACGGCCCGGAGATCACCGTGAAGCAGTCCGGCCGGATATCGAGGTCGATGTCCTCGAGCGCCCGCACGTCCACGGCGTCGAGGTGGTAGGTCTTCGCGACCTGCTTGAGCGAAACCAGGCTCATGGCCTTTGGCCCCTGGAGTTATTCACGGCGCCATCCTACGGCGACAGCCCGCAGCGCCGGGGGCGATGCGACGAAACGGCGAAAAGCGGCCCTGAACCGCGAAAACCCGGGACGGAGCCCGGTTTCGGGAATCAGTTCTTCGGCCGCAGCGAGATCATGATGGCGGCGCTCTTGCCGTCGTTGTCGCCGATCTGCAACGAGACCTGCCGCTTGTCCTTCTCGGCGGTGAGCATGGTCACCTTGCCGGCCGCGATCGTGTTGCCGATCTTCCAGCCCTGGCTGGTCAGGTTCTCCTGGTAGTACTTGGCCACTTCCTGCGGCGAGGTGCTCGTGGTCATCGAGACGCTCGTGACCTCGCCGGTCTTCATCGCGGCCTTGACCGACCCGCCGGGAATGATCGGGATGTCCTTCGGGAACGTGTCCGGCAGGGCGACGCTCGCATCGCCCCCGGCCACGGTGATCTTGGCGTCCTTGGTGTTCACGGCGACGCGGGCCTCGTCCCGGCCGCAGGCGGACACGAGGACGAGCGCGCAGAGCGACGTTACGAGAAGCGCTTTGTTCATGGTGTTCTCCCTATTGGACGATCTGGTTGAGCTTCTTCTCGTCGACGAGCGCCTCGATCTGCGCACCCTCCGGCTGCGAGCGAACCACCATCAGGCGGGCGCCTTGCAGCTTCATGCCCGGATTCGCCACCGGCACCTTGCCCGCCGTGACGACCTTGGTCGCATCGACCGGCGGCCTCTGCGGATAGCGCTCGTTGGCGATCACCACCACTTCGACGCGCACGTCGGCGTCGTTCAGGCTCTTGGCCCGGGCCTGCAGCTTGTCGACGTCGGGCTGGATGCGCTGCCAGTACGCGTCTCGCACGGCACGCCCCTTCTGGCTGTAGCCCTCCGCCTCGCTGTCCTTCTGCCGCGCGAGCGCCTTGTCGCCGGCCTTCGACGCCGCGTTGGAAGCGCGGTTGGCCTCGCTCATCTTGTCGAGCCAGGCCTGGCGCTCCTTCTTCACGTCGGGCGGCAGCTCGCGCAGGGCGTCGATCTCCTTCTCGACCTTGCGCCGCTCGGCGTAGATGCGGGCCTTGTCTTCCTTCGGCCGCGTCCAGACGTAGACGGCGGCGACCTTGACCTCGAAGGCGCCCGGGTGGCTGTCCGCGCAAACCGAGTCCATCGGGTCGGACGGCGAGAGCTTCATGGTCCAGTTCGCCGGCGCGGAGGGCAGCGCCTCGCGGAGCGAAGCCTGCGCGCGAACGTTGTATTCCTTCTCCGCCGCGCTCGTGTTGCGCATCACGCAATCGGCGAACGACGATCCGCACATCAAGAGCCCGGCCACCGCGATGGCGGCGCGCGAATTTTTCTTCATTTCCCCTCCCTGGGAGGGAAAAATTCTAGCCGCTTGAAACGCGCCGCGTTTCTTTGACTCGCGTCAACAGTTAAAGCGCCGCCATCGTGCGCTGGGCGAAGACGAGGTCGGCCCACGCCTTGGACTTGTCGGGCAGGTTCCGCAGGAGGTATGCGGGATGGTAGGTGACGATGAGCGGGACGCCGGCGTACTTGTGCACGCTGCCGCGGAGACTCGCGATGCTCGCATCCGTATTCAGTAGTGTCTGCGCGGCGAAGCGGCCCATCGCGAGGATGAGCTTCGGCCCGATCAGCTTGATCTGCTGCTGCAGGAACGGCGTGCACTTCGCGACTTCATCCGGCTCGGGATTGCGGTTGCCCGGCGGGCGGCACTTGAGCACGTTGGCGATATAGACGTTCTTCTGCCGCGTGAGGCCGATGGCGGCAAGCATGTTGTCGAGGAGCTTGCCGGCCTGGCCGACGAACGGATCGCCGAGCCGGTCCTCCTCCGCGCCGGGCGCCTCGCCGATGATCATCCAGTCGGCCTGCTCGTCGCCGACGCCGAAAACCGTTTGCGTGCGGGTCTTGTGGAGGCCGCAGGCGGTGCACGCCGGGACGGCTTTCTTCAGCTCGATCCAGCCCGAAGGCAACGGTGCGATCTTCCCCGGTTCGCCTTGCGGCGTTTCCGAGAGAGATGTTTGAGGGGAATTCCTGAGACGCCACACCGGCGCCAGTCCCATCTCGGCGAGGATCTCGGTGCGCCGGCTCATGCGAGCGGCAGCGTCAGCACGAGCGCGTCCTCGCGGCCGCCGCTGGCGGGATAGTAGTCGCGCCGCACGGCGACCTTGCGGAAGCCGAAGCGCTTGTAAAGCTGCTGGGCGGCCAGGTTGCTCGGCCGCACCTCGAGGTAGAGCGTCGTCGCGCCCTGCTTCACCGCGAGCTCTGCCGCCTCGCGAAGAAGCGTGCTGCCATGGCCCTGGCGTTGCCAGGACGCCGCCACGGAAAGATTGAGGAGATGCGCTTCGCCCGCGCCGGTCATGAGGACGAAGTAGCCGAGGAGATCGCGGCCGATGCGCCAGGTGCGGCAGGTATAGCCCGCGCGCAGCGAATCGCCGAAATTGCCCCGCGTCCACGGATGGCTGTAGATCTCCTTCTCGATCGCGACGACCTCGTCCAGGTCCTCCTCGCGCATGGGCGCGAGCCGGGGAGCGTCCTTGAGGACCGCGCTCATCGCGCCGCGAGCTCCGCCTTGGTGAAGGCGACCTTGTCGCGAAAATAGGTCGGCAGCGCCTGGGAGGCGTCTACGCCCTTGCCGGCGAGGAGCTGCGGCGCCGCGAGCTTCGCGACGGCATGGGCGGTCGGATGGATCGCCGGATTCATCCCCGCTATTTTATTTTGCAGAAAGGCCGGAAATGCGGCGAATCCGCTGCCGCAGCCGACCCAGCCCTCGCCGGGCGGCGGCTCGGCGGCGTCCGGCGCGACGCAGCGGCCCGGAACGGCTTCCCTCCAGCCGGCACCCTCGCGCTCGAGCGCCGCGTAGTACACCTCGTGCATGCGGGCGTCGATGCAGGCGACGACGCGCGCCGCCCCGCATTCCTCCGCCATCGCGTCGAAGGAAGAGACGCCCGCCACGGGCAGGCCGCGGGCAAGCGCGAGACCCTGGCCGATGCCGCAAGCGATGCGCAGGCCGGTGAAGGCCCCGGGCCCTGCGCCGAACGCAATGGCCTCGATGTTTTCCATCTTCAAACATCTTTCCTTTAGGAGCTGGTGGAGCATCGGCAACACCAACTCCGAATGCCGGTTCGGGGCCCTGCGCTCGACCGAGACGATCTCGCCGTCGAGCCACAGCGCCACCGAGCACCAGTCGGAGGACGTTTCGAGGGCGGCGAAGCGCATCGGCGGATTTTATGCCCTAGAATTTCCCCTCTTCGAGAGAGGAAGGTCCCATGAAGGAACACCAGATCGCAGTCATTCCCGGCGACGGCATCGGCCGCGAGGTCATTCCAGAGGGCGTGCGCGCGCTCGAGGCGGTGGGCGCGAAGCACGGCATCCGCTTCAACTGGAAGGAATTCGACTGGAGCTGCGACTGGTACAAGAAGCACGGCAAGATGCGGCCCGACGATGCGCCCGACATCCTGCGCAAGTTCGACGCCATCTACTTCGGTGCCGTAGGGAACCCGGCGCTCGTCCCGGACCACATCGCGGTATGGGGGCTGCTGATCGACTTCCGCCGCATCTTCGACCTCTACGTGAACCTGCGGCCGGTGCGTCTTTTCGAGGGCATGCCC
>JBLNDP010000004.1:0-6498 GCA_050261755.1 Clostridia bacterium
CCGCTCTTCAACCTGCGCGGCGAGGTGGTCGGCATCAACTCGCAGATCTACAGCCGCACCGGCGGGTTCATGGGCCTCTCGTTCGCGATCCCGATGGACGTGGCGCTCGACGTGCAGAAGCAGCTGCGCGAGAAGGGTCGGGTCGCGCGCGGCCGCATCGGCGTGGTCATCCAGGAGGTGACGCGGGACCTCGCGACCTCGTTCGGGCTGGACCGCGCGCGCGGCGCGCTCGTGAACTCCGTCGAGAAGGGCAGCCCGGCCGACAAGGCCGGCATCGAGGCGACCGACATCATCACCGGCTTCGACAGCAAGCAGGTCGAGAGCTCGAGCGACCTGCCGCGCATCGTCGGCTCGACCCGCCCGGGCTCGACCGTGCCCGTCGAGGTCTGGCGCAAGGGCCAGCGGCGCAACCTCAACGTGACGGTCGCCGAGCTTCAGGAAGACCGCATCGCCGCCGCCGACAAGCCCCGGGCGAAGCCCCAGGCCGAAGCGCAGGCCAATCGCCTCGGCATCGTCGTGGGCGAGCTCTCGCCGGAGCAGAAGAAAGGCCTCGGCGTCTCGAACGGCGTGGTGGTCACGGACCTGCGCCCCGACGCCCGTGCCGACGTGCGCAAGGGCGACGTGCTGCTGATGATGGTCCACAAGGGCCAGCAGACCGAGCTGCGCTCGCCGGAGCAGTTCAACCGGCTGCTCGCCGGGCTCGACAAGAACGCCGTCATCACGCTGCAGGTGCGCCGCGGCGACTCGACCGCGTTCGTCACAATTTCCGGCCTCTCCGACAAGGGCTAGGCGGGAAGTCACGTAAAATAGCGGCCTGGAGGGGTGCCCTGCGGCACCCCTTTCTTATATGGAACAGAGCCGCATCCGCAATTTCTCCATCATCGCCCACATCGACCACGGCAAGTCCACGCTCGCCGACCGGTTCATCCAGATGTGCGGCGGGCTTGCCGAGCGGGAGATGGCCGAGCAGGTGCTCGACTCCATGGAGCTCGAGCGGGAGCGCGGCATCACCATCAAGGCGCAGACGGCCGCGCTCGAGTACAAGTCCCGGGACGGGAAGACGTACCTGCTGAACCTCATCGACACGCCCGGGCACGTCGACTTCTCGTACGAAGTGAGCCGCTCGCTTGCCGCGTGCGAGGGCGCGGTGCTCGTCGTCGACGCCTCGCAGGGCGTCGAGGCGCAGACCGTCGCCAATTGCTACACGGCGATCGAGCAGGGCGTGGAAGTCATTCCGGTCCTGAACAAGATCGACCTGCCCTCCGCCGAGCCCGACCGCGCCATCCAGGAAATCGAGGACGTGATCGGCATCGAGGCGAAGGACGCCATCCGCGCCAGCGCGAAGACCGGGGAGAAGGTCGACGACATCCTCGAGGCGGTCATCGCGCGCGTGCCGGCGCCGAAGGGAAATCCCGACGCGCCGCTCAAGGCGCTGGTCATCGATTCCTGGTTCGACAACTACGTCGGCGTCGTCATGCTGGTGCGCGTGGTCGACGGCACGCTACGGCCCAAGGAGAAGATCCGGCTGATGAGCACCGGGGCCTCGTACCTGAGCGAGAACCTGGGCGTGTTCACGCCGAAATCGAAGCAGAAGGACGAGCTCAGCGCGGGCGAGGTGGGCTACGTCACCGCCGGCATCAAGGAGCTGCGCGCCGCGAAGGTGGGCGACACGCTGACCCACGTCGACAAGGCGGCCGCGGTGCCGCTGCCGGGGTTCAAGGAAGTGAAGCCGCAGGTGTTCGCCGGCCTCTACCCGATCGAGGCGAACGAGTACGAGGCGCTGCGCGACGCCCTGGAGAAGCTGCACCTCAACGACGCCTCCTTCCACTACGAGCCCGAGACCTCGCAGGCGCTGGGCTTCGGCTTCCGCTGCGGCTTCCTCGGCCTGCTGCACATGGACATCGTGCAGGAGCGCCTCGAGCGCGAGTACGGCATGCACCTCATCACCACGGCGCCGTCGGTGGTGTACGAGGTCAAGCTGCGCGACGGCAACGTCGAGCAGGTGTCGAACCCCTCGCGCCTGCCGCCCGTGGAGACGATCGAGGAGTTCCGCGAGCCGGTCATGGCCTGCCGCATCTTCGTGCCGCAGGAATACGTGGGGCCGGTCATCACCCTCTGCACGGAGAAGCGGGGCGTGCAGACCAACATGCACTACTCGCCGCGCCACGTCGTCGTGTCGTACGACCTGCCGCTCAACGAGGTGGTGCTCGACTTCTTCGACCGCCTGAAGTCGCTCACGCGCGGCTACGGCTCCCTCGACTACGAGTTCAAGGAATACCGGCCCGCCGACATGGTGCGGCTGGACATCCTCGTCAACGGCGAGCGGGTGGACGCGCTCTCCACCATGGTCCACCGCGAGGGCGCCCAGCGCCGCGGCCGGGAGCTGGTGGAGCGCCTGCGCGGCCTCATCCCGCGCCAGATGTTCGACGTCGCCGTGCAGGCCGCGATCGGCGGCCATATCATCGCGCGGGAGAACGTCAAGGCGCTGCGCAAGAACGTGCTGGCGAAGTGCTACGGCGGCGACGTCACCCGCAAGAAAAAGCTGCTCGAGAAGCAGAAGGAAGGGAAGAAGCGCATGAAGCAGGTCGGCTCAGTGGAAATTCCCCAGGAGGCATTCCTGGCGGTCCTGCAGCGGGGCGACTCGTGAGGGCGGCGCGATGAGCTTCGCCCTGTTCCTTTTCCTGCTTCTCGTCGTGACCGGCGCCGTCTGGCTGCTGGAAGTGCTCTTCCTCGCGAAGCGAAGGAAGGGCGAGGACAAGCAGCCGTGGTGGGTCGAGTACTCGGTCAGCTTCTTCCCGGTCATCCTCATCGTCTTCATGCTGCGCTCGTTCCTCGTCGAACCCTTCAAGATCCCCTCCAGCTCCATGGTGCCGACGCTGCTGGTCGGCGACTTCATCCTCGTGAACAAGTTCACGTACGGCATCCGCCTGCCGGTGGTGAACAAGAAGATCGTCGAGATCCACCAGCCCAAGCGGGGCGACGTGATGGTGTTCCGCTACCCCGAGGATCCGTCGCTCGACTACATCAAGCGCGTGGTCGGTGTTCCGGGCGACCGCGTCGAGTACCGGAACAAGCGCCTCACGATCAACGGCCAGGCCGTGCCCACGCGCCAGGTCGACGACTACCTCTCCAAGGAGCGGATGCAGTTCTCCCGCCGCTACATCGAGAACCTCAACGGCGTCGAGCACGAGATCCTGAACGACGACGACGCGCCGTCCTTCTCGGCGCCCGGGCGGGCGTTCCCGTTCGCCGGGAATTGCAACTACAATATGAACGGCCTGAGCTGCACGGTGCCGCCGAACCACTATTTCATGATGGGCGACAACCGGGACAACTCGAGCGACAGCCGGGTATGGGGCTTCGTCCCCGACGAGAACATCGTCGGCAAGGCGTTCTTCATCTGGCTCAACCTGAACGAGCTGGGTCGCTTCGGCGCGTTCCACTGACCGCTTCCTGGGAGGGAAGAGCGACATGCTAAGAACGCAGCGTGGCGTGAGCCTGGTGGGCCTGATCATGGGCCTGTTCATACTCGTGATCGGCGGCATCTTCGGGATGAAGCTGATCCCGGCCTACATCGAGTTCTACAAGATCAAGGCGGCGGTCGTCGCCATCGCCGCCGACAAGAGCAAGACCTCGTCGGTCGCCGAGATCAAGAAGGCCTTCTCGGCTCGCTCCTCCATCGACGACATCGAGTCGGTCAAGCCGGACGACCTGGAGATCAGCAAGCAGGGCGCCGACGTGGTCATCGGCTTCTCCTACCGCAAGGAAGTCACGCTCGGCGGCAACGTCGGCCTGTACATCGACTTCAAGGGCGACTCGAAAGGCGACTAGCGGTTTGGCCCGACCCGACGCCCTCGAGCGGCGGCTTGGCTACCGCTTCTCCGACGCTGGCCTGCTCGAGCAGGCGCTGACGCACCGCAGCTTCGGCGCGCGGCACAACGAGCGCCTCGAGTTCCTCGGTGACGGCGTGCTCGACTGCGCGGTGGCGCAAGCCTTGTACCTGCGCTTTCCGGACCTGCCGGAGGGCAAGCTCACGCAGATGCGCGCCGGCCTCATTCGCCGGGAGACGCTGGCGCAGCTCGCCGAGGGCCTCGGCGTGCCGCCGCTCCTGCGCACCGCGGCCGACGTGCCGCTCACGGAGTCCGTGTCCGCGGACGCGCTGGAGGCCGTCCTCGGCGCGGTGTTCCTCGACGGGGGCTACGACGCGGCCCGCGACGCGGTCTCGCGCATCTTCGAGCCGCTGCTCTCGCGGCTCGACCCGCAGTCGGTGCTCAAGGACGCGAAGACCCGCCTGCAGGAGGCGATGCAGGCGAAGCACCAGCGCCTGCCGGAGTACCGCGTCGTCGCCGAGAAGCTCTCGGCGCGCAACAACGTGTTCGAGGTGGAATGCGTGCTGCCCGACCTCGGCCTCGCCGCCACGGGCACCGGCAGCTCGCGCCAGCGTGCCGAGCAGCAGGCGGCGGCGGCGCTGCTGGAGAAGCTCGGGTGACGCACCGCTGCGGCACGGTCGGCATCGCCGGGCGCCCCAACACCGGCAAGTCGAGCCTGCTGAACAAGCTCGTCGGCGAGAAGCTCTCCATCGTCTCGCGGAAGCCGCAAACCACGCGGCACCTCGTCACGGGCATCCTGACCCTGCCGGAATGCCAGTACGTCTTCGTCGACTCGCCCGGCCAGCAGGCGCAGTCGAAGACCATCTTCCAGCGGGCGCTGAACCGGCGCGCGGTGGAGGCGAGCCGGGACGTGGACGTGGTGCTGTTCGTGGTCGAGGTCCCGCGCTTCACGCCCGAGGACCGCATGGCGCTCGAGCGCATCCCGAAAGGCCAGAAGGTCATCGCCGTGCCGAACAAGGTCGACAAGCTCGAGCGCAAGAGCGAGCTGATTCCATACCTCGAGCGGCTCGCCAAGGAACGCGACTTCCACGCCATCGTGCCGGTCAGCGCGAAGACCGGCCGCAACCTGGCCGAGCTGCTCAACGTGGTGCGCGAGGCGCTTCCGGAAGGCCCCGCCGCGTACCCGCCGGACCAGCTCACCGACCGCGACGAGCGCTTCTTCGCCGCGGAGCTCCTGCGCGAGAAGCTTTTCGAGCGCATGGGCGCGGAGCTCCCTTACCAGTGCGAGGTGGTCATCGAAAGCTTCAAGGACGAGGGGACGCCCGCGAGGCCTTTCCGCCGCATCGAGGCCACCATCCTCGTCGAGCGCGAGAGCCAGAAGGCGATCGTCGTGGGCGCGGGCGGCGCGCGCCTGAAGGACATGGCGAGCGCGGCGCGCCGCGACATGGAGAAGCTCTTCGGCGGCAAGGTGTACCTCGGGGTCTGGGTGAAGGTCCGCAAGGCGTGGACCGACGACGCCCGCATCCTGCGGCAGCTGGGCTATGAGTAGGAAGGCAGATGGCTAGCCGCCGGCGAGCCGACCACGAGGCCGGCTTCGTCCTCCACACCTATCCGTACAAGGAAACGAGCCTGATCGTCGAGGCGTTCACGCGCCGCTTCGGCCGGGTTGCGCTCCTCGCGCGCGGCGCCCGGCGGCCCCGCTCGGCGATGCGCGGCGTGCTGCTGTCCTTCTATCCGCTGCGGCTCAGCTGGAGCGGGGGGGTGTCGAACGAGGCCTCGCTCGGCACGCTGCTCTCGGCCGAGTGGTCGGGCGGCCGGGCGGCCCTCTCCGGCCGCGGCCTCATGTGCGGCTTCTACGTGAACGAGCTCATCCTGCGCCTCGTGCCGCGGGAAGACCCGCACGAGGCGCTGTACGACTTCTACGAGCAGGTGCTGGCCGCCCTCGGCGGGACGGCGGAGCAGGGTGCCGTCCTGCGCGCCTTCGAGAAGCGCCTGCTCGCCGAGCTCGGCTATGCTCCGCTCCTGGAGCGCGACACCATGGACGATCCCATCGACCCCGAGGCGCTGTACGTGTACGAGCCCGAGCGCGGCCCGCGCCGCGCCAGCGGCCGCGAGGGCGAGCGCATGGGCCACCTCACGGTGCGCGGCCGCACGCTCCTCGACGTCGCCCACGACGACTACGGCCGCAGCGAGACCCGGGACGAGGCGCGGGCGCTCATGCGCGCGCTGATCGGCGAGCGGCTGCATGGCCAGGTCCTCCACACGCGCGCCGTCCTGAGGGAGCTCAGCGACCTGTGATCGAGCTCGGGGTCAACGTCGATCACGTCGCGACGGTGCGCCAGGCGCGCCGCACGTACGAGCCGGACCCCGTCTGGGCGGCGGTCGAGGCGCACCTCGGCGGCGCCGACGGCATCACCTGCCACCTGCGCGAGGACCGGCGCCACATCCAGGACGAGGACGTGCGCCGGCTGCGCGAGCTCACCCATATCCGCCTGAACCTGGAAATGGCGGCGACTGACGAGATGGTCGGCATCGCCTGCCGCATCGAGCCCGAGATGGCGATGCTCGTCCCGGAGGGCCGGCACGAGATCACCACCGAAGGCGGGCTGGATATCGTCGCAAAAGAAGCTTCCCTGAAGAATTCCGTTTCCCGGCTGAAGGAAGCCGG
>JBLNDP010000005.1:0-13019 GCA_050261755.1 Clostridia bacterium
CTTGTGCATCAGGTCGGGTGAGTGGATCTTGATCACCGCCGGGAAGCCGATGTCCGACGCCGCGCGCATCGCTTCTTCCCGGTTGAGGGCGAGGACGGTCTTCGGCACCGGCACGCCGAACGCCGCGAGGAGCGCCTTCGTCTCGTGCTCGCTCAGCGCGCTGCGCTTCTCGCCGAGCGCCTTCGAGCGGATGGCCTCGGCGCGATCGAGGTCGACGCGGTTCTCGAACGCCGAGAGGCCCGCGGGCGGCACCTCGAGCAGCTGCGCCTGGTTGCGCCGGTACGTGCGCACGAAGCCGAACGCCTCGATGGCGTTCTCCGGCGTGTAGAAGTTCGGAATGCCCTGCGCGTCCAGGTAGACGCGGCTTTCGTTGGGGTTGATGTCGCCCAGCCATGCGCCGAGCACCGCCTTGCTCGAGCCCTTCGCCGCCTCGGCCACGGCGCGCGCCGCATCCGCCGGATCGGTCACCGCCACGGGCGAATACATCGCGAGCACCGCATCGACGTTCGGGTCCTTCAGCGCCGCGGCGGTCGCATCGCCGAAGCGCTGCGCCGGCGCGTCGCCGATGATGTCGATCGGATTGGCGTGCGACCACTGGGGTGGCAGCTTTTCATCCAGAAAAGAAATCGTGTCGGAAGACAACGAAGCCAACGTCACCCCATTCTCGGCAGCGCTGTCTGCGGCCACGACGCCCGGGCCGCCGCCGTTGGTGACGATCGCCAGGCGTTCTCCCTTGGGGAGCCGCCCGGAGGAGAGGAGGCGCGCCGCGGCGAAAAGCTGCGTGTAGGTCTTCACGCGCACGCAGCCGCCCCGCCGCAGGGCCGCGTCGAAGACCTCGTCCGAGCCGACCAGGGCGCCGGTATGGCTCGAGGCCGCCTTGGAGCCGCTCGCGTAGCGGCCGACCTTGAGGGCGATCACGGGCTTCACGCGCGCCGCGACGCGCAGCGCGGAGAGATAGCGCCGTGCGTCCCGGATGCCTTCGACGTACAGCAGGATCGCCTCGGTCGCCGGATCGGCGACGAGGAAGTCGAGCACCTCGCCGAAGTCCACGTCGATCGCGCCGCCGAGCGACACGACGCTCGTGAAGCCGATGTGCGCCCCGCGCGCCCAGTCGAGGATCGCGCCGCAGATGGCGCCCGACTGCGAGATGAGCGCGAGCTTTCCGGGCAGCGCAGCGGTGCGCGCGAAGGTGGCATTGAGGCCGCCGTAGTCCGCGGCCGTGGTGCGCATGATGCCGAGGCAGTTCGGGCCGAGGATGCGGATCCCGGCCTTGCGGGCGAGGGCGAGCGTCTCGTCCTGGAGGCGCTGGCCTTCGGGCCCGGATTCGCCGAAGCCGCTCGTGAGGATGAGCACGGCGCGGATGCCGGCCGCCGCCGCGTCCCTCACGATGCCGGGCACCGTGCGCGCCGGCGTGGCCACCACGGCGAGGTCGGGCCTTGCCGGCAGGGCGGCGAGGCCGGAGTAGCTCTTTCGGCCCTGCACCTGCTGGTGCTTCGGATTGACGGCGTACAGCTCCAGCGCCCCGCCGGCCGAGAGGTTGCGCAGGACGATCTCGCCCAGCGAGCCGGGGCGCTCGGAGGCGCCGACGAGCGCCACGCTGCGGGGTGCGAAGAGCGGCTGGAGGTAGTGCCGGATCATGGGCCCGTCCGGAGGACGGGCCAAGCTATCACAGGGGCAGGCAGGAATTACACGGTCGCGCGCGCGGCGGGCATGTGGCGCTGCGCTTCGCGGCGACGCCCATAGACGCCCGCCAGCTCCCACAGCCCCGAGGCCGAGCACTGGCGCAGCACGAACCGCCGGCCTTCCAGGTCGCGGACCTCGTAGCAGCGCCCGGAGTCGTCGTCCCAGCGCGCCAGCACGGCCGCGACGGCGACCCGGCGGCCGCCAAGATGGAAGGCGCACGGCCGATGGCTGCCGGCTTCAGGGGTGGTAAGGACGCTGATCCGCATCTCGCTGCTCCCGGTCGTTGATAACCCGGGAAGAAGCAAGAAGCCGACCTTTGGGCGTGCGCCGTTCAGAGCAGGCGCGTGGCGGCCATTGACGTGGATCAAAGGCCGCGGGGGCCCCGCCGATACGATCGCCGCATGGCCGCATGCTTCCATTGCGGGCTGCCGGTTCCGGCGCCCGGCTACCGCGCGCGCGTGCTGGGCGCCGAGCGGGAGATGTGCTGCGCGGGCTGCCAGGCGGTGGCAGAGACCATCGTCGCGGGCGGGCTGGAGAGCTACTACGCGACGCGCACGAGCGTCGCTGCGCCGTCACCGCTGCCCTCGACCCTTTCCAATCGCTCGCTTCCTCGCTTGGAAGGAAGACGCGGGAGTGGCGAAGCCCACCTCATCCTTGGCCGAGTGCGCTGCGCGGCGTGCCTGTGGCTGATCGAGGAAACGCTGCGCCGGCTCCCCGGCGTGCTAGCCGCCGACGTGAACTACAGCACCGAGCGCGCGGTCGTGCGGTGGGACCCGTCTCGCCTCGACCTGCCGCGCATCCTGGCCGCGATCGCCTCGGTGGGCTACGAGGCGACGCCCTTCGCGCCCGCCGCGCGAGCCGAGCAGGAGCGGCGCGAGAACCGCGCCGCCCTGTGGCAGCTCTTCGTCGCGGCCATGGGCGCCATGCAGGTCATGATGTACGCCTTCCCGGCCTACGTGGACGCCGACCCGGCCACCCTGTCGACGGACGCCTCGCAGCTCATGCGCTGGGCGGGGCTGCTCCTCACGCTGCCGGTGCTCGTCTTTTCCTGCCGGCCGTTCTTCGCCGGCGCGTGGCGCGAGCTGCGCACGGGGCGCGTCGGCCTCGACTTGCCGATCGGCGCGGGCATCGGCGGAGCCTTCGCGGCGAGCGCCTGGGCGACCGTCACGGCCAGCGGCACGGTGTACTTCGACTCGATCAGCATGCTCGTCTTCCTCATTCTCGCGGCCCGGTACGTACAGCGCTCGGTGACGCGCCGCGCCACGCGTGCGCTGGATCGCCTCTTCGAGGCCGGGCAGGGCGCCGAGCCGGAGGTCGGCTCGCTCGTGCGCGTGGCGCCGGGAGAGCGCGTTCCCGCCGACGGCGTCGTCGCCGAAGGCGTCTCGACGGCGGACGAATCGCTCCTCACCGGCGAGCCGCGCCCGGTCGACAAGCGTCCGGGCGACGACCTGGTGGCCGGCTCCGTCAACCTCGACCAGCCGCTGACCATGAAAGTCACGCGCGCCGGCGCCGAGACGCGCGCCGCGGCCCTCGCGCGGCTCGTCGAGCGCGCGGCCGCCCTGAAGCCGCGCCTGGTCGAAGCGGCCGAGCGCGCCGCCCGGCCGCTGACGCTGGCGGTGCTCTTCCTCGCCGCCCTGGCGGTGCTGAGGAGCGGCGACCTCTGGACCGGCGTCGCGGTCCTCGTGGTCGCGTGCCCGTGCGCCCTCGCGCTCGCCGCGCCGGTCGTCCTCACGCGCTCGAGCGCCGCGCTCTTCTCGCGCGGCGTGCTCCTCGCCCGCTCGAGCGCCCTGCAGGTGCTCGAGCGCGCCACCGACGTCGTCTTCGACAAGACGGGCACGCTCACCGAAGGAAAGCTGCGCCTCGTGCGAACCCTTGTCTCCGGAGTCCTGGATGAGCGGGGCTGCCTGGCCCTGGCGTCGGTCCTCGAGAAATCCAGCCGCCATCCGATCGCCCTGGTATTCCAGGGCGATGCGAGCGGCGAAGCCGAGCATGTGCGTTACGACGCGGGCCGCGGCCTCGAAGGCGTGGTGCGCGGGCAGCGGCTGCGCCTCGGCGCCGAGGGCTATTGCCGGGAAATCGCCGGCGGGCCAAATCCCTTCGGGGCCGCCCCGGCAGCCGCCAGCCGCGTCTTCCTCGCCGGTTCCGGCGGCTGGCTGGCCGCGTTCGACCTCGAGGACCAGCTGCGCGCCGACGCGCCTGCGCTCGTCGCGGCGCTCAAGCAGCGCGGCTTGCGCGTGCACCTGGCAAGCGGCGACGCGCCGGAAGCGGCAGCGGCGACCGCGGCGCGCGCCGGAATCGAGCGCTCGACCGGCGGCATGACGCCCGAAGGCAAGCTCGCCTACGTGCAGGCCCTGCAGCGGGAAGGCCGCGTCGTCGTCATGGTCGGCGACGGCGTCAACGACGCCCCGGTGCTCGCCGGCGCGGACGCTTCCTTTGCCATGGGCGGGGGCGCCGACTCGGCGCAGCTGCGGGCCGACGTCGTGCTGCGGGCCGGCGCGCTGAGCGAAATGCAATCGACTCTCGCGGTCGCGCGCCGGGCGATGCGGCTCGTGCGGGAGAACATCGCCTGGGCGGTCGCCTACAACGTCGTCGCGCTGCCTGCGGCGGCACTGGGCTACGTCGGCCCGCTCGAGGCGGCGCTCGGCATGGGCGCGAGCTCCGTGCTCGTCCTCCTCAACGCATTGCGGCCGCTCGAGGCCGCGACATCATGGAAAGCCTCTACCTCCTCGTCCCCCTCTCCGTCGCCCTCGTATTCCTGATCGGCTGGCTTTTCTGGCGCGCGCTCGAGGGCGGGCAGTTCGACGACCTGCAGCGGCCGGCGCACGACATCCTGGACGAGGATCGCTGAGCGCTTGGTGTCAATGCCTTTTGGCACGTAGCCGAAGGCGGTCGGCAGTGCGAAACGCCGGGATGACTTTGCGCGCGGCGCTGTTCGTCCCGGCATGAAATCTTTCTCGGTCTTCCTCGTTTTTTTTGCCGTAAGTCAATTCGCCGTGGCCAGTGGAGGGTCGGGATCCGGAGGAGGCGGCGGCTCGGGCAGCGGCAAGCGCACGGACGACGCGCTCAAGACCGTTACCTTCCCGACCACCAACATCACCAGCGTGATCGACGATAGCCGCGTGCGCGCGGCCACCATTCCGGTGTTCGCCGTGCCGGCGATCGCGCCCATCGCCGCGCCGGCGCTTGCCGTGCCTACCGTCACGCTGCCCTTCGCGAACCTCAAGCACGGACGCACGCGCGGAGGTGCCGACGGCGTGCTGGAGACGCGGCAGCAGGTCAGCGAGAACGAGGTTCGCGGCTCGCTGGCCGAAGGGGAGACGGAAATCAGCGGCGGCGGCTCGGGATCGGGCCTGGATGGACCGAAGGGCTACGACCTGAACGTCCAGCTGCCGATGGCGAACCCGTTCGCGCCCTGGAAGACGGACCAGTTCAACCTGGTCCCGGCCTGCAACTAGAAGGACTGGCGCCGAAAAGCGCCCGCTGCCGCGCTATGCGCCGGCGATGACCTTGGTGGGAAGGTGAAGCAGGCGCTTCGTTAGCCGCTGCGAGAGCAGCTCGACGACCTCTTCGGGGGCGGCGCCCGCGCGCAGCCGCTCCAGCGCGTGCTCGAGCTCGCTCGCGCAGGAGACCTGCGCGGATTGGCACGGCTTGCGCGTGTGCTGCGGGGTCGTGGTCATGCGACGTATCAGAACCCGCCGCGCCGTTTCCGGGTTTGATGCACATCAAATGAAACCGGGCGCCGCGCCCTAGCATCGCTCTACCGCCTTTTCTTGCGTGGAGAGCGTTGTGGCATCGGAAAATTCCTACAACTACACCGTGGTGCGCCAGTTCGCGGTCATGACGATCGTCTGGGGCGTCGTCGGGATGCTGGTCGGCGTCATCATCGCCGCGCAGCTGATCTGGCCGGAGCTGAACCTCGCGCCGTGGCTTTCCTACGGGAGGCTGCGTCCCTTGCACACCAACGCGGTGATCTTCGCGTTCGGCGGCTCGGCGCTGTTCGCCACGTCGTACTACGTCGTGCAGCGCACGAGCCACGCGCGGCTCTTCTGCGACAAGCTGGCCGCGTTCACCTTCTGGGGCTGGCAGGCGATCATCGTCCTCGCCGCCGTGACGCTGCCCCTCGGAATCACGAGCGGCAAGGAGTACGCGGAGCTCGAGTGGCCGATCGATCTGCTCATCGCCGCCGTGTGGGTTTCGTACGCGGTCGTCTTCTTCGGCACCCTGTACAAGAGGAAGATCCCGCACATCTACGTCGCCAACTGGTTCTTCGGCGGCTTCATCCTCACCGTCGCGCTGCTGCACATCGTCAACAGCGCCGCGATCCCGGCCACCTTCTGGAAGTCGTACTCCGTCTACGCCGGCGCCCAGGACGCAATGGTGCAATGGTGGTACGGCCATAACGCGGTCGGCTTCTTCCTAACCGCCGGCTTCCTGGGGATGATGTACTACTTCATCCCGAAGCAGGCCGGCCGGCCGATCTACTCCTACCGGCTCTCGGTGGTGCACTTCTGGGCGCTCATCTTCACGTACATGTGGGCGGGCCCGCACCACCTGCACTACACCGCGCTGCCGGAGTGGGCGCAGTCGCTCGGCATGGTGTTCTCGCTCATCCTGCTCGCTCCGTCGTGGGGCGGCATGATCAACGGCATCATGACCCTCTCGGGCGCGTGGCATAAGCTGCGCGACGACCCGATCCTCAAGTTCCTCATCGTCTCCCTCTCGTTCTACGGCATGTCGACCTTCGAAGGGCCGATGATGTCGATCAAGACCGTCAACGCGCTCTCGCACTACACCGACTGGACGATCGGCCACGTGCACTCCGGCGCGCTCGGCTGGGTGGGCCTCATTTCCATGGGCTCCATGTACTACCTGATCCCGAGGCTCTTCGGGCGCACCGAAATGCACAGCGTGAAGGCGATCAACCTGCACTTCTGGGTCGCCACCATAGGCATCGTCCTCTACATCGCCGCGATGTGGATCGCCGGCGTGATGCAGGGCCTGATGTGGCGCGCCGTCGGCGAGGACGGCACGCTCACGTACACCTTCGTCGAGAGCGTGAAGGCGACCTATCCCTTCTATGTCATCCGCCTCCTCGGTGGCCTGCTGTACCTCTCCGGCATGCTGATCATGGCCTGGAACGTGGCGAAGACCATCGCCGCCTCGAAGCCCGTCGAGGCGGCCATTCCCCTGCCGGCGCACGCCTGACTTTCACCCACACGCCATGAAACTCACCCACGACCTCATCGAGCGCAACCAGGCGCTCCTCATCATCCTCTGCATCCTCGTGGTCGCCGTCGGCGGCCTCGTGGAGATCGTGCCGCTCTCCTTCCAGAAGGCGGTCACCGAGCCGGTGGCGGGCCTCAAGCCGTACTCGCCCCTGCAGCTCACCGGGCGCGATATCTACGTGCGCGAGGGCTGCTACAACTGCCACTCGCAGATGATCCGGCCGTTCCGCGCCGAGGTGGAGCGCTACGGGCCGTATTCCGTCGCCGGCGAGTTCGTCTACGACCACCCCTTCCAGTGGGGGTCGAAGCGCACGGGTCCCGACCTCGCGCGCGTCGGCGGCCGCTACTCGGACGACTGGCACCGCATCCACCTGAACAACCCGCGCGACGTCGTGCCGGAGTCGAATATGCCGGCCTACGGCTGGCTCGCCCGCAGCCCGGCGAACGCCGAGGACATCGAGGCCAAGATGCGGGCGCTGCGCATCGTCGGCGTGCCGTACAGCGACGCGGACATCGCCAAGTCGCAAGCGGAGGTGAAGGGCAAGACCGAGATGGATGCCCTCATCGCATACCTGCAGGTGCTCGGCACAGCGGTGAAAAGAGGTAACTGAGATGGACATCAACCTGCTGCGCAACGTGATCACCGTGAGCGCGTTCCTGTCGTTCCTTGCCATCGTGTGGTGGGCATATGCCCCCTCGCGCAAGGCAGCTTTCGAGGAGATCGGCCGGGCCGTGGTGGAGGACCGGGAATGAGCCAGTTCACCTCCAGTTTCTGGGACCTGTACATCGCCATCATCACGATCGTCTCGATCGTGGCCTGCGCGGTGTTCCTCTACGCCCAGCAAAGCGCGCGCGTCTCGGCGAGCGAGAAGACCGGCCACACGTGGGACGAGGACCTGGCCGAGTACAACAACCCGCTGCCCGGGTGGTGGCGCTGGCTCTTCTACATCACCATCGCCTTCGGCCTCGGCTATCTCGTCCTCTATCCGGGGCTCGGCAGCTTCAAGGGCACGCTGGGATGGACGCAGGCCGGCCAGCTGCAGGAAGAAACGGCGCAGGCGGAGCAGAAGTACGGCCCCCTGTATGACCGGTTCCAGAAGGTCCCGGTCGAGGAGCTCGCGAAGAACCCCGAGGCGCTGGCCATGGGGCAGAAGCTCTTCCTCAACAACTGCGCGCAGTGCCACGCCTCCGACGGCGGCGGCTCGCGCGGCTTCCCGAACCTCACCGACAAGGACTGGCTCTACGGCGGGGACCCGAAGCAGATCGAGACGTCCATCACCGACGGCCGCAACGGCGTCATGCCGCCCTGGGGCCCGTCGCTCGGCGAGGACAAGGTGAAGGACCTCGCGCACTACGTGATGTCCCTCTCCGGCGGCGCGGCGGACAGCATCCGCGTCGCGCGCGGCGAAGCCGTCTTCAAGTCCACCTGCGTCGCCTGCCACGGCGCCGACGGCAAGGGCAACCCGGCGCTCGGCGCGCCCAACCTCACGGACAAGACCTGGCTGCACGGCTCCGGCGAGGCGGCGATCTCCGAGACCATCTCCAAGGGGCGCACGAGCCAGATGCCCGCGCACAAGGGCATCCTGAGCGCGGCCAAGATCCACCTCCTCGCGGCCTACGTCTATTCCCTGTCCGCCGGGAAGTAAATGAACATGGACGACGCTCCGGCGCTCGCCGAGGAGCGCTCGCTCTACGAGGTCCGGACAAAGATCTATCCGCGGGCAGTGGGCGGCTGGTTCGCCGCCTGGCGGTGGATCCTCGTGTGGGCGACGCAGGTCGTCTTCTACGGCGGGCCCTGGCTCACCTGGAACGACCGCCAGGCGGTGCTCTTCGACATCGTCCACCGCAAGTTCTACATCTTCGGCCTCGTCTTCTGGCCGCAGGACGTCATCTATCTCACCGCCATCCTCATCATCTCGGCCCTCAGCCTCTTCCTCTTCACCGCCGTGGCGGGGCGCCTGTGGTGCGGCTATGCCTGCCCGCAGACGGTCTACACGGAGATCTTCCTCTGGGTCGAGCGCAAGATCGAAGGCGACCGGAACGCGCGCATCCGGCTCGACGGTGCCGGCTTTTCGCCGAAGAAATTGCTCCTGAAGTCGGCGAAGCACGGCGTGTGGCTCGCGATCGCGCTGTGGACGGGAATCACCTTCGTCGGCTACGTCACGCCGATCCGGGAATTGCTCCCTGAAATGACGGATTTCTCCCTGGGCCCATGGGAGACGTTCTGGGTGCTGTTCTACGGCTTCGCGACGTACGGCAACGCCGGCTTCATGCGCGAGCAGGTGTGCAAGTACATGTGCCCCTACGCGCGCTTCCAGAGCGCGATGTTCGACAAGGACACGCTCATCATCACCTACGACCGGGAGCGGGGCGAGCCGCGCGGCAAGAAATCCGGCAAGGCCATCCCGATCCAGCCGGTGGGCGACTGCGTCGACTGCGGCGTGTGCGTGCAGGTCTGCCCGACCGGCATCGACATCCGCAACGGCCTCCAGTACGAGTGCATCGGCTGCGCGGCCTGCGTCGACGGCTGCAACCAGGTCATGGAGAAGCTCGGCCGCGAGCGCGGCCTCATCCGCTACTCGACCACCAATGCCCTGCAGAAGAAGTATTCGCGGATGGAGATGCTCAAGCACGCGTTCCGGCCGCGCGTGCTCGTCTATGCCGCGATCCTGGGCGCCGTGGTCATCGCGGCCGCGGCGAGCCTCTACCTGCGCGTGCCCCTGAAGGTCGACGTGATCCGCGACCGCGCAGCCATCGCGCGCGAAGCGGAGGACGGCGAGATCGAGAACGTGTATCGCCTCCAGATCATGAACACCACCGAGCGGGCGCGTGCGTTCACGATCGAGGTGGAGGGGCTGAAGGGCATCCACATCGCCGGCGAGAACACCGCCGGCATCGCCGCGGCGACTACCGGCGCCGTGACGCTCAAGGTCCGTATCCCGCCCGGCCAGCCTGCCGGCACGTATCCCATCAAGTTCGAGATCCACGCCCTCGGCGGCGAGAAGGCAGAAGTCCATGAAAAATCCGTCTTCATCGTCCGCTAGCCTTCCCGCGGCGGCCAGGCCATGGTTCCGGGAGCCCTGGCCCTGGATCCTCATGTCGGGTCCGGCCGCGGTGCTCGTGGCCGGCGCCTTCACCACCTGGATCGCCTTCTCGACCAAGGACGGCCTCGTGGCCGAGGACTATTACAAGCGCGGCCTCGCCATCAACAAGGAGCTGCGCAAGGAAGACGCCGCGCAGCGCCTGGGCATCTCGGCGCAGTTTTTCCTCGAGGGGAATCGGCTGAGGATAAAGATCGAAGGCGCCGCGCCCGAGGCGCTCTTCGTCCAGCTCATGTACGCGACGCGCGAAGGCAACGACGTGCGTCTCCGGCTCGCCCGCGTCGGCGACGCCTACGAAGCGGCGCTGCCGCCGCTCGCGCCCGGCCACTGGCGCGCCATCGTCGAAGACCCGCAGGGCACGTGGCGAATCGTCAAGGAGCGCCTATGAACCGCCTGATCTCGGTCCTCTGGCCGTCTTTCGTCGTCGGCGGCGCCGCCGAGGCGATCTTCTTCACCGTCATCAACCCGCAGGAGCTCTACCTCTTCGGCGAGCCGGTCGAGATGGGCTCCCTCGCCACTTACTCGATCGGGTTCTTCCTCTTCTGGGCGGTCGCCGCCGCCTCGAGCGCCTTCACCGTCTTCCTGCAGAAGAGCGCCGAGGAGATCAACCGCTGCCCGCTCGAGCCCACCGAGCGCCCCATCGGCTGCCCGAAGCGCGAAGACCCTCGCGCGACCTGTCCCTAGAAGAAAACGGCGAAGGCGATCGCAGCGAGGATCGCGGCGCCGGCGAGGATGTACACGAGCGCCGTGGCCCGGCCGAGGCGGCCATCGTCGGCCGGCATGTCCTCGGCCTTGTAGCGCTTCTTCGGCCAGTCGTCCTCGTCCTGCATTGCGCCGCCTCTAGGCGAGTCCCGGATTCCCTTTGACCCCGACGAGGCGCGGCAGGTTCGGCGCGCCGGCCGGGATGGTCTTGCGGTCCCGCAGGTAGCGCTCCACCACGTCCCAGACCGGCTCGCCCTGCGCGCCTTCCGCGACCGGCGCCCAGCCAGCGACCTTGTAGCGCTTCGCGGCGTCCATCGGCTTTCCGCCGAGGCGCATGTCGGTGATGCGCCGGCCGATCGGCTCGTTAGGGTGGCAGGCGTACGTCATGCCGCCGACGCGGACCATGTCGCCGCCCTGCTGCAGGTAAGGATCGGGGTTGAAGAGGTTGTCGCAGATGTCCTCCAGCACCGCCTTGATCTGCTCGCCGGTCATCTCGGCGAGCGTGGCGTGCGGGTAGGTGATCGCCGTCTGGTCCATGAGGTGCTCGCGCAGGATCGCATCGCCGGGCAGGAGCGTGGTGCCCCAGCGGAAGCCCGGCGAAAAGGCGATCTCGGCGCCGCGCTCCGCCATGAGCGCATCGACGATGAGCTGGTCCCAGGTGCCGTTGAAGTTGCCGCGCCTGTAGAGCAGGCCTTCGGTGATAGCCAAGGCCTGATTTAGTTTCGATTCGAATGGTTTTCTCAACATGGAAATGAGCTTGGCCATTTCCGCGTCTTCAGGGAGGAGGTTGGAAAAGACGGGAAGAAGGCGGTAGCGATAACCCGCGACGGCGCTGCCTTTCACGTCGAGGTCGAGAACGGCGAGGAACTTGCCGTTCGAGCCGGCGTTGGTGACGAGCGTGCGGCCGACGAGCACGGGGCGCGGCACGCCGTCGTGCGTATGGCCGCCGAGGATGGCGTCGATGCCGCGCACCCGGCCGGCGAGCTTGAGGTCGACGTCCATGCCGTTGTGGGAGAGAAGCACAACGGCTTGCGCGCCCTTCGCGCGCACTTCGTCGACGAGCTGCTGCAGGCGCTTCTCCTGGATGCCGAAGGTCCAGTCGGGCATGAAGCGGCGCGGGTGGGCGATCGGCGTGTACGGGAACGCCTGGCCGATGATGGCAAGCGCGACGCCGTTCACGTTCCTCAGGACATACGGCTGGAAGACCGGATCCTCGAAATCCGTCGTGCGCACGTTCTGCGCGAGGAACTCGATGGGCGCGAGCTCCTTCTCGACCGCCTGCTTCATGCGCTCGGCGCCGTACGTGAACTCCCAGTGCGCGGTCATGACCTGCACGCCGAGCTGCTTCTGCGCGGCGATCATGTCGCGCCCCTGCGTCCACAGCGACGTGGCCGAGCCCTGCCAGCTGTCGCCGCCGTCGAGCAGGAGCGCGTGCGGGCGGCTCGCGCGCAGGCGCTTCACGAGCGTCGCCAGGTGCGCAAAGCCGCCGACCTTGCCGTAGCGCCGCGCCAGCGCCTCGAAGTCCGGCGAGGCGAAGGCATACGCCTCGCGGGACTTTTTCGCGAACCTATAGAACTTTAGAAAGGAATCCGAGACGAGATGGGGAGGGCGGCCGACCGCCTGCGCCACGCCGATGTTCGCGCTCGGCTCGCGGAAGTACACCGGCAGCAGCTGCGCATGCGTGTCGGTGAAGTGGAGGAGCGAGACGTTGCCGAACGGCGGGACGTCGTACAGCTCATCCGCGGCCGCCGCCTCCGAGAGCCGCGGGCCCAGCGAGGCGCCGGCCGCACCGGCCAGCGCGAGGAGGCGGAGGAACTCGCGGCGCTGCAACCTACTGGTTCACCGGCGAGGCGGGGTCGAGGAGCAGCGCCACGAGGTCGCGGATCTGCGCGTCGGTGAGCGTGCCGGAGGTCCCGAAGCGGGGCATCGTCGAGCACACGTTGTAAGCCTTCGCGTTGTAGATCTTGCCGTACACGTAGCGCTGGATCTCCGGCCGGTTGCCGCGCGCCTTGCCGAAGCCGGCGAGGCTCGGCCCGAGGGTGCCGAAAGCTTCTTCCTTGGGCGAGATCTGGTGGCAGTTGTAGCATCCGCCGCCCGAAGGCACGCCCGGCTTGTCGCTCCACGTCATGCCGCGGCCGCTCTGCGCGATCTTCTCGCCCTTCTTCCAGTCGCCGATCAGGCTGCCTTGCGGGAGGGGGATGGCCTTGAGCATCGCTTCCTCGGCGTGCTTCGCCTGCTCGACGGGCGGGTGGTCGGCGTGCTGGTTGCAGAGGCGCTGCACGTCGTCGAGCTCGATGCGGTCCATCTT
>JBLNDP010000006.1:0-16008 GCA_050261755.1 Clostridia bacterium
AACCACAGGAACATCTGCACGATGAGCGGGATGTTGCGGAAGATCTCGACGTAGAGGTTGCCGAGCCGCACGACCCAGGAATGGGTCGTCGTGCGCAAAGTGCCGACGACGGCGCCGACGCCGAGCGCGATCACCCACGCGGCGAGCGCGGTGGCGAGCGTCCACATCAGACCCACGACAAGATAATGGAGATAGGTGCCGGTTCCGCCCGGCTCCATCTCCACGAGCACCCGCCAGTGCCAGTTGTAGTTCAGGGTCCCTCCTCCCCGAAAAGCAAGACGGGGAGCCCTAGGCTCCCCGTCCGGGTGATGCGCTACTTATAGACGTTAGGGTCGCCAGAGTGCGTCGGGTTCGCCAGCGTGCGCTTGAGCTGCTCGCTCATCGGCACGTTGAGGTTCACGTTCTTCGGCGGGATCGGCTTCATGAACCACTTCTCGTAAATGGCGTTGATCTTGCCGGACTTGTAGAGTTGCGCGGTGGCGTCGTCGGCGAGCTTCTGGAACGCCGGATCGTCCTTGCGCAGCATCGCGCCGTAGGGCTCGAGCGAGAGGATGTCCTTCGAGAGCGCGAACTCGCCCGGGTTGCGGGCGTTGGCGATCAGGCCGGACAGCAGGATGTCGTCCATCACGAACGCCGCGGCGCGCCCCGTCTCCACCATCTGGAATGCCTCGGGATGCCCGTTGGCCGAGATGATGTTCATGTTGAGGTTCTTCTCGCTGTTCAGCTGCGTGATGAGCTTGATGTTGCTCGTGCCGGCGGTCGATACGATCGTCTTGCCCTTCAGGTCCGCGAGGGTCTGGAGGTTGGCCGACTTCTTGTACGCCCAGCGGTTGGCCGGGATGAAATAGGTGTTCGTGAAGCTCACCTGCTGCTGGCGCTCGTTGTTGTTGGTCGTCGAGCCGCACTCGAGGTCGATGGTGCCGTTGGCGAGCAGCGGGATGCGGTTGGCGGAGGTCACCAGCTGGTAGTTGACCTTCAGGTTCGGCATGTTGAGCTGCTTCTTGACCGCGTCCACGATCACGGCGCAGATGTCCATGGCGTAGCCGACCGGCTGCTGCTTGTCGTCGTAGTACGAGAACGGGATCGATGCGTCGCGGTGGCCGACGGTGATGGCGCCCGTCTCCTTGATCTTCTTCAGGGTGCCTTCCTGGGCGCCCGCCTGCAGCGCGAATCCCGCGCCGAGCGCTAGGCTGGCGGCGAGCGCGAGGAGCTTCACTGGTCTCATCTGGTGTTCCCTCCTGATTGGAAGGGGAATTCTACTTCAGGCGCTCGGCCATCGAGCGCACCCGGCGGGCCACCGCACCCAGCAGCGCCGCGCCGAACTCGGGATTTGCCTTGACCAGGTTCATGAACACCGCCCGGTTGATCGCCAGCAGGGCGCAGTCGGTCTCGGCCACGGCGCTCGCCGTGCGCGCCGCCTGGTCGACCAGGGCCATCTCGCCGAACATGCCTCCGGGGCCCACCCGGCCGACCACCTGGCCCTTGATGGATACGGCCACCCGGCCTTCCAGGACGACATACATGAGGACGCCGGCAGAGCCTTCCTTGAAGAGCACCGTCCCGCCCGCGTGGCGCGCCATGGCCTGCTCGCCCAGGCCCTTGGCCAGCGACGCGAGCATGGGTTTCTCGAACACGGGGTCTTCGGCCATGGCCGCCCCGCCCGGCAGGGCGGCGAGGCGCGCCAGCATGCCGCGCAGGCGCAGGATCATCATGCCCATCAGCATGAGCGCGAACTCCGGCTTTGCCTGCAGGCCGCGCTGGAATTCCTCGGCGTCCAAAGTCACGACGCGGCAAGGCGTCTTGGCGAGCGCAGTGGCCGTGCGCGGCGCGTCGGCGATCACCGCCATTTCGCCGAAGATCTCGCCGACCCGGACCACGCCGATCGGGTGGCCCTTGACCACCATCGCGACCTCGCCTTCGAGCAGCAGGAACATGCGGTCGCGCTTGAGGAATCCCGCCTTGTCGCCTTCCTCGAAGAACTTTCCGCCGGCCGGCACGCTCTCCGCCTTGCCGGCGGCGCGAAATACCTCCATCGCCATGGCGGCGTTGTAGACGGTCTTCGGCGGCGGCACGTGCGGCGCCGCGGGGGCGGTCTTCGGCGCCGGCTTGTTGCCCGGGATGCTGAAGTCCAGGTCGTCCATTTCCTCTCCTACGGGGAGGACGATAGTGCCAGAATTCCGCCAAGCGGCGGTCGCAAAATGAGGTCAGGAATCGCGCGCCCGCCGCGGAGCCCGCCATGAGCCATCCGGTGCGCATCGAGCACGACCTCCTCGGCGACCGCGCCGTGCCGGCGCACGCCTACTACGGCGTGCACACGCTCCGCGCGCTGGAGAACTTTCCGATTACCGGCACGCCCGTGTCCGCCTATCCCGATCTCGTCGGCGCGCTGGCGTGCGTGAAGCAGGCGGCAGCGATCGCGAACCTCGAGCTGGGGCTGCTCGATGACCGCCGGGCGGGCGCCATCCGCCTCGCCTGCGAGGAGATACGCGAGGGCCGTCTGCACGACGAGTTCGTGGTCGACGTCATCCAGGGCGGCGCCGGCACCTCGACCAACATGAACGCAAACGAGGTGATCTGCAACCGCGCGCTCGAGCTCCTCGGGCGCGGGAAGGGCGACTACGCCGAGCTCCACCCGCTCGACCACGTGAACCTGTCCCAGAGCACGAACGACGTCTATCCCACGGCGATCAAGCTGGCGCTGAATTTCCTCATCCAGCGCCTCCTGGTCGAGATGAGCTCGTTGCGTAAGGCCTTCGCCTCGAAGGCGGCCGAGTTTCGCGACCTCCTCAAGGTCGGCCGCACGCAGCTGCAGGATGCGGTGCCGATGACGCTCGGACAGGAGTTCTCCACCTATGCCGTCATGCTGGCCGAGGACGAGCAGCGCCTCGCCGAGGCGCAGGCGCTCATCCGCGAGATCAACCTGGGCGCCACCGCCATCGGCACCGGCATCAATGCCCATCCCGACTATGCCCGGCTGGTCACGCGCCGCCTGTCGGAAGTCTCCGGCGTGCCGCTCCTCGAGTCGCCGAATCTCGTGGAAGCGACGCAGGACGCGGGCGCCTTCGTGCAGCTCTCCGGCGTGCTGAAGCGCATCGCGGTCAAGCTCTCCAAGACGTGCAACGACCTGCGCCTGCTCTCCTCGGGGCCGCGCGCGGGCCTTGGCGAGATCCAGCTTCCGGCGGTGCAGGCCGGGTCGTCGATCATGCCGGGCAAGGTGAATCCCGTGATCCCGGAAGTCGTGAACCAGGTCGCGTTCGAGGTGATCGGCAACGACATCACGGTCACCATGGCGGCGGAGGCGGGGCAGCTGCAGCTCAACGCGTTCGAGCCCATCATCGCGCACAGCCTCTTCAAGAGCCTGCAGCACCTCGCGAATGCCTGCCGCACCCTCGAGAGCCGCTGCGTCTCCGGGATACAGGCCAACGCGGAACGGGCCCGGAGGCTCCTCGACGACTCGACCGCGCTCGTCACTGCCCTGACGCCGGTCCTGGGCTACGCGCGCTGCGCCGAGATCGCGCGCGACGCGCTGGCGAGCGGCGCGCGCGTCTACGACCTCGTGCTGCAGCGCGGCTGGATGACGGCGGCCCAGCTCGACGAGATATTGAAACCGGAAGTGCTGACGCACCCGAGCCGCGCTACGGTGACGCGACCGAAATGAAGCCGCTCTGGCAGCCCTCGCAGGAAGCGATCGAGCAGGCGCTCGTGACGCAGTTCGCCCGCCAGGTGATCCGCAAGCACGCGCTCGAGTGCAACACCTACCCCGACTTCTGGAAGTGGACCGTCGACAACCCGGAGACTTTCTGGTCCGAGGTGTGGGACTTCTGCGGCGTCGTCGCCTCGCGCCGGGGCTCGACCGTGCTCGTCGACGGCGACAAGATGCCCGGCGCGCGCTTCTTCCCCGATGCGCGCCTCAATTTCGCGGAGAACCTGCTGCGCCGCGGCGATCGCGGCGACGCGTTCGTCCTCTGGGACGAGCGCGGCTTTCGCAGCCGGCTTTCCTACTCCGAGCTCACGAACGAGGTTTCGCGCGCCGCGCAGGCGCTGCAGGCGCTCGGGCTGCGTCCCGGCGACCGGGCGGCCGCGTTCATTCCGAACATTCCCGAGGCGGGCGTGCTGGCGCTCGCCTGCCTGTCGCAGGGCATCGTCTGGTCGTCGTGCTCGCCGGACTTCGGCGTCGACGGCGTGCTCGAGCGCTTCGGCCAGATCGAGCCGAAGGTGCTCTTCTGCGCCGATGGCTACCGCTACAACGGCGAGGCGCACGACTGCCTGGCGAAGGCGGCCGAGATCGCCGACAAGCTGCCGAGCGTGCGCAAGCTCGTCGTCGTGCCGTACCTCGACGGGCAAGTCGACGTCTCCGACATTCCCAAGGCCGTGCGGCTCGACGAGTGGCTTCGGCGCTACACCCCGGGAGACATCGAGTTCGCGCAGCTGCCCTTCAACCATCCCGTCTTCATCCTCTTCACCTCGGGCACCACCGGACAGCCGAAATGCATCGTCCACGGCGCGGGCGGGACCCTGCTCATGGCGCTCAAGTTCTTCAAGCTGCAGATGGACCTGCGCCCCGGCGACCGCTATTTCTACTTCTGCACCACCAACTGGGTGGTATGGAACATCCTGTTCTGCGCGCTCGCCGCCGAGGCGAGCGTGATGCTCTATGACGGGTCGCCCTTCGCGCGCAACGGCCGGATCCTCTTCGATTTCGCCGAGAAGGAGCGCTTCACGCACTTCGGCACCTCCCCCAAGTTCCTCGACACCATTGCCAAGCGAGGCTTGCGGCCGCGCGACACCCACGACCTCTCCGCTCTGCGCATGCTGCTTTCCACCGGTTCCCCGCTGGCCGCGGAGGGTTACGACTACGTCTACGATGCGCTGAAGCCCGACGTGTGCCTCGCCTCGATCTCGGGGGGAACGGACATCATGGGCGGCTGGACCGACGCGAGCGCCGTCCTGCCGGTGTACCGGGGCGAGATGCAGTTCCGCGGCCTCGGCCTCGCCGTGGACGTATTCGACGATCACGGCCAGCCGGTCGTCGGCCAGAAGGGCGAGCTCGTCTGCACGCGGCCCTTTCCGTCGATGCCGCTCGGGTTCTGGGGCGACAAGGGCGGGGAGCGCTACCGCGCCGCCTACTTCGAGCGCTTCCCGAACGTCTGGACGCACGGCGACTGGTCGGAGCTTACCGAGCGCGGCACGATGATCATCTACGGGCGCTCCGACGCGACGCTCAACCCCGGCGGCGTGCGCATCGGCACGGCGGAGATCTACCGCGTGGTCGAGACGATCGAGGAGGTCGAGGACTCCGTGGCGATCGGGCAGCTCTGGCCGCCGGACAAGCCGACCGACACGCGCATCGTCCTCTTCGTGAAGCTGCGCGAAGGCTATTCGCTCGAGCCGCCGCTCGAGGAGCGCCTGCGCCACGAGATCCGCCGGCGCGCGAGCCCGCGCCACGTGCCCGCGCGCATCGTCGCCGTGGCGGACATCCCGCGCACGAAGAACGGCAAGGTGGTCGAGCTCGCCGTGAAGGCGGTCGTGCACGGCATGAGCGTGCCCAACCGCGAGGCGCTCGCCAATCCGCAGGCGCTCGAGCTCTTCAAGGACCTTCCCGAATTGGCGTCCTGAAATTCCTCGCGCTGGTCGTCCTCGTCGTCGGGGAGGCCCAAGCGGCGGACCGCTTGCCCGCCCTCGGCGCGCAGCGGGAAGTGACGGTCTCCGGCGTGTCCTCCGGCGCCTACATGGCGGTGCAGATGCATGTCGCGCATTCCGCCATGGTCAAGGGCGCGGGCGCCATCGCCGGCGGTCCGTACTACTGCGCGCAAGGCTCGCTCTGGACCGCGTACTACAACTGCATGGCTCCAGGCGCCTGGACGCCGCTTCCCTCGCTCGCCATCCTCGAGGCTGACGCGCGCGGCCTCGCCCGCGCCGGCGGCATCGACCCGCTGGCCAACCTTGCCGGCGCGCCCGTCTGGCTCTTCACCGGCACGCGCGATCGCACGGTGCTTCCAGAGGTGGTGCGTGCGCTGGACGACTGGTACCGCGCGTTCAAGGCGAGGACGCTCCTCGTCGCCGACAAGCCCGCCGGGCACGCCATGGTCGTCGAGCAGGCGAAGAATGCCTGCGGCGCGACGCAGCCGCCCTTCATCAACGACTGCGACTACGATGCCGCGGGAGAGCTGCTCAAGCATTTGCTCGGATCCCTGCGGCCGCCCATGGCGCCGCCGACCGGCCGGCTGGTGGCGTTCGACCAGGAGGCCTTTGCCGGCGGCAAGGCCGCCGCCATCAGCCTCGACGCCACCGGCTGGCTCTACGTGCCGAAAGACTGCGAGGGCGGCGGTTGCCGCGTGCATGTGGCCTTCCATGGCTGCCTGCAGGGCTACGAGAAAGTGGGCGATGCGTTCATCGCCGGCGCGGGCTACAACCGCTGGGCGGACGCGAACCGGCTGCTCGTCCTCTATCCGCAGGCGGTCGCCCGCGACGGTTGGAGCCCGGGCAGCTTCACCTTCGCCTGGAATCCGAAGGGCTGCTGGGATTGGTGGGGCTATACGGGCGCGGAATACGCGACCAAGCAAGGCGCGCAGATCCGCGCGGTCACCGCGATGCTGGAGCGGCTCAGCGAGAAGCCCGCGGGTCCGCGATGACTTCGGCAATCGCCTCGATCACGGCAGCGCGTTCGCCGATCGCCGCTTCCAGCTGGAGGTGGATGCCGGGATAGGCGCTTTGCGCTTCGCCCACGAGCCGGGGCAGGTCGACCTTGACGTGCCCGCCCTGTCCGAGGAAGACCGGCACGACGCGGATCGCCAGGGCGCCCTTGGCGGCGAGCACCGCCACCGCTTCGGGAAGCGACGCGCCGTGCTCGAGATATGCCATGCCGATGGCGACGGCCGGCAGCTTCTTCTTGAGCGCGAGGGCGATCTGCTCGAAGGGCCGGGACCACTCCGGGTCCTTCGCGCCGTGCGCCACGAGAACCAAGCCTTCCTTCAATGCAGCGTGGCCCGGCGCCGTTCGTAGATGCCCTGCAGGAGCCGCAGCGACCCGAGGCTGATGGCGTGATGCGTCAGCGAGTGCCCGAGGTCCTCGACGATGTCGAGCGTCACGGGGACGTGCAGCCCGATCAGCACGCGGGCGGCTCGCTCGGCATACACGCGCGAGACGACGGAATCGAATGCGCCGTGCACGAGATGGATGCGCGAGGCGATGCGCGCGCCTTGACCGGGCAGGCGGGCATAGCGCGCGGAGAAGGCCACCACGGCGCCGGCGATGCCGGGAGACTTCACCGTCTCCAGCGCGACGGTGCCGCCCTGCGAGAAGCCGATCAGCACCGTGCGGCTCGCCGGCACGCCGAAGTGGGTCTGCTCGCGCCGCACGAGGTCCTCGACGTCTGGCAGCACGGCCGCGACCCGCTCGCGGTGATTGTCGGGGTTCAGGCCGCGCGTCGGGTACCAATCTTGCGCGCTGGCGCCTCGCGCTTCCGGGTCGAAGCCGCTCGGCACGACGAGCGCCGCGCTCGGGAAGCGCGCCTGGAACTTGAACGCGATGGGAATCATCGACTGCGCCGTGGCGCCGCAGCCATGCAGGAACACGAAGAGGCGGCTCGGCCGGTGCTCGCCGCCGGGTTTGCTGGTGGAATCGTTGCGCGGACCGAAGCGAAAGACCCGGCCGGAGGACATGCGGCGATTGTTAACCCTTCGCACGCGTTCTGTAAACTGGTTTTCAGTTCCCTTCAGGTGATCCCATGGACGAGCGTCGCAGCGAGACCCGCCGGACAGCGCGGTTTCTAAAGGCTTTCTGGGCTTTGACAAAGCCGTACTGGGTGTCGCGCGAGCGCGGCACCGGGCTCATCCTCCTCGCGACGGTGGTCGGTTTCTCCCTCGCGCTCGTGTGGCTGGAAGTGAAGTTCAATGCCTGGAACAACACGTTCTACAACACGTTCGAGAACAAGGACCAGGCCGAGTTCTTCCGCCAGCTCGGCATGTTCACGCTCCTCGCGGTCACCTACATCATCATGGTTGTCTACCGCGTGTACTTCCAGCAGATGCTCCAGATCGAATGGCGCACCTGGCTGACCGAGCGCTTCCTGGGCGACTGGATGGCCGATCAGGCGCACTACCGGGTGCAGCTTCTCGCCAAGGCGGCCGGTACCCACGTGCCGGGTGTCGACAACCCCGACCAGCGCATTGCCGACGATCTCCGCATCTTCGTCGACTACACCCTGTCCCTGTCGCTGGGACTCCTTTCAGCCGTGGTCACGCTGGTCTCCTTCGTGGTCATTCTGTGGACCTTGTCAGGCCCGCTCGAGGTGCTGGGCTTCTCCGTTCCGGGATACATGGTGTGGGTCGCTCTGGTCTACGCAATCGTCGGCAGCGTGCTGACGCACGTGGTCGGCAAGCCCCTGGTCGGGTTGAACTTCAACCAGCAGCGCTACGAGGCGGACTTCCGCTTTTCGCTGGTTCGCCTGCGCGAGAACAGCGAAGGCGTCGCCCTTTACCACGGCGAGGGCGAGGAGCTCGCGGGTTTCCGCGGACGGTTCGCGTCCGTGATCGGCAACTGGTGGGCGCTCATGAAGAAGCGCAAGCAGCTCGGCTGGTTCACGAGCTTCTATGGGCAGCTTGCCATCATCTTCCCCTACGTGGTCGTCGCGCCCCGGTTCTTCTCCGGGGCGATTCCGCTCGGCGGCATCTTCCAGACGGCGTCGGCCTTCGGGCAGGTGCAGGGATCGCTCTCGTGGTTCATCAACGCTTACACCGACTTTGCCGAATGGAAGGCCACGGTGGACCGGCTGATCGGCTTCCATGCCGCGCTGGAACAGGTGAGGCGCGAAAGCGCGGAGATGCACGGGGAACGCGCGGAAGGTGCGGACGCCGGTTTGCGCGCGGAGGACCTTTCGCTGGAGTTGCCGGACGGGCGCTCGCTCCTGGGTCATGCCGGCGTTAGCGTCGCGCCGGGCGAGGACACGCTGGTCACGGGGCCGTCGGGCGCCGGCAAGTCGACGCTCTTCCGCGCCCTCGGCGGCATCTGGCCGTACTGGAAAGGGCGCATCGGGTTGCCGAAGTCCGCACGCCTGCTGTTCCTGCCGCAGAAGCCGTACCTGCCCATCGGCACGCTGAGGCATGCGGTCACCTATCCGGGCGATAGCGCGCGCTTCTCCGACGCGGAGATCGCCGATGCCCTCAAGAGCGTCGGCCTCGAGCACAAGATCGTCGATCTCGACAGCGGCGAGAACTGGGCGCAGGTGCTTTCCGGTGGCGAGCAGCAGCGCGTCGCCTTCGCGCGCGCGCTCCTGCTCAAGCCCGACTGGCTCTTCCTCGACGAAGCGACCTCGGCGCTGCCCGACGAGGACGAGGCGCGCCTCTACCGGCTCGTGAAGGAGAGGCTGCCTGCGACCACGCTGGTTTCAATCGGCCATCGCGCGAGCCTGACCGAGTTCCACAGGCGCCGTCTCGATTGGACTCCCGCCGGCCTGGTTGCTAGCGCTTGAAGGCGACGACGCCGGAAACGCCATTGCCGCTGAAGCCGGCGCTGAACGCAACCCCGGCCCCTTCCGCCGACTGCCCGGCAAAGAACCCGTTGTAGCTTCCCCCGAGCGCGGCCGGGCCGGTGCAGGGGCCGGTGCAGCTCAAGCTGTTGAAGCCGCCGCCGAAGCGCCCGCTGATCGGGGAGAAGGAATTCACGGCATTCATCTGGAACGTGTTTCCGACGGCCGGGTTCGTGGCATTGAGGCTGAGCGTCAGCGAGCGCGCATTGAAGTCCGCCGTGAGGCTCGCGCTATTCAGGATGCCGACGCCGTTGTTGATGAGCGAGCCAATCGGCGTGTAGCTGAACGAGCCCAGGCTCGGCGGAAGCGTGTTCGGCGTCGTGCCCGTGATCCAGGGGACGAAGCCGCCGGAGCCGGTGGTGAAGCTGCTGTAGTTGAAGTCCGTGATTTGCGCGCCGGCGCCCGTCCACGCGCCCCAGACGAGGTTTCCTGCAGTCGGCGCCGAGCCGGCGATGCTGTTCGTCGCCGTGCCCGCCGACCCCTTGAGATTGCCTACGCCCGTAGAAGTCACTGATCCGGGGCCGAGCTGCAGCAGCCTGCCGGAGCCGTCCACCGAAACGGCCCAATACGATCCGCCCGAGTTGCTGGAGCCGCCGGCCAGGTTCGGCAGGATCGCCGCCGCGGAAACGAAGTTGGGAGGCGTCACTTGCGGCAGCGTGGCGGAGAACGAGAAGGTGCCGCCGCCGCCGCCCGCCGGATCGACGCCGCTCAAGTTGAGCGTGGCCTGCGAGCCGTTGATGACGCCCGACACGCTGAGGGATTGGAAAAAGGACGGCGTGTTGCCGGCACCGCAGTCGGAGCAGCGGAACTGGCCCTGGTTCTGGGGGAAGTCCGCCAGGTTGACCGTCTGGCTGAAGGTGATCTGGCCGTTACTGATCGTGATCGGGATGCCGCCCAGGGGCGATGGCGTGCTCACGTTCGCGAAGCCGGTGCCGTCGCTCACGTTGACGTTGATCACCGCGCGCTGCAGCGTGAGGTTGACCCCGAGCGTGATGTTGCCGTTGACGATCGCGGAGCCGCAGCCGCTCGTGCAGGTGAGCGGCAGGTTGAACGGCCCTTCCAGGCGATAGAACACCGTGCCGCTGAGCGACGGCTGCACGATCGTCGCTCCGCCCACCACGGTGGCCGGCCCGCTGACCTGGATGAGCGAGGCGGGCTGCGCCGCGACGGGCGCGGAGACGGTCGCCGCGTCGCTCGTCGTCGTGCCGCCACCCGTTGCGACCGAGGTCGAGGTCGACGGGTCCTGCTTGGCCGCCGGAGCCAGGGTGACGCCGTTGGAGGCGTTGCTCACGCGCGAATCGCCGGTTGCCGCCAGGACGGCAGTCGCCGGCGTCGGCGCCTGCTGCTGCGGCGGCTGCTGCGGCCGGCGCACCGGCGGCGCGATCTCGCCGAACCGCGGCGGCGGCCCGGCGCGCCCTACCGCGGGTTGCGTGGCGCTCGCGGCAAGGAAGTGCTGGTCCGCGCCGAACACGCGTTCGCCGCCCTGGTTGGTGACGACGATGCGGCCGTCGGTCACCGCGCCGTAGGTGCCGGCGGCGAGCGATCCGCTTGCGCTCTCCAGGTACGCCACCTGGTAGTGCGTGCCGCGGATACCGATCGTGGCTGTCGGCGTCTGCACCCGGTAGTCCTGCTTGTTGATCCGGCCGATGAGGCCGGTGACGGTGCGCATCGCCCCCGCCGCAAGCTTGAAGATCGCGCGCTGCTCGCCCGGCTCGCGGTCCGCGAACGCATACTCCGTGACCTGCAGCGTCGTCTTCGGCTGCAGGGCCACGAGCGATTCGTCCGTCAGGCGCATCTGGAAGTGGGAGTGCTCTCCGACGCGGATCGTGTCCCCGGAGAACACGTTGGTGCCGGTGCCCGGAACCACGATCGCCCCGCCGCGCACGATGGCGACGTCGCCCAGGCTGAAGAGCACTCGCCCGGCGACTTCCTGGGCAAGGGCGGTCGATGTGCAGGCCAGGGCTGCGAGCAAGGCGACGATGGATCTCATGGCATTCCCCTTACTTGAACTCATAGCGGATCTTGACGAGGTAGGTCTCGCGCGGATACGCAAAGGTCTCGATGTTCGAATGGTTGCGCGCGACGAGCGCTTCGCCCCGCACCGACCAGTTGCGCGAGAGCAGGTACGTGAGCGCGGCGTCCGCCGCCTCGTAAGTGTCCCGGCGCGGCACGGCGGCGAAGATGTCGACGTCGCCGTAGCGGCTGCGGAGGTACGTGTACCCGGCCGATACGCCCCACTTGGGCGCCGGCGTGAACGTCAAGCCGGCGCGCCCGCCCCAGTAATCGCGCGTCGCCAGGTCGGGACGGCTCAACGCGTCCTCCCGGCCGAGGCTGAGCTGCACGGACAGGATCGGCTGCCATGCGTGTGCAAAGAGGCGGCGGTAACCGGCGGTGAGCGACTGGTAGTCGGCATCGCGGGGCTGGTTCACGCCGGGATAGCGGTAGCGCCCGACCTGCACGCCGGCATTGACCGCCTGCGTCTCGTCCAGCTGGTGCTGCCACTCCCCCGAGAGTCCCTGCGCCTGCCGGTAGCGATCGTTCTCGATGGTGATGAGGTTATGGCTGACGCCCAGGCGGTAGAGATCGCGTTCGCGCAGCACCTGCACGCCGCCCGAGACGAAATAGCTGCCCTGGTCGAACTGCGTCGCCACCGTGTTCTGCTTCAGCTCCGCGCCTGCATTCCCGAACAGCGCCACGCCCGGGCTGAGCGGATAAGTGATGAAACCGCCCGCGCCCAGCATCGTGAACCAATCGCGCTTCTTCACCGCCACCGGATCGAGGATGATGCTGCCGAGGTTCTGCAGGAACACGTTCGCGCTCGCCGGGCCCGCGTTCACATTCGTGTCGCGCCCGAATCCCGCCTCCAGGTATGCGCCCGAGGTCGTGGTGTAGCGCGTCTCGCGCAGGCGAATCGCGTCGAGGAAGCGGTCGATCGTCACGGCGATCTCGGCCGGAGGGTCGAGGCGCCGCAGCTGGTCGAACTCGTCGCGCGCCCGCGCATCCTCGCCGAGCGCGAAGTAGGCGCGCGCCAGCTGCAGCCGCGCGGGCAGGTTGTCGGGGAAGCGCAGCACATAGCGCTCGAGCGCGAGCACCCCTTCGGCAGCGTGGCCGCTCTCGACCGCGGCGACGCCGAAGTAGAAGTCGAACGCGGGATCCCCGAGCGCTTCCGGCGTCTTGTGGCCGAGCTGGTAGGCGTCGGCCGCCTTGCCCGCCTCCACGAGCGCGCGCACCTCGTCCGCAGGCGCTGCGGCGGCCATGCTTGCCGCAGTCGCGAAAAGGCTGAACAGGGCGCCTGCCAGCGCCTTCTTTGACCTTCTCATGCAACCCCCCCTTAGAGTGCGGGGCGAAGTTTCGGGGCGCGCGGAGGGGACGTCAACGATCTCGCGGCGTTGCCTGCCGAATTTTTGCGAACCTGACGGTTTCTTCAGTGCCGCGCAGCACGCGGTTGTCTACGCGAGCTCGGGCAGGAGGAAGCGGCTCCAGAGCGAGTCCGCGAACGCCTTGCGGAAGAAGCCGAAGTGGCCGATCCGTTCGACGCCTGCCTCGCGAGGGGAGAGGCGAATCATCTTCTTCGGCGCGCCGGAGTAGTAGGCGTGCATGGCCTCCGTATTTCGCAGCGACATCATCTCGTCGTCGGAGAACGAGAGCGAGACGATCGGCGTGCGCACGGCGGCGTACTGCGCCCGCACGGCATCGCCTTCGGCGCCGAACGAGTAGTGCGGGTCGAGGCACCAGCGGCGCCACTGCGCCATGACCCCCTTCGGCAGGTCGCCGATCTTGCGCAGCGTGCGCCCGGGGAAGTAACCCCAGAGCGCGAGCGCCGGCGGCACGACGACGAACCAGAGCCACCAGGCCTTCGGCCGCAGCTGCGGCGTGTTCTCGCGCCAGTAGCCGCTGCCGCACGCCACCGTCAGGGCCTTGGCCACGCGAGCGTGGTTCGGCACGAGAGCGAGGATCTGGCCGCCGAGGCTGTGGCCAATCCAGTACAGCGGAGCGCCGGGTGCCCGCTCGCTGACGGCATCGACCATGGCCGCGCAATCGAGTCGCGCCCAATGGAAGATGTCGGCGCGGTATCCCGACAGCCTGCGTGGACGCGACAGGCCTACGCCGCGATAGTCGAAAGTCGCCGCGAGGAAGCCGCGCGAGGCGAGCCACTGCGCAAAGCTGCGGTAGTAGTCCTGCGGCGTCCCCATGGCCGGAACGATGAGGACCGCGCCGCGTGCCGTGAATTGCGGCGCGAAGAAGCGGGCAGTGATCCGCTCGCCGTCCGGCGCAGTGATGCTTTGCTCAAGCACCCGGCAGGATCATGCAGGTGGTGGTGGCATGCGCGTACAGCTTTCCGGCCTCGTCCTCGAGGCGGCCTTCGGCGGTGGCGACGCGGCTGCCGACGTGCAGGACGGTGCCGATGGCGCGCAGCTTCCCGGTCTTCGCCGTAATGGCGCGCACGAGGTTGGTTTTCGCTTCGAGCGTCGTATAACCGGTCCCCGCCGCTAGCTTGGACTGGACCGCGCAGCCCATCGTCGAGTCGAGGAGCGTCATGGCGAGGCCGCCGTGCACGACGCCGATGGGGTTGTAGTGCTGCGGCCCCGGCGTGCACTCGAACACCGCGCGGCCCGGCTCGACTTCGGCGATACGGAACCCCAGGATCTCGGCGATCGGCGCCGGCGGCAGGTCGCCGTCGCGGATCGCGCGCAGGAAATCGATTCCGGGCATGCCGCGTGCGGCTTCGGCGAGCTTTTGCGCGTTATCCATCGCCATCACCACGCCGGTGCGGGATGCGGCAGCGCCGGCACGACGGGGCTCGTGACGTCGGAGCGCCCGGCGATGAAGTCCGCCGCGGCCTGGATGACGCCGTCGTCGCGCAGGATGCGGCCGTGCCCGAGGCCGGCGGTCGCGAGCAGCCGCGCGCCCGGCCATGCGCGTGCCACGCGCAGGCCCTGTCGCCATGGGATCACGCGGTCTTCGCGGTCGTGGATGACGAGGGCCGGCGCCGCGCCGCGCGCCGCCATGCGGGCGGCTACGCGCTCGACCTCGAGCTCCTCCCATCGCACGCCGTAGCGCTCCTCGATCGCCGCCTGCATGGACCGCCTCACCGGCTCCGGCATCCAATGCCAGCGTGCGAAGCGGCGCGAGTAGCCGGCGACATCGGAGGGCGGGCTGATGAGGACGACGCGCCGCGTGGTGAAGCCGCGCGAGAGCGCGAAGGCAGTCGCCGCGGCGCCGAGCGAGTGGGCGACCACGCCGGCGATCGGCCCGTGCCGCTCGGCCACGGCCGTGAGGACGTCCGCGAAGTCGACCAGGCTCGTGAGGCGGCCTTCCGAGAGTCCATGTGCCGGCTGGTCGAAGGCCACGACTCGATAGCCGTCGGAGAGAAGCCGGAACACGAAGCCGCGCAGCTGCGCCGCGTGCCCGCCCCAGCCGTGCGCGAGCAGCACGGCCGGTGCGCGCGGTGATTTCCAGCCCCACTCCCAGGTCGCGACGGCGCGCGACTTGTGCGCGAGCAGCTCGGCGCGCGCATCGATCAGGTCGAGGGCCGTCTCGCCGATCGTTGGGCGCGGCGGCGTGAGGAACAAGCGCTCGGCCCAGGCGCCGGCAAGCTGCGGCGCCAGGAGCGAGGCGGCGGCAAACCGAACGTTCGTGCTAAAACGGGGCAGGGAGAGGGCGGCGGGCATGGGGCGGTCCTTTCAGGGGTTCAGCGCTTCACGGCGCGCAGGGCGCGCGCCGGCGCGGCGGCGTGCCGCGCGATCAGCTGCTCGAAAGCGGTGAGGGCGCGCTTGCGCGATTCCTTGTCGCCGAGCAGCCGCCGGTGATTATGGTTTGCCAGGATGATGCCGAGCATCTCGAAGGCGATCTGCTCCGGGTCGGTATCGGCCCGCAGGTGGCCCTCGCCGATGGCGAGGCTCACCGCCTTCTCCGTAATCGCCGTGCCGCGTCGCTGGTAGGCGATCACGGCGTCGCGGATGGGCCCCGGACGATCGTCATATTCCGCCGCGGCGGAGATCATGATGCAGCCCCCGGGCAACCCCGAGGCGACTGCCCAATCCAGCCAGCTTTCGAAAAGGGCGCGCAGCCGCGGCAAGCCGCGCCCGATCTTGAGCGCCGGCTGAAAAACCTTTTCGCCGTAGCGCTGCGCCGCATGCTCGAGGACCGCGAGCTGCAGGTCCTCCCGCGAGCCGAAGTGGGCGAAGAGGCCGGACTTCGACAGGCCGGTGGCGTCGGCCAGCGTGCCGATGGTCAGGCCTTCGAGGCCGAGCTTGCTCGAGATGGCGAGCGCCGCGTCGAGGATGGCCGCGCGGGTCTGTTCGCCCTTGGTGGGTGGCATGGCCTAGAAAATAGTACGAACGTTCGGATCAGTCAAGCGGCGCGCGGCGCCGAGGTCAAGCGGCTCGCACCGCGGGACGCAGGGCCTGCTTCAAGTACTTGCCGGTAAAGCTTTTCGGCGAGGCCGCGACCTCTTCCGGCGTGCCTTGCGCGACGATGCG
>JBLNDP010000007.1:0-6607 GCA_050261755.1 Clostridia bacterium
CGCCGCCGACGACGTGGGCCTCGACCCGCTGCTGGTCCTCGCCGTGATCTCGGTCGAGTCGCGCTTCAATCCGGTGGCGGAAAGCGCCATGGGCGCGAAAGGCCTGATGCAGATCATCCCGCGCTTCCATCGCGACAAGCTCGAGGAGCTGGGCGGCGACGAGGCGGTCCTCGATCCCGAGACGAACATCCGGCTGGGGACGCGCATCCTGCAGGAATACGTCTACCGCACCGGCACCCTCGAAGCGGGGCTGCAGTCCTACAACGGCGCGGCGTCGGACGAGTCGGCGCAGTACGCGCAGAAGGTCCTCGCGGAGCGCGGCCGGCTCGAGGAAGCGCTGCGCGCCGCGCTGAAGTCGCAGCACGCGCTGGACCGCACGAATACCACCAACACCACAGGGAGCTGACCATGTCGAGAATCGTCGTTGTCCTCCTCGCCCTTTTCCTTCCCATGCTCGCCGGCGCGGCGACCGAGAAGGTGACCTCCGACGACGCCGTCGAGATCCGCGCGGTGATCCACCGGCAGATCGAGGCCTTCCGCCGCGACGACGCGCAAGGCGCCTTCGCGCTCGTCACCCCTTCCGTGCGCCAGGCTTTCCACACGCCAGAGAAGTTCATGGACGTGGTGCGCATGGCGTACCGGGCGATGGTCCGGCCGGCCACGGTCGTCTTCCTCGACATGCTCGTCATGGGTGGGGAAGTGGTGCAGCCGGTGCAGCTCACCGATCGCGCCGGCTCCGTCTGGGTCGCCTATTACTCGATGCAGCGCCAGCGCGACGGCTCATGGCGCACGAACGGCTGCCACCTCGCGCAGGCGGTGCGGAGCTATCCCGCGTAAGCTCGGGGCGGTGCCCGCCCCCCTCGGAGCCCGCTGGACCGGCGCAGGCGTCGACTTCGCGCTCTATTCGGAGCACGCGGACCGCGTCGAGCTCTGCCTCATCGACGCAGGGCGCGAGGAGCGCGTGCCGCTGGAGCGGGGCGACGGCTTCGTCTGGCATGCGTTCGTCCCGCAAGCCCGTCCCGGGCAGCGGTACGCCTACCGCGTGCACGGGCCACGGGGTCCGCAGCATCGGTTCTCGCCCGATCGCCTTCTCCTCGATCCCTACGGCCGCCTGATTGCGGAGGGTGCGTCTGCCGTCGTCCCGGAAGACACCTTCGACTGGGGCGGGGACCGCGCACTACGCACGCCTTGGGCCGAGACCGTTATCTACGAAGCCCACGTCAAAGGGCTCACGAAGCTTCACCCCGATGTGCCGGAAGGCTTGCGCGGCACTTATTCGGGTGTTCCTTATCTCATCCCGCACTTCAAGAAGCTCGGCATCAGCGCGCTCGAGCTCCTGCCGGTCCACGCCGCCGCCGACGAGCCGCGACTTGCGCGCCTGGGCCTTCGGAACTATTGGGGCTACAACACCATCGGCTTCTTCGCGCCCGAGCAGCGCTACAGCGCCACGCCGGGCGTGGACGAGTTCAAGGCGATGGTGAAAGCGCTGCACGCCGCGGGCATCGAGGTCATCCTCGACGTGGTCTACAACCACACCGCGGAAGGCGACGAGCACGGGCCGACGCTCTGCTTCCGAGGCATCGACAACGCCGTCTATTACCGGCTCGATCCGGAGAATCCGGAGCGCTACATCAACTTCACGGGCACGGGCAACACCTTCAACCTGCACCACCCGGCGGTGCTGCGCCTGGTCATGGATAGCCTGCGCCATTGGGTGAGCGAGATGCATGTCGACGGCTTTCGCTTCGACCTCGCGCCGGTGCTCGCGCGCGGCGCGCAGGAGTTCGACCCGCGCAGCGCGTTCCTTTCGGCGCTCTACCAGGATCCGCTGCTCTCGCAGGTGAAGCTCATCGCCGAGCCCTGGGACCTCGGCCAGGGTGGTTACCGGCTGGGCAGTTTCCCGCCCCCCTGGCATGAGTGGAACGACAAGTTCCGCGACAGCGCCCGCTCGTTCTGGAAGGGCGACGAGAGCCGCATCCGCAAGCTCGCGAACCGCGTGGCCGGCTCCCCGGACCTCTTCGCCCGCGGCGGCCGGCGTGCTTCGGCGAGCATCAACTTCGTCGCGGCGCACGACGGCTTCACGCTCCATGACCTCGTCAGCTACAACCACAAGCACAACGAGGCGAACGGAGAGGAAAACCGCGACGGCTCCGCCCATAACCGATCCTGGAACTGCGGCGTCGAGGGCCCTACCGCCGACCCCGAGGTATTGGCGCTACGGGAGAAGCAAAAGCGCAATTTCCTCGCGATGCTCTTCTTCTCGCGCGGCACGCCCATGCTCCTCGCCGGCGACGAGCTCGGCCGCACGCAGCGCGGCAACAACAACGCCTATTGCCAGGACAACGAGATCTCGTGGATCGACTGGCGCCTGGATGAGCCGCGCCGCGCGCTTCTCGACTTCGCGGCCCGGCTGATCGCGCTGCGCAAGGAGCACCCGGCCTTCCGCAAGCCTGCCTACAGCGACGATATTCGCTGGCTCAGGCCGCACGGCGGCGAGATGACCGATGCCGACTGGTCGCTCCACTTCGCGCGCTGCATCGGCGCCTACTATCCCGAGGAGGGCCTTCTCCTTCTCCTCAACGCGCACGACGGCGAAATCGAATTCATCCTCCCCGATGGCCGCTGGCACTGCATCCTCGACACTTCCGGCGAGCGCCTCGCCGGCCAGAGATACCCGCTACAGCCCCGATCCCTCGCCCTGCTAAGCCGGCCAACGCGCGCAACCTGACAGGGACGGACTCCGGTTTCGTAGCGCCGTCCGTCGGCTATAGTGCATCCGTAAACTTCGGGACTTCCGGATAGGGTAATGGCGCTCACGTACCACATCAATTACACGGACAAGCAGGAGTTCAAGACGTACCGGGACATCCTGCCCGAGGAAGACCCGGACGACGCGGCCTTCGTCGAGATCATGAAGAAGATCGACGAATACACGATGACCGTGCGAGACGGCCTGGAAGCGACCTACTCGCTTTTCCAGGCGGTGAAATACCTGGCGCAGAACCGGATCGCGGGGGACATCGTCGAATGCGGCGTGTGGCGCGGGGGCTCGATGATGCTCGTCGCGCACGCCCTGCAGCACTTCGGCGACAGCAGCCGCGAGCTCTACCTCTACGACACCTTCGCGGGGATGACCGAGCCGGAGGACGTGGACATCGACATGGACGGCAACCCGATGAAGCCGTTCTGGGAGCAGGCGCGCCGCGACGGAAAAGTGATCGGCTTCGGCGGGGTGCTCGACGAGGTCATGTCGAACCTCCGCGGGACGGGCTATCCGGAGGCGCAGACGTTCTTTGTCGAGGGCGACGTGCTGGAAACCATTCCTGCTTACCTGCCCGAGCGCATCGCGCTGCTGCGCCTCGACACCGACTGGTACAAGTCGACGTTCCACGAGCTGACGCACCTCTACGACCTGCTCGTGCCGAACGGCGTGCTGATCGTCGACGACTACGGCTGGAACAAAGGCTCGCGCAAAGCCACCGACGACTTCTTCCGCGCCCGCGCCTTCAGGCCGCTCATGCACCGCGTGGATGAAAAAGTCCGGATGCTGGTGAAGCCGGTGTCCTGAGCGCGGCTGCCTGGCCCGTCAGAGCCAGGTCATCAGGCCGAGCTCGAAGGGGTGGGTGAGGAGCTCGTGCCGGGGATAGATGCGGATGCGGTAGTCGAGGCGTCCCGCCATGCCGGGGCGAAGCTCGAGCGCGTACTTCTGCTCGCCGCTCTCGAGGGGGCCGGCCGGAACGAGCTCGTGGCTATGCTGCACGGGCGGATCGTCCTGCGGCTCGCGCACGAGAAGGAGCTCCACGCAGAGGTCCTGCGGAGAGAGGCCGTTCAGGCGGACGGCGATCTCGACGGGAATGGATTCGCCGTACTGGATGCGCTCGCGCGGAGCGTCGAGCCGCCGCGCCTGCACGCCCGGCCAGGCGGCGCGCACGCGCGCCTTCCAGCCGGCCACCGAGCGCGCTCCTTCGAAGTCGCGCTCCGCGTAGCGGTGCCCCTGGCGCGAGGCGGGCAGGTAGAACTTCGAGACGTACTCGCCGACCATGCGCGAGGCGTCGTAGACCGGCAGGAGAGAAGCCATGGAGCGCTTCGCCATGCGGATCCACTGCGGCGAATAGGTGGTGGAGCCGTTGTCGTCGTGGCCGCGCCCGTAGTAGAGCGGCGCCACCTGGTGCTGCAGGATCTCGTACAGCGTGCGCGCCTCTTCGTGGTCGCGCCGGTGCGGATCGAGGTCGGGGGAGGCGGGCTTGATCGCCCATCCGTTCTCGCCGTCGTAGCCCTCGCCCCACCAGCCGTCGAGGATGGAGAGGTTGATGACGCCGTTCATGCCGGCCTTCATCCCGGAGGTGCCCGACGCTTCCAGCGGGTACACCGGGTTGTTCAGCCAGACGTCCACGCCGGAAACGAGGCGCCGGGCAATGTGCAGGTCGTACCCCTCGATGAAGAGGATCTTCCCTTCGAATTCCTCCTGCCGCGCGATGTGCGCGATGGTGCGGATGAGCTCCTGCCCCGGCTCGTCGGCCGGATGCGCCTTGCCGGCGAAGAGGAAGAGCACCGGCCGCTGCGGGTCGTTGAGGATGCGCCGCAGGTTGTCCAGGTTGTTGAAGAGGAGCGTGGCGCGCTTGTAGGTCGCGAAGCGCCGGCCGAAGCCGATGGTGAGCACGTTCGGCTTCGACGGATTCGCGAAGCGCAGGATGCGCTCGAGGTGCGACTCGCTGCCGTGGTTGCGCGCATGCTGGACGGCGACGCGGTGGCGCACCATGTGCAGCATGCGCGCCTTGATGTCCTGCCGCACGCTCCAGTAGATATGGTCCGGGATGTCGCGGATCTTCTCCCAGATCCCGGGGTAGCCCAGGCGGTGCATCCAGCCCACGCCGAGGAAGCGCTCGAGGACGTCGATCCATTCGGGCGCGAGGAACGTGGTGACGTGCACGCCGTTCGTCACGTAGCCCATGGGATTTTCCTCGGGCGTGACCTGCGGCCAGAACTCCTTCAGCAGCCGCGCCGACACGCCGCCGTGGATGCGAGAGACGCCGTTGTGGTAGCGCGAGCCGCGGATCGCCAGCGCCGTCATGTTGAAGTCGCCGCCGGCGGGCGGGCGGGCGAGCGCGGCGATGCGCTCCGGCGCGCCGAGGTCCGGAAAGCAGCTCTTCAGGTACGGCATGACCGTGTGGTCGGTGAACTGGTCGTGGCCGGCGGGGACCGGCGTATGCGTGGTGAAGACTGTCGCGGAGGCGACGGCCTCGAGCGCGGAATCCAGGTCCATGCCCGCCGCCACGCGCTCGCGCACGCGCTCGAGAATGAGGAAGGCGGCGTGGCCCTCGTTGATGTGCCACACGCTGGGGCGGATGCCCATCGCGCCGAGCGCGCGCACGCCGCCCACGCCGAGGACGAGCTCCTGCTCCACGCGCGTCGTGCGGTCGCCGCCGTAGAGGCGGTGCGTGATGTGGCGGTCGCGCTCGCTGTTCTCGGCGATGTCGGCATCGAGGAGGATGAGGCGCACGTGGCCGATGCGCGCCTCCCAGAGCTTCACCGTGATCTTTCGCCCCGGGAAGGGCACTTCGACCTTCACCTCGGCCCCGTCCTTGAGGACCGGCTCGATCGGCAGGTCGGCGAAGTCGGCGTCGGGATACTCGGCGCGCTGCCGGCCGTCGGCATCGACCGTCTGGTTGAAGTAGCCCTGGCGGTAGAGCAGGCCGACCGCGACGAAGGGCAGCTTGAAGTCGCTCGCGGCCTTGCAATGGTCGCCGGCGAGGATGCCCAGGCCGCCGGAGTAGGTCGGCAAGCTCTCGTGCACGCCGAACTCGGCGCAGAAGTAGGCGACCAGGTCGTCGGGGCGGAAGCCGCCGGCGTTCTGCCGGAAGGGCGCCTCGGCCTGGTAAGCGTCGAAGGCCGCCAGCACGCGCGTCAGGCTGTCGAGGAAGGCCGGGTCGGAGGCTGCCTCGAGCAGGCGCGGCTCGTCGAGGCGCTTCAGCATCGCCTTCGGGCTGTGCCCGACCGCGGCCCAGAGCGCCGGGTTCAGCTTCGCGAAGAGCGCGCGCGTCGGCCGGTCCCAGCTGTACCACAAGTTGCCCGCCAGCTCGTGGAGCCGGGCGAGTCGCTTGGGTATATGGGGATGGACTTCTAGGGTGTAGCGCGTACCGGGGCGCGTCATCCGTCCCGATTAAACCAAAGCTTCTTCGCTGGCGCGACCGCAGCGCGCAGAAAAAAACTTCTGTCGCCGAATCGCTACGGGGAAAGGAAAACCTAAGGAATCGGAACGGCGGCGAGGAGCTGCGCGCCGACGTCGACGCGGCGTGCCGTGTCGTGCGAAGGACGCAGCCGGTGGGCCGCGGCGCCGGGCAGGATGGCCTGCACGTCCTCGGGCAGCACCTTGTCGCGGCCTTCGAGCATCGCCCACGCCTGCGCGCAATGCACGATGGCGAGCGCCGCGCCTTTTTGCTGCGCCCAGCGGAAGCCGGCCGTCCCCTGCGGCATCTTCGGCCGGTCCGAGCCGCTGTCCCACATCAGGAACTGCCAGTCGCCGTTCTCGACGGTTTCGTACCCGGCCAGGCGATTCGCCCGGATCAGTTGTCCGGCCTGCCACTTGCCGCCGCGTTCGTGTAGCTCG
>JBLNDP010000008.1:0-3972 GCA_050261755.1 Clostridia bacterium
CTCACCATGTCGCCGGAGGAACAGAGGACGCGCATGCGCAGCATGCGCAACCTCGTCGCCGAGTTCAACGTCTTCCGCTGGGCGGGGCGGATGCTGATCGACGCCGCGCGCATGCGCCATCGCCGCCGCGTCATGTCGAGCGCGCGTGCCGCGCGCCGCCGCGCGAGCGCGACCTGAGCATGGGGAGCTGTCCGCCTTTCAATCCCGGCTGGGCCTGGTTCCTCGACATCGACGGCACGCTGCTCGACATCGCGCCGATGCCGAACGCCGTCAAGACCGGCCCCTCCGATACCCGCCTGGTCACGGGCCTTTACTCGGCGTGCCGCGGGGCGCTCGCGCTCATCAGCGGCCGCTCGATCGACGGCATCGACAAGCTTTTCTATCCGCTGCGCCTCCCGGCCGCGGGGCAGCATGGCATCGAGCGGCGCGACGCGAAGGGCCGCATCCACCGCCACCCGTTCCCCGAGGATGCGCTTCGCCTCGCCGCCGCCGAGCTGAAGGCCGTGGCGGCGAAGCATTCCGGCCTCCTCTTCGAGGACAAGGGCGCGAGCCTCGCGCTGCACTATCGCCTTTCGCCGCAGCTCGGCGCGCTGGCCCACTCGGCGGTGCACAAGGCGGCTCGCCACCTCGGCGAAGGCGTGGAGGTGCAGGGCGGCAAGATGGTCGTCGAGCTCAAGCCGTCCGGGCGCGACAAGGGCATCGCCATCGAGGAATTCATGCGCGAGGCGCCGTTTCGCGGCCGCATGCCGGTGTTCCTGGGCGACGACCTCACCGACGAGGACGGCTTCCACGTCGTGAACCGCCTGGGCGGCCACTCGGTGAAGATCGGCCCCGGCGTCACCTCCGCGCGCTGGCGCCTGCGCGATGCCGCGGCGGTGCGGCAGTGGCTGAACGAAGCGCTTTCCGGATCAAGGAAAGGTCCTTCACAAGCTGGGCAAACGCCGCTTCCTTCTCCTTCTCGTCCCTGAGTCGCAGCAGCGCCGAGGGATGGTAGGTGGCGAAGGCGAACGGCGCGTACGGGTTCTCCACGAACTTGCCCCTGCCGACGGAAACCCGGAAGTCCTTGCCGAGGAGCGAGCGCGCCGCCGTCGCGCCCAGGCACGCGATCACCGTGGGCTGCACGGTCTCGATCTCGCGCTCGATCCACTGGTGGCAGGCGTCGATCTCTCGCTGCGCCGGCGTCTTGTGCAGGCGCCGCTTGCCGCGCGGCTCCCATTTGAAGTGCTTGACGGCATTGGTGACGTAGAGATGCTCGCGGTCCACGCCGGCGGCCTCCAGCGCCCGGTCGAGGAGCCGGCCGGCCGGGCCGACGAAGGGCAGTCCCTTGCGGTCTTCCTCGTCGCCGGGCTGCTCGCCGACCAGCATGACTCTGGCGTGCGGGTGGCCGGCGCCGAACACCGTCTGCGTCGCATTCGCCCACAGCGGGCAGTCCTGGCAGCGCCTTGCGTCCTCGCGAAGCTGCTTCAGCGTTTGCATCCCCTTTAGAATCCTCCGTTCCCAAGAGGTTCGTGATGAAGATCGCCGTCCTGACCAGCGGAGGAGACGCGCCCGGCATGAACGCCGCGGTGCGCGCCGTCACGCGCGGCGCGCTCGCCAGGAAATGGGAGGTGTTCGGCGTGCGCAACGGCTACGCCGGCCTCCTCGAGGACGCCATCCGGCCGCTGCAGGCGCGCGACGTCGGCGGCATCGTCCAGCAGGGCGGCACCGTCCTCGGCAGCGCGCGCTGCCCGGAATTCGCCGAGCCCGCCGGGCGGAACAAGGCGATCCTCAATCTGAAGAACAAGAAGATCGAGGCGCTGGTCGTCATCGGCGGCAACGGCTCGCAATCGGGATCGGCCAGCCTCGCGCGCGAGGGCTTCCCGGTCGTCGGCGTGCCTTCCACGATCGACAACGACCTCTACGGCAACGACGTGAGCATCGGCTGCGACACGGCGATCAACATCACGCTGGAAGCGATCGATCGCCTGCGCACGACCGCCTCGTCGCACCATCGCGCCTTCGCCGTGGAGACCATGGGGCGCAACTGCGGCTACATCGCGCTCATGTCCGGCATCGCCGGCGGCGCGGAGGTCATCGCGCTGCCGGAGCATGAGCTCGCCCCGGCCGACGTCGCCGAGCGCCTGCGCGCCGCGTACCAGCGCGGCAAGACCCACGCGCTCGCGGTGATCGCCGAGGGCGCGAAGTGCAACGTCCACGTCCTGATGGAGTACTACGGCCAGCATCGCAAGTCCATCGGCTTCGACCTGCGCGTGACGCGCCTCGGCCACGTCGTGCGCGGCGGTGTTCCCAGCGCGGCCGACCGGGTGCTCGCCACGCGCCTCGGCGCCGCCGCCATCGACACCCTCGCGGGCGGCAAGCACGGCGTGCTCGTCGGCTTCGTCAAGGGCGACACGATCGTGACGCCGCTCGTGGACATCGCCGGCAAGATGCGCCCCGCCGACGCGTCGCTCCTCGAGCTCGCGCGGGTGATGGCGCTCTAGTCGCGGCCGGTGAGCTGGCGCCAGGCCTGGCGAAGCGATAAGGCCCCGAGCGCGCCGAGCACGAGGACGATGGACCAGTAGGCGAGCGGGTCGGTGCCGCGGCTCAGGAAGACGGTGCGCGCCTTGTTGACCGCAATCTCACCGGTGAAGAGGAAGTAAAGCGCGGCACCGGCGAAGAGGAATCCGATGACCAGCCAGCGCCAGAGCGGCATGCCTAGTTGCTGCTCACGACCTTATAAGCACTGAGCTCGAGGTCGTAGTCCGGCTGCGTCACCCCGTAGCCGGCGAGCGTGCGGACCGTCGACTTCACGATTCGTTTTGCCTTTGCCGCGTACCAAAAAGTCGCTTGGCGGAAGATGTCGCGACCCCAGCCCGTCCCGCGCTGGCTGTGAAGGTCAATCTCGACCTTGATGGCGTCAAAGGTGCCGGCTGGAACGACGACGCGATCCGGACCCACTACACGGCCGGAATAGCTGCAGTTCAGCATGCCGTTGCAGAAGTGGTCGTTCAACGGTGTCAGCGACTCCCAGCGCCTTCCGGGAGCAAGATCGCCGAAGGCCAGGAGGTACGGCGAGAACTGCCAGAATTCGGACGCCCCGCCGATGAACTTCAGAAGCGCCTCCGGGCCATGCACCGACGTGACTTTGGCCGCCCCGTCGAGGCTGCCCGCGTCGAGAATTCCCTCCGGCGAAACACCGACCACGTCGATGGCAAGCTTCTTCTGCCGGCGGGTCAGGATGTCGGTGTAGACGTACTGCCACTCGTCGCCCGATGTGGGGAGACGCGAATTTGCCGCATTGGCGGCCACGCTGGCCGGAGCGGCACTGGCCACCTGAAGCGGTTGTTCCGGGGTCGCGGCTTCAGGTGCCGGCTTGGGCGAAGACGCCACCGGTATCGCGACGGCCTCGGCTTTTGCCGGCTGAAGGACGACGGAAGGGCTTGCGGATTTCGCCGACACCACTTGCGGCTCTGGAGCGGTTGGCGGCACGCGACCTTGTTGGCGCATCGCCTGCTCGAGATCCGCCTTCTGCTTGGCAAGCAGCTCCTGGATCGTCATCTGCATCTGGCGCTGTATTTCGGCGGCCTTCTCCTCTTCGCGCTTGACGGCCTCGGCGACTGCCTTTTGCACCTCCAGCTTTTGCGCTTCCGGCGAGCGAGGCAATTCTCCGCGCACGAAATAGAAGTCGCCCTTGAGAGATGAGCTTTCCCACGGTACCTGGCGATCGCCCGTCGCGCGCGTCACGCCCACGCGAACCTCCTTGAACAGCAACTCGATCGGCATGCCGGGCCGCTCGAGATTGGCGAGCAGGTGCTGCGTATAGAGCCCATTGCCGCTGTCCCCGTCGGAGGCTACGGACCCGGGCGCTGTGGCGAAGGCGATCAGCGTACCCGACGGGGCATCCATTTGCGCGAGGCCCTGCGCGGCGGATCGGAAGCTGCGTGCGAACGGATTGTTCCGGCACGCATCCAGAATCATGACGTTGAGCGCGTT
>JBLNDP010000009.1:0-7740 GCA_050261755.1 Clostridia bacterium
GCGCGACGCGGAGCGCTTCCGCCTATGCTGAGCTTCGTGTCCGTGCGCTCGATGCAGCGCGGCGATCTCGTCCGCGACCTCGAGCAGGCGATCGAAGGCGAGGTGCGTTTCGACGCGGGAAGCCGCGCGCTTTACGCCACGGACGCTTCCAATTACCGCCAGGTGCCGATCGGCGTGGTGCTGCCTCGCACCAAGCAGGACGTCGTGCGCACCGTCGAGCTCTGCCGGCGCCACGGCGTGCCGGTGCTTTCCCGCGGCGGCGGCACGAGCCTGTGCGGCCAGACGTGCAACGTCGCCGTCGTCATGGACTTCTCGAAATACATGAACCGGGTCCTCGAGATCGACCCGGTGCGCAAGGAAGCGCGCGTCGAGCCGGGCTGCGTGCTCGACGACTTGCGCGACGCCGCCGGCAAGCACGGCCTCACCTTCGCGCCCGATCCGTCCACGCATGACCACAACACGCTCGGCGGCATGATCGGCAACAACTCCTGCGGCCCGCATTCCGTCATGGGCGGCGAGACGGTGCACAACGTCGTCGAGCTCGAAGTGCTCACGTACGACGGCAAGCGGATGTGGATCGGAAAGGAAAAGTGCGACCCGGAGATCCTCGCGAAGCTGAAGGCTTTCCGCGACGAATACGCCGAGGACATCCGCAAAGGCTTTCCGACCATCCCGCGGCGGGTATCGGGCTACAACCTTCCCGCCTTGCTCCCGGAGAACGGACTCAACGTCGCGCAGGCCGTCGTCGGCTCGGAAGGCACCTGCGTCGTCGTGCTCGAGGCAAGGGTGCGGCTGCTCGACAATCCGCCGGCGCGCTCGCTCCTCGTGCTCGGCTACCCGGATGTCTACTCTGCGGGCGACCACGTACCTGACGTGATGAAGTCCGGTCCCATCGCCCTCGAGGGCATCGACGACCGCCTCATCTCCGACATGAAGAGCGTCGGCCTGCATCCGGGGGACGAGAAGCTCCTCCCGGACGGCGGCGGCTGGCTTCTCGTCGAGTTCGGCGGAAAGGACAAGCGCGAGGCGGATGCCCGCGCTTGCGCGGCGATGGAAGCACTGCGAAAGAAGAAGGATGCGCCGCAGATGCGCCTCTACGACGATCCCCGCCAGGAAGGGCTGATCTGGAAGATGCGCGAGTCCGGATTGGGCGCCACGGCGCACGTGCCGCAGAAGAAGATCACCTGGGAAGGCTGGGAGGACTCCTCGGTGCCGCCCGAGAAGCTCGGCACCTACCTGCGCGAGCTGCGCAAGCTCTTCGAGCGCTACGGCTACGACTGCGACCTGTACGGCCACTTCGGCCAGGGCTGCGTGCACACGCGCATCGACTTCGACCTCGAGACGGCGGAAGGCATCCGCACGTTCCGCGCGTTCCTGCATGACGCGGCGAAACTCGTGACGAGCCTGGGCGGCTCCATCTCCGGCGAGCACGGCGACGGCCAGTCGAAGGCCGAGTTGCTGCCCATCATGTACGGCGAGCGGCTTATGGAAGCCTTCCGCCGCTTCAAGGGCATTTGGGACCCGGGGAACCGCATGAACCCCGGAAAAGTCGTCGACGCGTATCGGGCGGACGAGAACCTGCGCATCGGCGTGCGCTACGACCCGCCGCCGCTCAAGACCTGGTTCCACTATCCGAACGACGGCGGCGACGCGCATCGCGCGGCGCTGCGTTGTGTCGGCGTCGGCGAGTGCCGCAGGCATTCCGGCGGCGTCATGTGCCCGAGCTACCGGGCCACGCGCGAGGAGATGCACTCGACTCGCGGCCGCGCCCGCCTCCTCTGGGAGACGATGAAGGGCGAAGCCGTCACCGGCGGCTGGAAGGAACCGGCGGTGAAGGAAGCGCTGGACCTCTGCCTGTCGTGCAAGGGCTGCAAGGGCGAGTGCCCGGTCAACGTCGACATGGCCACGTACAAGGCGGAGTTCCTCGCCCATTACTACGAAGGGCGCCTGCGGCCCTTGGGCGCCTACGCCTTCGGCTATATAGACAAGTGGTCACGCCTCGGCAGCCACGCGCCGGGGCTGTTCAACGCGCTCAGTAATTCGTCGCTTGCAAAGCGGCTCGCCGGCATCCATCCGAAGAGGATGTTGCCGGCGCTCGCGTCCGAGCCATTTACAGGCTCGTTCAAGCCCAAGGGACAAGGCATGAAGGTCATTCTGTGGCCCGACACGTTCAACAACTACTTCCATCCTGAAGTCGCGCACGCAGCCGCCGACGTGCTGGCCGCCGCGGGGTGCGAGGTCACCATCCCGCGGCAGCCGCTCTGCTGCGGTCGGCCGCTATATGAATTCGGGCTCCTGGACTCGGCGCGTTCTTATCTTCGGAAAGTGATTGGTTCGTTGAAAAGCGAAATTGAACAAGGCGTCCCCATAGTCGGCCTCGAGCCGGCGTGCGTCTCGGTGTTCCGAGACGAGCTGCCGAACCTGCTGGCGTACGACGAGCAGGCGAAGCGCCTGCACGAGCAGACGTACCTCCTGTCCGAGTTCCTCGTGCGCAAGGCGCCGCGCTTCCCGTTCTCGCGCGTGAAGCGCAAGGCGGTCGTGCACGGGCACTGCCACCACCAGGCGATCCTGAAGATGGACGCCGAGCGCGAGCTGCTGCGCCGCCTGGGCATGGACTTCGAGGTCCTCGATTCCGGCTGCTGTGGCATGGCCGGGTCCTTCGGCTTCGAGGAAGGCAAGTACGACGTCTCGGTGAAGTGCGCGGAGCGGGTGTTGCTGCCCGCCGTCCGCGAAGCCGGCCGCGAGACCGTCGTCCTTGCGAACGGCTTCAGCTGCCGCGAGCAGATCCAGTCGCTCGCCGGCCGGGAGACCGTCCACCTGGCGCAGCTCCTGAAATCGACCTTGCCATGACCATCGGAAAGAAAACCTGGGTGATTGCCGAGGGCTACATCCCCGGCAAGAGCACCGGCGAAGGAAGGGCGTTCGAGAGCCACGAGACCGCCTGCATCGTCAACGCCAACGACCGCGACGCTGAAGTTCGCATCACGCTGTACTTCGCCGATCGCGAGCCCGCGGGCCCCTACGCCGTCAAGGTCGGGGCGAAGCGCACGCGCCACGTGCGCTTCAACGACCTGCGCGACCCCGAGCCGGTGCCCCGCGACACCGACTACTCGAGCGTCATCGAATCCGACGTTCCCATCGTCGTGCAGCACACGCGGCTCGACTCTCGCCAGGCCGCGCTCGCGCTCCTGAGCACCATGGCCTTTCCCGCGGACTGACGATGCACTGGAAGCTGCTCAACGACGACCGGCAGCGCACCTACCTGCTCGTCTTCGAAACCGGCGACGAGCCTATGCAGATGCTGGCGCAGTTCGCGATGGAACGGAACATCGGCGCGGCGAGCTTCACGGCCATCGGCGCCTTCAGCGATGCCGTGCTGGGCTATTTCGACTGGGAGAGGAAGGACTATCTCAAGAACAATATCGGCGAGCAGGTCGAGGTGCTTTCGCTCGTCGGCGATGTCGCACTGGCCGACGGCAAGCCCAAGGCCCATGCTCACGTGGTCCTCGGCAGGCGCGACGCCGCGGCCATCGGCGGCCACCTGCTCGAGGCGCGGGTGCGCCCTACGCTCGAGGTGGTGCTGGTCGAGTCGCCGGCGCACCTCGTCCGGCGCCATGACGCCGAGAGCGGCCTTGCCCTGATTGCCCTGGATCGCCGGGCGTGAGCCGTTCGTCCTACGCGTGCGGGCCCGCGTCCTGCTCCGGCGAGCCGGATGGCGTCGCGCAAGCCCGGCAAGGAAGAGCGGCAGGTCGAGCGCATCGAGGAGCGCTCGACGCCGCGCGCGCCGGTCATCTACGACGTCGTGCGGCGCTACGGCGAGGACGAGATGGCGCGGCCCGCGGTCTCCCTCTGGTGGTCCGGGCTCGCCGCCGGGCTGTCGATGAGCTTCTCGCTGCTCGCGATGGCCATCCTCCACCTTCATACGCCGGCCTCCGGCTGGCAGAAGCTCGTGACGGCGCTCGGCTACCCGCTCGGCTTCGTCATGGTGGTGCTCTCCCGCCAGCAGCTCTTCACCGAGAACACCATCACCGTGATGCTGCCCATCATGGCGAAGCCGACGGCGCGGAACTTCGGCCGCGGCGCGCGGATGTGGGCCATCGTGCTCGCGGCGAACGTCGCCGGCACGCTTGCCGCCGCCCTTTTCAGCACCTTCACGCCGGTCGTCACGCCGGACGTGCGCCAGGCCATGCTGGATGTCAGCCGCGAGTCCATGCAGGGCGGCTGGTGGCAGATGCTCTTCCACGGCGTCACGGCCGGCTTCCTCATGGCGGCGACGGTGTGGCTCATTCCGGCGGCCGAAGGAGCGCAGTTCTATGTCGTCTACCTGATGAGCTATCTCATCGGCGTCAGCGACGCGGCGCACATCGTCGCCGGCAGCTACGAGGCCTTCCTGCTCGTCGCCAACGACGAGCTCGGCCTCGGCACGGCGCTAGGCGGCTTCGCTGTTCCGGTTCTCCTGGGCAATATCCTCGGCGGCACTGTCCTCTTCGCCATGCTCTCCTACGCGCAGGTGATGAAGGAGATCGAGGGCTAGCGCCGGCCGCTGACGCGCAAGGCGTCGCCGGCGAGGCTGGCGAACGAATCGCGCGCCTTCGCGATGCGCTGCCTGGCGGCGCTGGAAAGCGGGATCTCGACGGCGTCGAGGTCCGCGACGATGTCGTTCGCCCTGGGGACCAGCGTCTCGGCGAGCACGTTGCCGGCTCGGGTTTGCGCCATCAGGAACTCGCGAACGTCGTCGGCGCACCGTGTCGCACGGGAAAGGTCGGCGTGCACGGGGCTCGAAGCAGACAGCACGGCATCGATGGCCCTCAGGCCCTCTTCGCAGTTGATGCGCAGGTCGGTCATGGATGAGGCCGAGCAAACGGCATTCCGGCAGGACGCGCTGCGCGAGGACGTTCGGCGCCTGCTCTTGCGCCACGTGCAAGAGGGTTATTCGGGGCTGCTCGGCCAGAATTACTGCTATATCGAGCCCTCGCCCGAGCGCTACCCCTTCCAGTGGTTCTGGGACAGCTGCTTCCACGTGATCATGCTCGCGCGCGTGGGCGAGCACGACCTCGCCAAGCGCTGCCTGCGCAGCCTCTTCGCCATGCAGCAGGAGGACGGCTTCGTCGGCCACATGATCTTCTGGAACCGCGTGCTGCCCACCCGCCCGACCGACATCGTGCAGGCGCGGCCGAGCTGGAGCGACCTGAGGCCGCACATGAGCGCGCTCGTGCAGCCGCCGTTCGCCGCCCAGGCGCTGCAGCGCCTCTTCCTCGCCACGGGCGATCGCGTGTTCCTGGGCGAGCTGTACGCGCGCGTCAAGCGCTACCACGACTGGCTCGCGCGCGCGCGGGACTTCGACGGCGACGGGCTGCTCTCCATCATCACGCCGTTCGAATCCGGCATGGACTGGAAGCCGTCGTACGACTCGCTGTTCGGCAACGATTCCGGCGAAACGCCGCGCCGCCTCTACACGAGCGCCTATTTCTGGCGCGTCGTGTCGGTGGACTGGCACAACTTCGTGCGCCGCTACGACCTGCCGAGCATCCGCGCGGCGGGCCGGTTCATCGTCAAGGACGCCGGCTTCAACGCCGCCTACGGCCTCGACCTGCGCGCCATGGAGGCGCTCGCGCCGCATGCCGGCGACGACCCCGCGCCCTTCCGCGAGCGGCGCCGCCGCCTCGTGCAGAGCATGCTCGAGCGTATGTACGACGAGCAAGCGGCCGCCTTCTGGGACGTGCGCGAGCCGGGCGGCGAGCGGCTGCGCGTGCTCACGCCGACGGTGTTCTTCCCCCTGGCGCTCGACGGGGTGCCGCCGGACGTGGCGGCGCGCGTCCTCGAGAAGCACTTCATGGATCCGCGCGAGTTCGCGACGCGCATTCCCGTGCCCAGCGTCGCAGCGAACGACCCGTCGTTCCGGCCGGACGAGAGCTGGTACATCTGGCGCGGCCCGACCTGGGCCCTGCCGAACTGGTTCCTCTACGGCGCGCTCAAGCGCCGCCGCCTCGACCGCCTCGCCGAGCGCCTGAGGCGCGGGTTGGCGCGCGCCGTGGAGAAAAGCGGCTTCCGCGAGTACTACAACCCGTTCACCGGCGAAGGCTACGGCGCGAAGGATTTCACCTGGTCGGGCCTGCTCCTTGATATGGACTGAGACATGAAGATCGCTGTCGTCACCGGCGCCTCCGCCGGCATCGGCCGTGCGACCGCACGGCTCTTCGGCGCCCAAGGCTGGCGCGTCGCGCTGCTCGCGCGGGGCATCGACGGCCTCGAAGCGGCGCGCCGCGAGATCGAGCAGTCAGGCGGCCAAGCCCTCGTGCTGCCCACCGACGTCGCCGACTGCGACCAGGTGGAAGCCGCAGCCCAACGCGTCGAGCGCGAATGGGGCGCGCCGGACGTCTGGGTGAACGACGCGATGGCAACGATCTTCTGCGAGTTCGCAGAGATCGCGCCCGAGGATTTCCGGCGCTCCACCGAGGTAACCTACCTAGGCACCGTCTGGGGGACCCGAGCCGCGCTCAAGCGGATGCTGCCGCTCGATCGCGGAACGATCGTCCAGGTCGGCTCAGCCCTCGCCTATCGCTCCATCCCGCTGCAATCCGCGTATTGCGGCGCAAAGAGCGCCATCCGCGGCTTCACCGATTCGCTGCGCTCCGAGCTCATCCACCGCCGCAGCCGGGTGCACCTCACCATGGTGCAGCTCTCCGCCTTCAACACGCCGCAGTTCGGCTGGGGCCGCACCTGCATGCGCAAGCAGCCGCAGCCGCTACCGCCGATCTTCCAGCCGGAAGTCGCCGCGCGCGCGATCTTCTACGCGGCGACGCACCGGCGGCGCGAGCTTTGGGTGGGATGGCCGGCCGTCAAGGCGATCCTGGGCACGAAGGCGATCCCGGGCATGCTGGATCGCCTGCTTGCTTCGCGCGCCTATTCCGGGCAGCACACCAACGAGCCGCTTCCCTCGCCGCGCCCGGACAACCTGTACGAGCCGGTCGCGGGCGACCATGGCGCGCACGGGCGATTCGATCGTCGCGCGAAGCCGGCGAGCGTCCAGGTCTGGCTGAACACGCATCCGGCAGTGGCGCTGGGGGGCGCGGCGGCGGTGCTGCTGGGTGCCGCGGCCCTGCTACGCCGTCGCTAGGTCGGCGTTGTCCTTCAGCTGCGCACGCGTGAGGCGGAGGGATACGGTGCGCTCGATATAGTCCATGCGCAGGACATGCATCGGATCGATGCAGACGGGCTTGCCGGGAAGCCACAGCCCGGTATCGAGGACGATGCCGGAAACCCGCCATGGCGCGCCTTCCAGTCGAACGTCGCGAACATGCCCCGCGCGGCCATCCTGGGCGAGCACGGCGCAGCCCATCGTCACTTCGCTGCTGCGCAGGTGCGGATCCCCCGGACGGAAGCGCGCGCCCATGTCGTGCTGCAGGAAGAACGGCCGGTCGTCGTCGACCTCCGGGCTGAGCTTGAGCGCGTCGTGCGACAGGCGGATGCGAGGCCGGCCGGCATCCAGCACAACGTCCTCGGCACGCACGAGCACGTCTCGCCGCGGCAGGGGATCGCCCGGGTCGACGACGAAATAGCGCACCATCCAGTTGCGGTCGTCGAAGTAGACGTCGAGCAGCGTGGTACGCGTCGCGTCCCGCGCCGGGATCGAGCGGAAATGCTCTTCGCGGACGCTGAACACGGCTAGGCCTTCACCTTGGCCCACACCTGGCGCGCGGATTCCTTCACCACGTCGATCGCATTCGGGTCGCCCTTGAT
>JBLNDP010000010.1:0-3202 GCA_050261755.1 Clostridia bacterium
GCCTCGTCTACGTCGAGATGACGTGCGTGTCGCCAGAGGCGCGCATCTCGCCGGGAGACACCGGCCTCTGGAATGACGCCCAGAGGGATGCCTTCAGGCGCCTCGTGGATTTCTGCCATCAGAATTCAACCGCGAAGCTGTGCATGCAGCTCGGCCATGCCGGCCGCAAGGGCTCGACGCAGCTCGGCTGGCAGCGCATGGACCATCCGCTCGGAACGGGCAACTGGCCGCTCCTCTCGGCTTCGCCGCTGCCCTACCTCGAGGGCATCTCGCAGCTGCCGCGCGAGATGACGCGCGCCGAAATGGATAAGGTCATCGCGGAATTCGCCGCCGCCGCCCGCCGCGCCGACGAGGCTGGCTTCGACATGCTCGAGCTTCACATGGCGCACGGCTATCTTCTCGCCAGCTTCATTTCGCCGCTGACCAACCGGAGAAAGGACGCGTACGGCGGAAGCATCGGGAACCGCATGCGGTTTCCGCTGGAAGTCTGGAAGGCTTGCCGGGACAAATTCCCGAAAGCAAAGCCGATGTCGGTGCGCATTTCGGCCAGCGACTGGGCGCCCGGGGGCCTCTCCGGCGAGGACCTGATCGCCTTGTGCCGGATGCTCAAGGAGGCAGGCTGCGACCTCATCGACTGCTCGAGCGGCCAGACCGTTCCGCAGCAGCGGCCGGTCTATGGGCGCATGTACCAGGCGCCTTTCGCCGATTGGGTGCGCAACGAGGTCGGCATCGCCACGATGACCGTGGGCGCCGTGACCACGCCGGACCAGGTCAATACCCTGCTGGCCTCCGGCAAGGCGGACCTCGTCGCGCTGGCGCGGCCGCACCTCGCCAATCCGTATTTCACGCTGCAGGCTTCCGCGTGGTACCAGCACCACGCGCAGCACTGGCCGCAGCAGTACCTGGCCGGTCGCGACCAGGCGTTCCGCAACGCCGAGCGCGAGCGGGCCGAGCAGAAGGACCTGCGCTTGCGCGCGCGGCCGGCGAGCCACGAAGTCAAGGATGAGCCGAAGGCTGCGGTACGATGAACGCATGAGGACGATCGTCTTTTGCGCAGCGGCGCTCTTCGCCGCGCCGGCGCTCGCCACGTACGACGCGAACGGCGTCGCGCTCGGCGGCTCGGAGAAGGACGTGAAGAAGGCATTCCCGAGCGCGCTGTGCAAGCCGCTCGAGTGGAAGAGCTCGGCGTCCGACCGGCGCTGCGACGACGCGAAGATCGTCTTCGCCGGCGTCGAGGCGCGCATCACGGTCTACCTGAAGAGCGGGATCGTGCAGGCCTTCGACGTCGGTTTCAACACGACCGACCTCGACAAGGTCGTCGCGCAGCTGAAGGTGCGGTATGGCAAGCCGGAATCGGAAGCCAAGGACGTCGTCGAGCGCGCCGGCAAGGAACCGCGCACCACCTACAAGGTCTTCTGGCAGCAAGGCAAGGACCGCGCGTCCCTGGTCGTGCCGATGGAGAAGAAGCGCGCCCAGCTCACCGTGTCCCGGGGCAACTGGGAAGAAGAGATCTACCGGGTCAGGTAGAAAAACCTACCGGAGTGAACGGAATGTTCCACTCCGCTGCGCGGAGCGGCTCTAGCGCGGGTAGGAACCGTTGTTAACGTCCACGACGGTGCCGCTTAGGTAGGCCGGGCTCGAGGAGCCGAGCCAGAGGATGACGTCGGCCACCTCCGACGGCTCGCACGCCCGCCCGGAATACACCGAGCGCATCACCGCGTCCTTGCGCGACTGGGGCAGCTGCTCGTACATCGCCGTGCGGGTCGGGCCGGGCGCCACTGCGTTCACCAGGACGCCATGCGGACCGAGGTGCGCCGCGTAGCTCTTCGTCACGTTGACGAGCGCCGCCTTCGTCGCCCCGTACCAGAGGTCCGGGTGGCCGGTGAAGGCGGCGACCGAAGCCACGTTGACCACGCGTCCGGACTTGCGCGCGCGCATTTGCGGCGCGAGCGCTTGCATCAGCGCGACCGGCGCCTCGACGTTCACGGCGAGGATCTCCCGCTTGTGCTCCTCGGGAATCTCGGCATAGGGCTCGCAGTAGAGGACGCCGGCGTTGTTGACGAGCGTATCAATGGCGCCGAGGCTCGCGATGAGCTGCGGAATGCCGGCGATTTCCCTCAGATCAAAGGCCACGCGCTCGCCGACCGGCGCCTCCGGAAACGCCTTGTCGAGCGAGAGCACGCGCCAGCCGGCCCCGACGAAGGCTTGCGCAGTGGCGCGGCCGATCCCGCGACCGGCCCCGGTGATGAGCGCGGTCTTCAGGCGCTAGGCCGACAAGCCAGGCATCGAGAAGCCGTTCGCCTTCAGGCCGGAAATCAGCTCCTGCTGCTGGGTCGCGGTGAGCTCGACGAGCGGGGGGCGCACGGTCGTCCATTCCGGATCGTTGCCGAAGTGGGCGATGGTCGCCTTGAGCGCGGGGATCATCGGCTGCTTCTGCACGATGCGGCGCGTCGCCGTGATCGCCGCCTGCATGGCGTCGGCTTCGCTCGAGCGCCAGCTGCGGTAGAGCTTGTCGATGGCGCCGGGGTTCACGTTGCCGGTCGCGGTGATGCAACCCTTGCCGCCGCCGCGCATGTTGGCGAGGAGGAATTCCTCGCTGCCGGCGAAGACGTCGAAGCCGCTCTTCGCGAACTGGTCGAGCATCGCCTTGGTGTTGTCCCAGTTGCCGGACGAATCCTTCACGCCGGCCACGATGCCGGGGTACTTTTTCAGCAGCCTCTCGATGAGCGGGAGGGTGATGGCCACCTGCGACACGGGAGGGATGTGGTACAGGTAGAGTTGCAGGCGCTCGTCGCCGACGCGCTCGATGACCTCGGCGAAGTTGCGGTAGAGGCCCTCGTCGGAGACGCCCTTGTAGTAGAAGGGCGGCAGCATGAGCACCCCGGCGCAGCCGAGCTCCACCGCGGCGCGCGTCATCTCGATCGAGTCGGAGAGCGCGCAGTGGCCGGTTCCCGGCATCAGCGACGCGGCCGGAACGCCGCCGGCGACCAGCGCCTCCAGCAGCTTCCGCTTCTCGGAGACGGACATCGAGTTCGCCTCGCTGTTGGTGCCGAACACCGCGAGGCCGACGCAGCCGTTCCTGAGCAGCCACTGGCAGTGGCGCACGAAGCGCCGCGCGTCCGGAGCGTAGTCCTTCTTGAAGGGCGTCACGACAGGCGATAGGACGCCCTCGATGCGCTTCACCTTGTTCATTGCGGGCTTG
>JBLNDP010000011.1:0-13989 GCA_050261755.1 Clostridia bacterium
CCACCGTCGTCGCCGTCCTCGCTGCCGGCGGCGTCGCCGACGAGCGCTGCACGCCCGTGTTCATGTAGGCCTCGTTGTCGTAGCAGACGTAGAGGACGTCGTCGTTGCGCTCGAACATGCCTGAGAGGCAGCCGAAGCCGATGTCGGTCGTGCCGCCGTCGCCGCCCTGGGCGATGACCCGCACGTTCGATTTGTTCTTGACCTTCAGGGCCGCCGCGATGCCCGTCGCGACGGCCGCGGTGTTGCCGAAGAGCGAGTGGATCCAGGGGATCTGCCACGAGGTCTCGGGATAGGGCGTCGAGAACACCTCCAGGCAGCCGGTGGCATTGGCGGCGATCAGCTGGCGCCCGGTCGCCTCCATGGCGGCGTCGATCGCGTAGCGCGCGCCGAGCGCCTCGCCGCAGCCCTGGCAGGCGCGGTGCCCGGAGTTGAGCGAGTTCGTGCGCCGCATGTCGGCCTGCACGCTGCGCGCTTCCGGCGCGAGCAGCCGGTTCCCCACCGTGTGCGTGCCGGTCTGGTAGAACTTGACGGGCTGGAAGCTCATCTCATTGCCTCAGCTTGAGGACGGTCTCGGCGATCGGCCCGGAGCGGCGCACCTCCCGCTCCCGCTGCAGCACCCGGTCGACGAGGGCATGCTCCACGTCCAGGAAGACGGTGTAGTCGAGGCGGCCGGCGATCGCCGCCGCGAAGGTCCGATGCAGCGAGGCGCGCGTGATCGGGCGGCCTCCGAGGCCGGCGATCACGGTGTGCACGGGGATGTCGTGGCCGGCGATCGCGGTGGCGACGTTCGCCGAGACGATGCCGCCCAGCCCGACCGCGAGGCTCTTCTCGAGCACGACCACCCGCTTCGCCCCGCGCAGGGCGGCGCGCACCGCGGAGTGCGGCCAGGGCCGGAAGCAGCTCACGCCGACGACGCCGATGCGCACGCCGTTCGCGCGCATCTCGTCGACGGTCTCCTTCACGGTGCCGAGCACCGAGCCGAGCGCGACGACGATCGTCTCGGCATCCTCGGTCCGGTAGCTGCGCACGAGGCCGCCGGCCTCGCGGCCGAAGACCGACTTGAACTCCGCGGCATAGCCGGGCAGGAGCTCGAGCGCCTGCATCTGCTTGGCGTGGGCGAGGTAGCGCACTTCCATGAACGCCTCGGGGCCGACCATCGCGCCGATCGAGACCGGCTCCGAAGGGTCGAGCACCTGGCGCGGCGCATACGGCGGAAGGTAGGCATCGACCTGCCCCTGCGAGGGCATGTCGACGCGCTCGTAGGCGTGGGTGAGGATGAAGCCGTCCATGCAGACCATCACCGGCAGCGAGAGCTCCTCGCCGAGGCGGAAGGCGAGGATGTGCAGGTCCGCCGCCTCCTGGTTGGTCTCGGCGAAAAGCTGGATCCAGCCGCAGTCGCGCTGGCTCATCGCGTCGGTGTGGTCGTTCCAGATGTTGATCGGGGCGCCGATCGCGCGGTTGGCCACCGTCATGACGATCGGCAGTCCGAGGCCGGAGGCGTTGAAGACCGCCTCGGCCATGTAGAGAAGCCCCTGGCTCGCGGTCGCGGTGTAGGCGCGCGCGCCGGTGGCCGAAGCGCCGATCGCCACCGACATGGCGGCGAACTCGGATTCCACGTTGATGAACTCGCACGGCGCGAGCGAGCCGGACTTCACCAACTCGCCCAGGCCCTCGACGATGTGCGTCTGCGGCGAGATGGGGTAGGCGCAGATGACCTCGGGACGGCAGAGCGCGACCGCCTCGGCGACGGCGCGCGAGCCCTCAACCTGCTTCAGCATGCGCCTCCTTCGCCGCGAGCTCGTAGGCTTCGCGGGCGGCCGCGATATTCGCCGCGGCGACCTTGCCGGAGAACTTCGTTTCGATCGCGGTCGCGACCGACTCGAGGTGCAGCAGGCCGGTGAGGGCCGAGAAGGCGCCGAGCAGCGCCGCGTTCGGCACCGGGCGGCCGACGTGCTTGAGCGCGAGCTCGTTGGCCGGCACCGCGCAGGTCTTGGAGCGGGCGACGAGCTCGCCGAGCCCCAGCTCGACGAAGCTGCGGCTGGTGTTGAGGAGCACGTAGCCGCCGGCCTTCAGGCCGGAGAAGACCTCCACCTGGTGGAGCAGCGTGGGGTCCTGGATGATGATCGCGTCGGGCTCGAGGATCGGCTCTCTCAGGCGGATCTCGCGGTCGGCGATGCGGCAGAAGGCGACCACCGGCGCGCCGGTGCGCTCGGAGCCGAAGCTCGGGAAGGCCTGCGCATGGCGGCCTTCCCGGAAGGCGGCGATGGACAGCATCTCCGCCGCGGTCACCACGCCCTGGCCGCCGCGCCCGTGAATGCGCACCTGGAACATGAGGCGATGCTAGTGAGGCGGCGGCGCGGGCAATTGAGTTAGGTCAAAGCCGTCCCGGGCGCCTCGGAAACAATCGGCTTAATCAAACGAGGAGCCGCGATGAGCAAGCCCGCCCCCGACCTCAGGCCGATCGCCTTCTGGCACGCCGAGCACGTCTATTTCAGCCACCTGCTCGACCTGCTGCGCCGCCAGCTGGACCTCTTCCACCGCGGCGAGCAGCCGAACTACGCCCTGATGCACGACGTGGTGTCGTACCTGCACGAATATTCCGACCGCTTCCACCATCCGCGCGAGGACGAGGCGTTCCGCCGCCTCGCCGCGCGTTGCCCCGAGCTCGAGCTGCCGCTCGCGCGGCTGCACCAGGAGCACCGCGTCATCGAGCGCACCGGCCAGGCGCTGCTCGAGCAGCTCGATGCCGTGGTCGACGGCGCGATGATCCCGCGCGCCCAGGTGGAGAGCGCGGCGGCGACTTACCTCGTCTACTACGGCAATCACCTCGCGAAGGAGGAGGAGGACGTCCTCACGCGCGCCGCGCAGGTGCTGACGAGCGAAGACTGGGAAGCGGTCCGGCAGGCGGCCCCGGCGGGCCGCGATCCGCTTTTCGGCGACCAGCCCGAGGAACGCTACCGCGAGCTGCGCCGGCAGATCGCCCTGGAAACCTAGGCCGGGTTCGCGACGAGGAACTGGAGAAGCTCGCGCACGGGCCGGATTTCCTCGCCGAAAGGCAGGGGGCCGGCGCCGCGGAAGAACAGCCCGTGCTTCACGTCGCCGGCGACGGCGAAGGCGAGGCGCTGGTCGATGCAGAACTGGCCGAGGTCGCCCTTGCCGTCCCGCAGCCCGCAGACCTCGAGGCAGTCCCAGGCAAGCGTGCACTGCTTCTTCCTCAGGGAGTGGGCGCGAAGCTCCGGCAGGCGCTCGAGATAGCGCTCGAGCCAGGGCGTGCGCACCGCGCGCGCCGGCAGGCCCGCGACGCTCATGAAGACGACGATGTCCTCCGGCTTCGCCTGCGCCAGGACGCGCTTGAAGTTCGGATGCGCGTCGCCTTCCTCGGTCACCGCGAAAGGGGTGCCGATCTGCACGGCGGCGGCGCCGAGCGCGAGCAGCTCGCGTACCTGTGCCGGCGAGGCGATGCCGCCGGCCGGGATGAGCGGGATGGCCTCCTTCTCGATGCCGAGCTCCCGGAATAGAGCGAACGTCTCTTCCAGCACGCGCGGGAACTCGAAGCGCGGGTCGTCCAGCTGCTCCGGCTTTGCCGCGCCGAGATGGCCGCCGGCGTGCTTCGGATGCTCGATGACGATCGCGTCGGGCAGCCGGTTCTTGCGCAGCCATTTCTTCAGGACGATGCCGATGCCACGCGACTCGGAGAGGATCGGCACGAGCGCGACGCCGGGATAGCCCGCGCAGAGCTCCGGCAGGTCCAGCGGCAGGCCGGTGCCGACGACGATGGCGTCCGCGCCGCTCTCGCAGGACTGACGCACGTAGTCGCTGTACTGGGAAACCGCGCGCATCACGTTCACGGCGACGAGGCCGCGCCACTCGGCGAGCGCCCGCGCATCGCGGATCTCGCGGTCGAGCGCCTGGAGATTCGCGCGCCGGATCGCTTCGCGGTCGCGGCTCTTGGCCGTTGCGGCCATCAGGTCCGGATGCAGCCGCCGCAGGTCGACGCTGGAGACCGTGCCGACGGCGTTCTCGCGGGCCACCGCGCCGGCAAGGCGGTGCGCGGAGATGCCAACGCCCATGCCGCCCTGGACGATTGGCAGCAGCTCGCGACCCTTGAGGCGGAGAGGCGGCAGGTCCGTGGTGAGCCGAGCATTCACGTGCGCGCGATGCTATGCGGGCACGCCGGCGTGGCCTTGAGGAAGGTCAAGTCTGGATGGATTCGCGCCTTCTGCGCATCCCCCTCCGGCTTTGATCCCGGTCAAATCGGCCGGTTCGGCGGCCGCGACAATGTTGCGGACTTCTACGAAGGTTGCGAGCGATGAAAGCCGACGTTCCCTGCCTGGCCGGCGACGCAGTCAGCGTGCCGCGGTACCTGTCCGATACGTACTGGTGGGCCTACGTCCACCCGCGCGCGGTGCGCCTCTTCGAGCGCGAGTGGCTCGTCAACATGATCCTGTGGGGCAATTTCGCGCGCCTGCGCGACGCCGCCATCGCCGCGCTCGGCACCATGGACGGACGCACGCTGCAGGTGGCCTGCGTCTACGGCGACCTGACCCTGCGCCTTTCGCAGGCCGCCAAGGGAAGCCTCGACGTGGTGGATGTGCTGCCGGTGCAGCTCGACAACCTGGCGCGGAAGCTGCCGCGCGAGACCCGGGTTGGCCTGTACCAGGGCGACAGCTCCCGGCTCGCCTTCCCGAGCGCGAGCTACGACCAGGCGCTGCTCTTCTTCCTGCTCCATGAGCAGCCGGAGGAGGTGCGGCGCAGGACGCTGGCGGAAGCCCTGCGGGTGGTCAAGCCGGGCGGCCGGATCGTCATCGTCGACTACCACCGGCCGAAGCTTTCGAATCCGCTGTACGCGCCGATGGTCGCGATCCTGAAGACGCTCGAGCCGTTCGCGATGGATCTCTGGCGCCACGAATTGAGCGACTGGTTCCCCGCCGGCGCGCCGGTCGCCTCCCTGCAAAAGAGCACCTCCTTCGCCGGGCTGTACCAGCTCGTGACCATCACGAAGACCTAGCGGCATGCGCACCGCGCAGGCGGACGTGGTGGTGATCGGCGCCGGCGGCGCCGGCCTGCGCGCCGCGATTGCCGCCGCCGAGCGCGAGCCCCGGCTGCGCGTCGCGCTCGTCTCCAAGGTGCTGCCGATGCGCAGCCACACGGTCGCCGCCGAAGGCGGCGCCGCCGGCGTCACGCGCGCCGAGGACAGCTTCGAGCAGCACTTCAACGACACCGTTTCCGGCGGCGACTGGCTGTGCGAGCAGGACGTCGTGGACTACTTCGTGCGCCACTGCCCGCAGGAGCTCGAGCAGATGGAGCGCTGGGGCTGCCCGTGGAGCCGCAAGCCCGACGGCCACGTCAATACGCGCTTCTTCGGCGGCATGTCCGTGCAGCGCACGTGGTTCGCCGCCGACCGCAGCGGCTTCCACATGCTGCACACGCTTTTCCAGACCTCGCTCAAATACCCGTCGATCCGGCGTTACGACGAGTATTTCTGCGCCGAGCTGGTGATGGATGAGGGGCGCGTGCGCGGGGTCCTGGCGATTGAAATCGCGACAGGAGACTTCCTCTTTCTCGAGACTTCTTCCGTGGTCCTGGCGACCGGCGGCGCCGGCCGCCTGTACCGGCAGAACACGAACGCCGGCACGGTGACAGGGGACGGCATCGGCCTCGCCTTCCGCGCCGGGGCGCCGCTCCGCGACATGGAGTTCCTGCAGTGGCACCCGACCTGCCTTCCCGGGACGGGAATCCTCATGACCGAGGCCTGCCGCGGCGAAGGCGCGATCCTCGTGAACAAGGACGGCTACCGCTACCTGCAGGACTACGGCCTCGGGCCGATCGATCCCTGGCCGCGCGCCAAGGCCATGGAGCTCGGGCCGCGCGACCGCCTGTCGCAGGCCTTCTGGCACGAGCAGCGCAAGGGCCGAACGATCGACGCGCCAGGCGGTCCGGCGGTGCACCTCGACCTGCGTCACCTCGGCGCGAAGAAGATCCACGAGCGCCTGCCGCTCATCACGGAGGCGGCGAAGACCTTCGCCGGCGTCGACGCCGTGAAAGAGCCGATTCCCGTCTGTCCCGCGGTCCACTACACGATGGGCGGCGTGCTGGCCGATGTGCATTGCGCGTCGCCGCTGCCGGGCCTTTTCGCCGCCGGGGAATGCGCCAGCGTCGGCATCCACGGCGCCAACCGCCTCGGGTCGAACTCGCTGGTCGAGATCATCGTCTTCGGGCGGGTCGCCGGCGAGTCGGCGGCCCAGCATGCTCTCTCTGCTTCCCGAAGCTCCAGTTCTTCTGCAAAAGCGGAAGAGGCCGAAAAGCGGCTGCTCGGCATGCTCTCGGTCGAGAAGGGGGAGCGGGTGGCGGTCCTGCGTGACGAGATGCGCGACGCGATGGAGGCGGGTGTCGGCATCTACCGCGACAAGGGCGGGCTGAGCGCCGCCTGCGCGAAGCTGGCGGACCTGCGCGGCCGCTACCGGTCCGGCGTTCGCCTCGACGACCGGAGCCGCGCCTTCAACACCGAATGGCTGACGGCGATCGAGCTTGGCTTCATGCTGGAGCTGGCGGAAGCCGCGGCGCACGGCGCGCTGGCGCGGCGTGAATCCCGCGGCGCGCACATGCGCCTCGACTTTCCGGCTCGCGACGACGAGACCTTCCTTCGCCATACGCTGGCGCGCCATGCCGGGGAGGCGCCCCCGCGCATCGAGCACGCGCCGGTCACCATCACCAAGTCCTCGCCGCGCGAGAGGCACTATGGCGGCGCGGGCAAGCAGGCCGTTCTTTCCTGACCATGAAGAAGATCGAGATCGAGTGCCTGCGGTATGACCCCGAGACCGGCGGGGCGCCGCGCTACCAGACCTACGAGGTTCCCTTCAGCGACGACATGTCGGTGCTGCAGGGCCTGCAGTACATCAAGGACCACCTCGACGGCTCGCTCACCTTCCGGTGGTCCTGCCGCATGGCGATCTGCGGCAGCTGCGGGCAGATGCTGAACGGCGTGCCGCGGCTCGGGTGCGAGACGTTCCTGAGGGACTTCTGGCCCGGCAAGCTGCGCGTCGAGCCGCTCGAGCACTTCCCCATCGTGCGCGACCTCGCCATCGACCAGACGGACTTTCTCGCCAAGCTCGAATCCATCAAGCCCTATCTCATCAACCCACACTCGCCTTCAAGGGGCACATTTCTTCAAAAACCCGAAGAGATGGACGAGTACTACCAGTATTCCCAATGCATCAACTGCCTGCTGTGCTACGCGGCGTGCCCGCAGTACGGCCTGAACAGCGGCTTCACCGGCCCGGCGGCGCTCGCGCTCCTGCACCGCTACAACGCCGATTCGCGCGATGCGGGCAAGGAGGCGCGCATGGAGATCGTCAACGCCGAGGACGGCGTCTGGGGTTGCACGCTGGTCGGTTACTGCTCGGAAGTGTGCCCGAAGGGGGTCGACCCGGCGCGCGCGGTGAACCAGAACAAGATCAACTCCACGAAGGATTATTTCTTCCATCTTCTTTCCCCGCGCGGAAAGGAGAAGCCGTGAAGGCCTATGTCCGTCCGATGACCGGATGGTGGAAGCGCAATCCGTACTACCTCTGGTACCTGCTGCGCGAGCTGAGCAGCGTCTTTGTCACGCTATATGCGCTCATGCTGCTGTGGGGCCTCTGGCGCCTGACGCAGGGCGAGGACGCCTTCGCGTCGTGGGCTGAGAGTCTCGGCAGCCCGCTCGGCCTCGCCTTCCATGCCGTCACGTTCGTCCTCGTGGCCTACCATGCCTGGACGTGGTTCAAGGTCATGCCGCGCACGATGCCGTTCGTGCGTGTGGCGGGCCGCCGCGTGCCGGATTCGCTTTTCGTGGTGGGCGGCGTCTGCGCGGCGCTTGCCGTGTCGGGCGGCTTGCTCCTCCTCTCATGAAGCCGCGCTCGAACAAGCCGATCTTCTGGTCGCTCTTCGGCGCGGGCGGCATGCTGTGCGCATTGGCCGGCCCCGGCCTTGTATACCTGACCGGTTTTCGCGCGCTGCACTACGAGCAGGCGCTGCACCTTGCGAGAAGCTTGCCGGGCAAGGCGGCGATCCTCGCCGTGATCTCGCTCTTCCTTTTCCACGGCTGTCATCGCATGTACCACTGCCTGCACGACTTCGGCATCCACGTCGGCGCGGGGCTCAAAGCCGCTTTCCACGGGTTTGCCGCTGCCGGCTCGCTTGCCGCCGCGGTGCTGCTGATCCTCGTTTGACGCAGGTCAAGTTCCCGCGCTGCGCGGCGGCCTAGTGTGCGACGAGCATCCAAGGGAGGAACCATGAAGCGCATCGCAATCGGAGCGGTCCTGACCGCCGCGGCCCTGCTTCTCGGCCAGGCGCAAGCGCAGGCGCCCATCGTCATCAAGTTCAGCCACGTCGTTGCGAAGAACACGCCCAAGGGCGAGGCGGCGGAGTACTTCAAGAAGCTCGCCGAGGAGCGCACCAAGGGCCGCGTGAAGGTCGAGGTGTACGCGAACAGCGCGCTCTACAAGGACGGCGAGGAGATGGAAATGCTGCAGCTCGGCGCGGTGCAGATGCTCGCCCCCTCGCTCGCGAAGTTCGGCCCGCTCGGCGCGAAGGAGTTCGAGGTCTTCGACCTGCCGTTCCTCTTCGACAGCTATGAGTCGCTGCACAAGGTTACCGAAGGCCCGGTGGGCGAGGCGCTCTTCCGCAAGCTCGAGTCGAAGGGCATCGCCGGCCTCGCTTACTGGGACAACGGCTTCAAGGTGATGAGCGCCAACAAGCCTCTCAGGACGCCCGCGGACTTCAAGGGCCTCAAGATGCGCATCCAGTCCTCCAAGGTGCTGGACCAGCAGATGCGCGACCTGGGCGCCATCCCGCAGGTGATGGCGTTCTCCGAGGTCTACCAGGCGCTGCAGACCGGCGTCGTGGACGGGACCGAGAACCCGCCCTCGAACCTCTTCACGCAGAAGATGCACGAGGTGCAGAAGTACGTCACCGTGTCGAACCACGGCTACATCGGCTACGCCGTGATCGTGAACCGCAAGTTCTGGGGCGGCCTGCCGGCGGACGTGCGCGGCCAGCTGGAAAGCGCGATGAAGGACGCGACCAAGTACGCGAACGACGTCGCGAAGAAGGAAAACGACGACGCGCTCGAGGCGGTGCGCAAGTCCGGCAAGAGCCAGGTCTACGTGCTCACGGCGGAGGAGCGCCGCGCGTGGAAGAAGGCGATGCTCGGGGTGCACAAGGAGCAGGGCGCGCGCATCGGCAAGGAAACGCTCGACGCCGTCTACAAGGCGACCGGGTTCGACCCGAACAAGCTCTGAAGTGAAGATCCTCGATCACCTCGAGGAGTGGATCATCACGTTCCTGATGGGCGGGGCGACGGCGGTCATCTTCGTCGCCGTCGTGCACCGCTATGCCGCCGGCATGCGCGTCCCGGTGGTCCAGGACTGGCTGCTGTCGCTGAACTTCAGCTGGGCGCAGGAGCTCTGCATCTTCATGTTCGTCTGGATGTGCAAGTTCGGCGCGGCGTACGGCGTGCGCACCGGCATCCACGTGGGCGTAGACGTCCTGGTGAACCGCCTGCCGGACGCCTGGCGCGCGAAGTCGGTGTACGCGGCGCTTTTCGGCGGCGCGCTCTTCACCGCGATCATCGGCGTCCTCGGCACGCGCTTCGTCTGGGAAAACGGCATGCACCACGCCGTCCTGAGCGCATTCGGGCTCGACACGGGGGATCTCCCCAAGGGGCCGACCACGCCCGACCTCGACTGGCCGACCTGGATCATCTATTCGGCGGTGCCGCTCGGCTCGTTCCTCATGTGCTTCCGCTTCCTGCAGGTCGGCTGGGGCTTCGTGCGGACGGGGCGCCTGCCGCAGCATGACGCCTCGCACGTGGAAGGCCTCGGCGAAGAGCCGGCGCCCGCGCGCTAGCCGTGGAAGCCGTCGCCCGGCAGTACCTGCCCATGAGCGAGAAGCGTGCGGGCCTGTGGCTCGCCGTGCTGGCGATCGTGCTGGTCGGCATCGGCCTCACCAGCAACGTCGGCATCGTCTTCGCGCTGCTCATCGCGCTGATGCTGACCGGCATGCCGGTCTCGATCGCGCTCGGCCTGACCGTGCTCGCCTTCATGTTCCTGCTCACGCAGGTGCCGGTGGAGGCGGTGGCCCTGAAGCTCTTCACCGGGATCGAGCGCTTCGAGATCATGGCCATTCCGTTCTTCATCCTGGCCGGCAGCTTCCTCACGCACGGGGGCGTCGCCAAGCGCATGATCGCCTTCGCCACGAGCCTCGTGGGCCACTGGCACGGCGGGCTCGCCCTCGCCGGCATCGTCGCCTGCGCTATGTTCGCGCTCGTGTGCGGCTCGAGCGTGGCCACCGTGGTCGCCATCGGCTCGATCATCCTGCCGGCCATGGTGCGCCAGGGCTACCCCATGCGCTTCGGGGCCGCGGTGATCGTGTGCGCCGGGTCGCTCGGCATCCTGATGCTGCCTTCGATCCCGAAGGTGATCTATGCCATCTCGACCAATACGTCGATCGGCGCGCTTTTCGTCGCCGGCTTGATTCCGGGAATGATCCTCACCGTGATGCTGTGCAGCGTCACCTGGTACATGGCGAAGAAGCGGAATTATCCGCGCCTGCCGAAGGCCGGATGGCGGGAACGCTGGAAGGCGTTTCGCGAGAGCCTGTGGGGCCTGATGCTCGTGGTGATCATCATCGGCGGCATCTACTCCGGCATCTTCACCGCGACCGAGGCGGCCGCGATGAGCGCGGTCTACGCCTTCTGGATCTCCGTTTACGTCTACAAGGACCTCTCGCTCAGGGACGTGCCCAAGGTGCTGCTCACCGCGGCGAATACGAGCGCGATGCTGCTGTACATCATTACCAATGCGACGCTGTTCTCGTTCCTGATGTCGCACGAGAACATCCCGCAGGCGATGGCCGACTGGATCCTCGCCAAGGAGCTGGGCCAGGTGGCGTTCCTCGCGTGCGTGAACGTGGTGCTGCTCCTTGCGGGCAACGTGATGGACCCGTCGTCGATCATCCTCATCTTCGCGCCGATCCTGCACCCGGCGGCGATCCGCCTCGGCATCGACGCGGTCCACTTCGGCATCCTCATCGACGCCAACATGGAGGTGGGCCTGTGCCATCCGCCGGTGGGGCTGAACCTCTACGTGGCGAGCGGCATCTCCAAGATGAGCATCACCGACCTCACGGTCGCGGTGCTCCCCTGGCTCGGCACCATGGTGTTGTTCCTCCTCATCGTGACCTACTGGCCCGGCTTGTCGATCTGGCTGCCGAAGGCCCTGGGGATGATGTAGGTCGTCGCGGACGATCCGCGGCGGATCAGGCGATCCAGCGGCTGCCGCGCGGGCAGCCGGCGCAGCCGGTGCAGCCCGCGCCGCTGTGGCACAGGGCCGCCAGCGCTTCGGGATTCGGGATGCGGATCGCGCGTCCCTTCATCTCGATCATGCCTTTCGACGCGAGGAGCGAAAGCAGGCGCGAAAGCGTTTCCTTTGAAAGGCCGAGGAGCGAGGCGACGATGCGCTTGGGCACGGCGAGCGTGACGAGCGCAGGGCCGCGCTCGTCGGGGCCCACGTGCTGCAGCAGGTACCCGATGAGGCGCTGCTGCCCCGATCGCGCCGACTGGCCGCCGATCTGGCTCGCCGCGCGCGCGAGCTTGCGCGACAGGCTCTTCAGCAGCGAGCGAGCAAGGCCGGCATCGCGCTCGAGGATGCTGAGCAGCGGTGCGCGCGGAACCAGGACCAGCAGCGAAGGCGCGACGGTGCGGGCGGTCAGCGCCACGCTGTCGCCGAGGAGCGCGTCCTCGCCAAGGCAATCGCCGGGGCCGCAGATCTCGACGACCTTCTCGCGGCCGTCGTTCTCGTGCACGACGAGGGCCACGGATCCGGTGGCGACGACGTAGAGCCCTTCGGCTTCGCGGGCGGGGCCGTAGAGGACCTCGCTGCGGGCGGCCGAGATCCGCCGCGCCGTGCGCACGAGCTCGGCGCGCAGGTCCGCGCGCATGTCGTGGAGCAGGCGGGAGCGGGCGAGGAGCGGCGCGGCATCGAAGGCCGGCCGGCTGCGCCTGTGGGTGGCCACGGAAGCGTCCATATGGGAGCGATTATGAAAAGGCCGGCGCGGCCGCCTTTGACCTCGCTCAACTGCAGGCCACTTCGGTTCCCTACGGACGAGGGGCGACTGCTTCGGACTCCGCCAATGCCGTGAGCCGGCTGCGGTCGAGGATGGAAATGTCGCGCTGCGCCACCGCGATGACCCCCTGGTCGGCCAGCGCGCGCAGCAGGCGGGAGAGCGTTTCCTTCTTCATGTCCAGCAGGGAGGCGATGACCGTCTTGGTTGCCGGGAGCCGCGCGCTCCACCCCCCATTTCCCGCCGCCGGGCGCGCGAGCGAGTCGAGGTAGGCCGCGAGGCGCTGCGACCCCGTGAGCGTGCTCGCCTCGAGCTCGGCGAGGAGCATCTGGACCCGCTCCGCGAGCTCATGCACCGTGCGCCGGGCCGCGGCGGGATCCTGCTCGATCAGGCGGTGCACCGCCGCCGCGGGAATGACGATGAGCTTGGCCGGCGTCATGGCGCGCACGTCGAAGCGCAGCGGCCGGGCAAGGAGGGCGCTCGCCTCGCCGAAGGTCTGTCCCGCCTCCACGAGCCGCAACACCCGTTCATCGTCCGGCCCGTGGTGCAGGTAGAGCTTCAGCATGCCTTGCGCCACGGCGAAGATGCCGGGCAGGCGCTCGTTGCGCACCGCCACGAGCTCGCCGCGCGCGGCCTCGCGCACCGAGCACTGCGCGGAAATCTCGGCGAGCTGCGCGCGCGTCGCGCCGCGAAAGAGGCTCGTTTTGGCCAGCAAGGCCTTGACCATCGTGACACTCAAGCAGTTCTCCCGGGCGGGCTGCTTGATGCAGGTCAAACCGCTGCGGTGTCCACGGCCACCCGGGCGAGCGAAGCCGGGTCGAGCACCGTGATCTCGGGGCCCGCGACGCTGATCAGGCCCTGGCCTGAGAGCGCGCGCAGCAGGCGCGAGAGCGTTTCCTTCTTCATGTCGAGCCGCGAGGCCACCAGCGTCTTGCTCGCGGGCAGGCGGACGGTGAACGCAGCCTCGAGGCGCGGATCTTCGGAGAGCGAGGCGAGATAGGCCGCGAGGCGCTGCGCGCCGTTGCGCAGCGTGGTCGCCTCCAGCTCGGCGACCAGGTCGAGGTGACGCCGCGAGAGCGCGAGCAGCGCGTGGCGGGCGCAGCGCGGCTCGTGCTCGAAAAGCGAGAACACCGCCTCGGCCGGGATGACGACCAGCTTGCAGTCCGCGAGCGCCGTTGCCTCGAACGGCGCGGCGCTGCCGACCAGGGCGCTGCAATCGCCGAAGGTCTGGCCGGCACGCACGAAGCGCAGCACGCGGGAGGCGCCGTTGCCGCCGGAGATGGAGAGCTTCGCGCTGCCATATGCGAGCGCCAGGATCCCCGGAAGCCGCTCGCCCTTCGGCGAGATGACTTCGCTTTTGCGAAAGGCTTTCGTCCAGCAGCGGGCTGCGAGGGTTGCGCGTTGCGCCGGCGTGGTGCCGCGCAGGAGCGCGACGTTGCCCAGCACTCCCTCGATCAAGGGGCGGTCCCACGCAGCCTTCGGGTTTCGTCTGACGACCATGTAAGCCTCCCGCCCATGGTGGCCTTGCTGCAACGCCGTATTTTGACCGACATCAACAGAACCGCTCCCCGGTGGGGTCGTTTGATTTGGATCAACACCCCCCTACCTTGCAGCGGGCGTAATGCGGGCGTCATGGGTATTTTCCCGAGGCACAGAAATAAAAAGGAATGCGTCAAATGAGAACCGTTTTCCTCCTGACCGCTGCGCTGTTTGGCCTCTCTACCGCCGCGCAAGCGCAGAACGTCGATACCGCCGCCGCCGAGGCGCTGATGAAGAAGAGCGGCTGCTTCAAGTGCCACTCGGTGACCGCGAAGAAGGACGGCCCCTCGTACAAGTCCGTTGCCGAGAAGCTCAAGGGCAAGCCGAACGCCGAGGCCGAGATCACCAAGC
>JBLNDP010000012.1:0-11935 GCA_050261755.1 Clostridia bacterium
GCCGCAGCGCAGGCTTGGTCATGCGCGATTCGCGGAGCTCGCGCCGGCGCCGGAGCGCGCGCGCGAGCGCCGCTCCGTAGACGTCCTCGAGCTCTTCCTCGTACTGCTCCGGCGCGGACCGAACGGCGGCCTCGCCCGCGAGCCGTCCGGAATGCACGGCCGCGGCGATGCCGGCGCCGGTCACGGGATTGGCGAGGCCGGCGGCGTCGCCCGCCAGCAGCACAAGCGTTTCTCCGAGGCGTCCCGACGGCTTCAGCGGGCCGCCCACCGGAATCGCGCCCCCGGTGGTGGAAATGACTTCCCCTCCCACCCTCTTCTGCTTCTTGAGAGTCATATGAAGCCGCGAAACAATGCCCTTCAACCTTGCACGGAGCTCCGGCGCGACGCCGGCGCCGAGATTCGCGACGTCGCCCTTTGGAAAGAGCCAACCGTAGCCGCCGCGGATTTCCGCCGAGAGGAAGATGTCCGTCGCGGCGTGCGCTTCGAGCAACGGCACGGTGACCTGCCGCGTCTCGACCAGCTCGGTATTCACCGAGCCGATCGCCTTTCCGGCGCGCGAGCGCGGCCCATCCGCGCCGATCACTACGGGAGCGGTCAACGTCGTGCCATCGGAAAGGTGAACTTCTCCGTCGCTTCCCACGCGCAAGACCATCGAACTGAAGATGACTTCGACGCCGGCTCCCTTCGCCTCCTCGACGAGCGAGGCATCGAATGCCGCGCGGTTGAGCATCCTGCCGGGAAAGACTGCGTTGAGATCCGGCGCGTCGTCCTCGACGAAGGTGAGCATCGAGCCGACCGCCTGGCGCACCACCGCCGGATCCACCTGGAGCGGTCCCGGCACCAGCTCGGCGCACTGCACCGGCTGCCCCGCGACTTTCTTCCGGTCCAGCGCGACGACGCGTGCTCCGAGCCGCGCCGCGGCCGCCGCCGCGCTCGCCCCCGCCGGCCCCAGGCCCAAGACAAGGATGTCCGCCGTGCGCTTCACACCAAAAGTTCTTTCTTCGGAAAAAGCTTGATGGTGTTTCCCGTCTTGACGGAGCAGCAGGCGTGCTCCTGCTCCGCCGGGCGCCCGATGGCGTGCGCAACTGCGACCGCGCCATCCGCCGGGAACGCGATGCCGTCGAGCCCTGCCATCACGGCATAGGCGTCGGTGACGCGCCGGTGCATGCCCGGCGGGCGGGCGCAGCCGAGGAGGACCTGGCGATCGGCGATCCGCTTTCTCGCCTCCAGGAAGATCTCGCCCACGTCGGAGGTCGAGGGCGTCGCGAACGTCCCGGGCTTCGCGTAGAACGGCATGATCACCACGAGGACGAGCGAGTGCACGGCATGGCGGCTGACGATGTCGAGCGCGTTCGCCTCGCCGAGCAGCCGGCCGTAGTGCAGGCCGACGACGATGTGCGGCACGACTTCCATCCGCGTCGCGCATAGCGCCGCGAGCGTCGCCTCGAAGTCGGCCACCGGACGATCGAGGTGATAGACCTCGCGGATGGTCTCCTGCGCGCCGATCACGTCCATCATCACCGTGTCGACGCCCGCCGACTCCATCGCCCGCGCGCGCGGCGCGTCGAGCAGCGCGGAGTGCACCGCGACCTTGAGCCGCGGGAAGTCGCGCTTCAGCCGCTCGACCACCGGCCAGTAGCGCTCGTAGCGGATCTCGTTGCGGCGCGTCGAGCCGCCGGAGAGCAGGAACCCCTGCAGGTCCTGCGCCTCGACCAGCTCGCGCACCTTGCGCTCGAGCATCTCCGGATTCGTGGCCGGGATCATGGGCTCGAGGATCTTGGCCTGGCAGTGGTCGCAGTCGAGCGCGCAGCCGCCCGCGGTCACGGAGAAAGCGGGGAACGCGTTCTTGCCGCAGCCGTCGATCTCGCAGCTCGAGTAGGCCTTGAAGGTCGGCGTCGAGAAACGGATGGGCCGCGCCGGCCTGCCGGCGGCGGCGCGCTCCAGGCGCCCGACCAGCGCCGCATCGAGCGGCGCGTCTTCCAGGGCCTCGACGGCGCGAAGCGCCTCAAGCCAGCTCATGCTGGGCCTCCGCCAGGTCCCGGATCTCCGGCCGCACCGGGCCGTCGTTGCGCGCGTCGGCGAGCGTCGCCAGCCATTCGGCGCGGCGGTCCTCGTCGTCGACGAGGTCGCAGCTCAGTCGGCCGAGGATCGCCTGCGCCTGCGGCGGTAGCGCGCCGGGAATTTCCTTTTGATTGATCACTCCCCAGAGCCCGGCCCAGTAGCGCGCGAGCGTCCAGGGGTTGTAGCCGCCGCCGCCCAGCACGACCGCGGCGGGCGCCGCCGCGGCAATGCGCTGTACCGCGGACCAGAGCGCGACGTTGGAAAGCGCCATCGCGGAAAGCGGGTCGCCGGCGAGCGCGTCGGCGCCGCAGGTCAATACGACCGCTTCCGGCTGCAGGCGCCGCGCGAGCGGGAGCACGGCCCGCTCGACGAGAAAATTGAGCTCGCTGTCGTTGAAGCCGCGCGGCACCGGCAGGTTGAGCGCGCGGCCGCCGCCCGCGTCGTGCGCCGCGCCGGTGTGCGGCCAGCGCCCTGCCTCGTGGATCGACACCGTATGCACGCGCGCATCCTTGGCGAAGGCGTCCTGCACGGCGTCGCCGTGGTGTGCGTCGAGGTCGACGTACAGCACTCTTTTCAGGTTGGATCGCAGGAGAGCCAGGATCGCGAAGACGGGATCGTTGAAGTAGCAGAAGCCGCTCGCCCGGTCGGGCCGGCCGTGGTGCGTGCCGCCCGCCGGATGGAAGGCGACGCGCCCCTCCAGGGCGAGTTCGGCCGCCAGCAGGGAGCCGCCGACGCTCGTGGCCGCGCGCTCGTAGACGCCCGGGAAGACCGGGTTTTCCATGGTCCCCAGGTTGAAGCGCCGGTCGGGCGCCGCGAGCCCCTGGGACGCCGCCCGCAGCGCATCGATGTAGTCAGGAGCGTGGAACCAGGCGAGCTGCTCCTTCGTGGCGCGCGGGCTTTCGCGATACGCCTCCGCCGGCAGCCAGTCCAGCGCCCGGCACAGGTCCTCCACCGGCCCGACGCGCGCGATGCCGAGCGGATGGTTCCGTCCGTAGCCGAAGCGCCGGTAGACCTCGTGGCTGACGAAGAGCGGCGCGAGGCGCTTGCCCATTCGGGCGCGGAACTACTTGCGCTTCATGAAGAAGGTGAACTCCTTGTTCGCCTCGCTGTGCGACAGGAGCTCGTTGCCCGTCTGCTTCGAGAAAGCCTGGAAATCCTTCACCGACCCGGGGTCGGTGGCGATGATCTTGAGCACCTGGCCGCCCTGCATCTCGTTCAGCGCCTTCTTGGCGCGCAGGATGGGAAGCGGGCAGTTGAGCCCGCGGGCGTCGAGTTCCTTGTCGAAGTTCATGGCTTGCGTCCTGTCGTTCGTGAAAGGGAAGGTCTAGCCGAAGCGGGCGAGCAGCTCCGCGACGCGGCCGGCGTGCTCGCCGCGCGCCTCGGCGCTCGCGGGCGGCCCGTGGCGGATCATGCACGAGACCATCTCGTAGAACGCGCGGTCGAGGGCCCGGCGCGCCGCGGAGAGCTGCTGCGCGATGTCCTCGCAGGCCTGGTCGCCCTCGATCATGCGCCGGACCGCGCGCACTTGTCCCTCGATGCGCGCGAGCCGCGCGTCCATCGACTTCTTCGCTTCGGGTTCGTGCAGCCTGGGTTCCGCCACCGCGCCTCCTCGGACTGTACAAATGGGGAGCGGCCAATATACACGGCGGGGTATCTGCCGCCAATCTTCGTTCTTGCACGCCAAGTTTGCGCACGACTTGTGGAATCGCCGCATAGAAGGAACTGATCTCCCATACTCCGGGTCAGTATTAAAGTTCCCGGAGGAACATATATGTCCGCCCTGCCCGATAACGCCGCCCTGGACCGCCTGATAGAAGAGCGCCTCGACGCGCTGCTGCCGAAGAAGCTCGCGGAGCTTCGCGAGAGGCAGGCGCCGTCGCTGACCATCATCGCCACGAAGGGAACGCTCGACTGGGCGTATCCGCCCTTCATCCTGGCGAGCACCGCCGCGGCGCTCGGCTGGAACGTCTCGGTCTTCTTCACCTTCTACGGCCTGAACCTGCTGAAGAAGGACCTGGGCGAGCTCAAGGTGAGCCCGCTCGGTAATCCGGGCATGCCCATGAAGATGCCCTTCGGGCCGGACTGGTTCAAGGGCATCAACTGGAACATCCCGAACGCCGTGCAGGGCGTGGTGCCGGGCTTCGAGACGCTCGCCACGACGCTCATGAAGCAGACCATCCGCAACAAGGGCGTCGCCGGCGTCGAGGAGCTGCGCGAGGCGTGCGTCGAGGGCGGGGTCAACCTGATCGGCTGCCAGATGACGGTGGACCTCTTCGGCTTCACGCACGAGGACTTCATCCCGGCAGTGAAGGAGTACTGCGGCGCGGCGACGTTCCTGCCCATGGCACGGGACGCCGACGTCAGCCTGTTCATCTGATTTTTCGGACGCAACACCCTGGGGAGGGGAACATGAGGAAATCGATTGCGGCGATCGCGGTGGCCGCCGCGCTCGCGCCGGCGACGGCGCTCGCGACGGACGGCTACTTCTCGCACGGCTACGGCATGAAGGGCAAGGGGCGCGGCGGCGCCTCCACGGCGATGGCGACCGACGCGTTCGGCGGCGCCAACAACCCGGCGACCATGGTGTTCGCCGGCGACCGGCTCGACGTCGGCGTGGACTGGTTCCGCCCCGACCGCTCGATGAGCCGCACCGGCAGCACCGGCGCGGGCGCGGGCCTCGGCGGCCCGATCGACGCCTCGCAGGGCGGCAACGAGCACAGCAACTTCTTCATTCCGGAATTCGGCTACAACAAGCTCATCCGCCCCGATCTTTCGCTCGGCGTGACGGTGTACGGCAATGGCGGCATGGACACCGACTACAAGGGCGGCGTGGTGCCCGCCGGCATCTGCGGCGCCGCCACCGCGAACGTGCTCTGCGGCAGCGGCAACCTCGGCGTGGACCTGCAGCAGCTCATCATCGCGCCGACGCTCGCATGGAAGTTCACGCCGCAGCACTCGATCGGCGTCTCGCCCCTCCTCGGCTACCAGAAGTTCAAGGCCTACGGCCTGCAGGCCTTCTCGCCCATCTCGTCCGACCCGGCGCACCTCAGCAACCGCGGCTACGACGACACGTGGGGCCTGGGAGTGCGCGTGGGCTACTACGGTGAGCTCTCGCCGGCGGTCTCCGTCGGGGCGGCGTACTCGACCAAAATCAAGGGCAAGTTCAACGACTACAAGGGCCTCTTCGCCGACGGCGGGCGCTTCGACATCCCCGAGAACTGGAACGTCGGCGTCGCCTTCCATGCCACGCCGGCGATCACCATCGCCGCGGACTTCCAGCGCATCAACTACGGCGGCGTGAACTCGGTCGGCAATCCAAGCAACGTAGCCGGCTGCAACCCGCTGACCAACTTCCCGACCGGCCCGGGAATCGGTGGCGCCTGCCTTGGCGCGAGCGCGGGAAGCATCGGCTTCGGGTGGGCGAACGTGAACGTGCTCAAGCTCGGCGTCGAATACCAGTACAACCCGGGCCTCACGCTGCGCGCCGGCTACAACCACAGCGACAACCCGGTGCAGGCGCGCGACGTCACCTTCAACATCCTCGCGCCCGGCGTCGTCCAGGACCACGTGACGCTCGGCTTCACGTATGCCGTCGGCAAGAGCTCCGAGGTGACTGCGGCCTACATGCACGCCTTCAAGAAGTCGGTGAACGGCCCGGCGACGAACCCGTACTTCAACGTCGGCGGCACGGAGACCATCACGCTCTCGGAGAACTCGCTCGGCGTCGCCTGGGGTATGAAGTTCTGATAAGGTGGCGGCCCCGACGAGGAGCGACAGGAATCCCTCATGGCCGACACGAAACGACGTTCCTTTGCCGCCGCGCTGGCGGCGCTTGTTCCGGGCGCGGCGCTCGCGCAGGGTAAGTCGGAGCGCTACAAGGTGGTGCTCCAGGTGAGCGACGCCGACCCGGGCAAGTGGAACCTCGCCCTCAACAACGCCCGCAACATCCAGCAGGACCTGGGGAAGGGCAACGTCGACATCGAGGTAGTCGCTTACGGCCCCGGGCTGGCCATGCTCAAGGCGGACTCGAAGATCGCCGACCGCCTGGCGCAGGCGCTCGATTCGAGCGTCGGCCTGCTCGCCTGCGAGAACACGATGAAGAACACGCACGTCACGAAGGCCGACATGTACAACGGCATCGCCTACGTGGACGCCGGCGTGGTGCACATCATGAAGCGCCAGCGCGAAGGCTGGCAGTACATCCGGCCGTAGCCGCGCTTCCCGGGCCTATCGCACGCCGGCCGCCTCGCGCGCGATGGCGTCGAGCAGCCTTTCCACTTTTGCCAGCGCCGCACGCGAAGCGGCAGAGCCGCCCTCGCGCGCCGGACGCCGGTAGCTCACGCGCACCTTGCCCGGTTCATCGATCGTCTCGTAGACAGTGATGGTGTAGGGGCAGAACGCGATGTTCGACGCGTCGGCCTCCATGGTCGCGCGGGAGAGCACGGCGCTGCAGAACTGGAAGGCCTGCGCGTCGGCAAAAAGCCGGCGGCCGGAGCCGACGTCCCTGCCGGTGCGCTCGAGCATGCGGCCGATGTAGGAGACGTGGTCCACGACGAGGCCCTTGCCCTCGATGGCGAGCTTGAGATCCTCGCTGACGTCCTCGAACTTCGCCTGCCGCGCATAGACGACGATCGAGCTCACCGTCCGAGCTCCAGGTCCTCGACGATCGCCTCGAAGCCGGCGCGCGCGCAGCGCTCGTCGATCTGCCCCGACGGCGCCCCGGCCACGCCGATCGCCCCGACCAGCTCGCCGCCCGCCTGGATGGGAATGCCGCCCGCGCCCGTGACGATCCCGCCGACCGAGGGCGGATCGAACGGCCGCGTGAAGCGCTCGCCGAGCTGCGAGGTGGGCGTGACGAAGGACATCGCCGCGTAGGCCTTCCCCTGGCTCACCCTGAGCGTGAGGTCGGAGGCGAGCACGTCGCGCAGCACGACCTGCGCCGCGCCGCCGCGGTCGATCACCGTCACGCCGACCTGCACGCCCTCCTTGCGGCAGGCCTCGATCGCGCCCTGCGCCGCCTTGAGCGCCGTGTCGAGCGACATGCGCTTGAACGAGACCAGCACCGGCTGCTTGCCCGCGGTCTGCGCGGCGGCCGGCAATACGGCTGCGGCGAGGACCGCCGCGGCGATGGTTTTCTTCATCCGTCCTCCCTGTCGATCGCCGATGGTACTTCTCGCAGGCTATCATCCGCGCGTGAAGATCTGCATCCTCTCCGACAGCCACGACCGCGGCGCGCCGCTCGCGGACGCCGTCGCGCGCGCGAAGGAAGCCGGCGCGCAAGCCGTCATCCACTGCGGCGACGTCATCGGCACTCAGACGCTGCGCGCGGCGCTCGAGCTGGGCCTGCCCACGCACGTGATCCACGGCAACAACCTCGGCGATCCCATCTCGCTCTCGCGCTGGGCGCGCGAGCGGCCCGGCCTGCTCGCCTACCACGGCCCGGATGCGCGGCTGGAGCTCGGCGGGCGCAAGGTCTTCGTGGTGCACTACCCCGAGTACGGCTACGCGATGGCCTGCACCGGCGACTGGGATCTCGTCTGCTGCGGCCACTCCCACGTCGCCGGCATCGAGCAGGTGACGAACGTCAAGGGCGGGAAGACCTGGCTCGTGAACCCGGGCACCGTCGCGGGCCTCTCGGCGCCGGCCACCTGGGTGCTCGGGGACCTCGCGGCGATGCGCTTCGAGCTGCACACGCTCGCCTCGTAGCGGGAATCTTCCCGCGCCGCGCGGACGGTCAGGTCTTGAGCACGGCCTTGCTGATCACCACCAGCACGACGAGCAGCACGACCCCCAGGCCGAAGCTCCAGCCGATCAGCTTCTTCTCGATCGGCAGCAGCGGTTCGTGCGCCATCTTGCGCATCTCTTCGCCGACTTTCGGCTGTTCCATCGTCGCCCTCCCGTCGCTTAACCGGCCAGCGGCGGCTTGACCCCGCCGTAGAACAGCCACGAAATCAGCAGGCCCGCCCAGATGATGAAGCCGAACAGGCACAGCAGGTAGACCGCGGCGAGCTTGCCGATGCCTTCCTCCCAGAGCTTCCTGAAGTTCGTCATCACCCCGATGGTGAAGAAGGTGAGCACGAAGAAGATGCCGCGGAAGGTGTTCGCCTCCGCCATCGCGCCCTTCACCTTGTTCATCAGGTCAGGCGACGCACTCATGGCGAGGACCAGGATGAGCGCGAAGGTGAGGACGTAGCCGATCACGAACTTGGGGAAGCGCTGCCAGATCTCGCCGACGCGCGCCTTGTCGCCCTCGCGCTTCTCGATGTGGCTGGTCCAGATGTAGGCGAGCACGAAGGCCCAGATGCCGATGAAGATGTCGATGAACACCTTGACCGTGGCCGCCGTGCCGATGATCCAGCCCTTGGCGTAGTTGATGCCCTGCGCCGCGTTGTTGGCGAGGATCAGCGACTCGGTGATCGCGCCGCTCGCCACCGCCGCGCCGTCGGTCTTCACCGAGAGCGCCATCCACGCGCCGGCGACCATGGGCTCGTGCGCGAGGAACGAGTCGGCGAGGAACGGCAGGAAGAGGAGCTCCACCACCGCGAAGATCACCACCAGCGAGGAGACCATGATCGCGACCATCGGCCGGGCGCGGATGGCTGCGCCGGTGGCGATCGCCGCCGACACCCCGCAGATCGAGATCCCGGAGGCGAGCGGCGCCGCCCATTCGCGGCTGAAGCCGAACCACGTCCGCGCCACCAGGTACACCACCGACCAGAAGATGAGATAGGCGACGATGATCGCGGCGAGGCCGAGGAACATGAGCGAGGTCGCCAGGCTCAGCTTCTCCGCCGCCGTGACGCCGAGGAAGCCGCCGAGCAGCACGATCGCGATCTTCACGTAGAGCTCGGGCCGCACCGCGTCCTTGAGCCATTCCGCCAGCCCCGGCAGGAAGTTGCCCACGAAGAGGCCCGCGAGCAGCGCCACGATGAACCCGCCTTCGGCGGTGAGCCGCAGCGACCAGCTGATGCCGAACTGCTTCATCCCGCCCGGGGTATTGACCGCGAAGTTGGCCCAGCTGCCCACGATCCAGCACAGATAGGCAAGCCAGAAGACCACCGTGAACGCCGCGGCGAAGCGCCCGACGTTCGCCTTGAGGGCCGCGGCGCCCGCGGTCATGACCACGAGAAGCGCGACGTAGGTGGCCACGAGGGCCCCGACCCCGCCCAGGCCCGCGTAGGCCTTGGAGGTGGTGCCCAGCGCCTTGGACAGGTCGGTCCATACCTGCGTGCTGACGACCCATCCGAGGATGTCGGCGCCGCCGAGGACGCCGAGAGACAGCACGAAGATCAGCAATCCGATCCAGACGGAAAGCCAGTCTTCGCTGAGACCTTGCGCCTTGTCGTTCACTTGCCCCTCCTCCCCGGCTTGCGCCGGATTGCCCTCTTTGTGATCGACCCTACGCTGTTCTGCCGCCCACTCTATATCCCCGGCCGGGCAGCGGCAAGGCGCGTTGCCCGCATACGCCGTCTCTATAGCGGCATAACGCCTTTTTTGTGCAGCGCGGGCCGGCGCCGGTCAAAATTGCGACAGGGAGGACACTACTGGGATGTTCACCATCAATCCATTCGCCGGGCTCGGCGGCGTCGTATCGCCGGCCTTCATGCAGGTCTACGTGCTCGTGATGCTGTTCGCCGTGGTCGCCGGCACGCTGTTCGACGTCGTCCACAAGGGCAGCGCCCGCTATTTCTTCCAGAACATGGCCCGCTCGCGCGCCAAGGCACGCAAGGCCGTGGGCGGCGGCGAGGCCATCTCGATCGCCGTGCAAACCGCGGTGGTCGACGTGCTCGCCTCCGGCGAGTTCTGCAACCCGCGCCGCCGTGTCGCGCACCTCCTCGGCATGTACGGCTTCGTGCTTTATGTCGCTTCCACCATAGCCATGGTGTTCGGCTCGGCAGCGACGATCTGGCCGCAGCTGTGGTGGCTCGGCGCCGCGATGATCTGCGTCGGCGGCTACTGGTTCTGGTTCTTCATCCGGGTCGACGTCGCCGCCGAGGGCAAGTCGCCGTTCCGCCTGGTGCGCGCGGACCTCTTCATCCTTTCGCTGCTGGCGAGCGCGACGCTCGCGATCCTGTGGGCCTGGGCCCAGGCGGCGGGGAGCCCGGGCGCGGGCACGATGTTCTGGCTCTACCTGCTCGCCACGACCGTGCTCTTCTGCGGCGTGCCCTGGTCCAAGTTCGCGCACATGTTCTTCAAGCCGGCGGCGGCGTTCGAGAAGCGGATGTCGAAGGCCGACGGCACGGCGGAGAACCTGCCGACCCTGAGCCGCGACGAGCCGGAGCAGCAGAAGCGGCACTCCATGGAGCTGCTGCGCGAGGCGCCGATGGACATGGGGCTCGGCATCAAGCGCGAAGCGCCCCGCCACTACTAGAAGAAAAGGACCGGACCATGCCTACCTTCGTCTACATGACGAGGTGCGACGGATGCGGACACTGCGTCGACATCTGTCCCTCCGACATCATGCACATCGACGAGACGTATCGCCGCGCCTACAACATCGAGCCGAACATGTGCTGGGAGTGCTACTCCTGCGTGAAGGCCTGCCCGCAGCACGCGATCGACGTGCGCGGCTACGCCGACTTCGCGCCCCTGGGCCACAGCGTCCGCGTCGACCGCGACGAGAAGAAGGGCACGATCGCCTGGCGCATCAAGTTCCGCAACGGCACGGAGAAGAACTTCCTCTCGCCCATCACCACCAAGCCGTGGGGAACGGCGATCCCGAAGCTCAAGGAAGTCCCGGCGCCGAGCAAGGAGATGCGCGCGGGCGAGCTCCTGTACAACGAGCCGAAATGGATCCGCATGGATGACGGCGGGCTGCGTTCGCTCAAGGACGCCGGCCTCAAGCTGAAGAAAGGCGTGTACTACTGATGGCCAAGACGATCATCGAAGACGGCATCGACATCCTGGTGGTCGGTGCGGGCCTCGGCGGCACGGGCGCCGCCTGGGAGGGAAGGTTCTGGGGGCAGGACAAGAAGATCGTCATCGCCGAGAAGGCGAACATCGACCGCTCGGGCGCGGTCGCGCAGGGCCTGTACGCGATCAACTGCTACATGGGCACGCGCTGGGGCGAGAACAACCCCGAGGACCACGTCCGCTACGCGCGCATCGACCTGATGGGGATGGTGCGCGAGGACCTGCTGTTCGACATGGCGCGCCACGTCGACTCCACGGTGCACCAGTTCGAGGACTGGGGCCTGCCGATCATGAAGGACCCCAAGACCGGGCGCTACCTGCGCGAAGGGCGCTGGCAGATCATGATCCACGGCGAGTCCTACAAGCCCATCGTGGCGGAAGCCGCCAAGAAATCGGCCGACAAGGTCTTCAACCGCATCTGCGTCACCCACCTGCTGATGGACGACAGCAAGCCGAACCGGGTCGCCGGGGCCGTCGGCTTCAACGTCCGCACGGGCAACTACCACGTCTTCAAGTCGAAGACGGTCATCTGCGCGGCGGGCGGCGCCTCCAACATCTTCAAGCCGCGCTCGGTCGGCGAGGGCTCGGGCCGCACGTGGTACGCGCCCTGGTCGTCCGCCTCGGCGTATGGCCTGCTCATCAACGCCGGCGCCAAGATGACGCAGATGGAAAACCGCATCGTGCTGGCCCGCTTCAAGGACGGCTACGGCCCGGTCGGCGCCTACTTCCTGCACCTCAAGACCTACACGCAGAACTGCCTGGGCGAGGAGTACGAGTCCAAGTGGTTCCCCGAGCTGCAGAAGATGGTCGGCAAGGAATACCTGGATCCGGAAGCCTCCCACCTGACGCTCCGGCCGATCCCGACGTGCCTGCGCAACCACTGCATCATCAGCGAGGTGAACGCCGGCCGCGGGCCAATCCACATGGTGACCATGCGCGCCTTCCAGGATCCGCACCTGGA
>JBLNDP010000013.1:0-9973 GCA_050261755.1 Clostridia bacterium
AGAGGAGCTTTCACTCATCGCACTCGAGAGATCGCAACGCATCAACCGGGAGATCACGGCCCCGGAGGTGCGCCTGGTGGCGGAGAACGGGGACCAGCTCGGCATCCAGAAAGTCGCCGACGCCCTGCGGATGGCCGAAGAGCAGAACGTGGACCTGGTGGAGATCGCGCCGCTCGCGAACCCTCCGGTCTGCAAGCTGATGGACTACGGCAAGTTCCGCTACCGCGAGCAGAAGAAGGCGCACGAGGCCAAGCTCAAGCAGAAGCAGATCCAGGTCAAGGAAATCAAGTTCCGCCCGGGCACCGACGAGGGCGACTACAAGATCAAGCTCGGCAAGCTGCTCATGTTCCTGGAAGAGGGCGACAAGGCGAAGGTGACGTTGCGGTTCCGCGGGCGCGAGATGGCCCACAAGGAGTTCGGCGAGCGGCTGCTCGACCGGGTGCGCAAGGATCTCGACGAGGTGGGCGTGGTGGAGCAGTTTCCCCGCCTCGAGGGACGGCAGATGGTGATGGTGATCGCGCCGAAGAAGAAGGCGGCCCCGGTCGCCAGGCCCAAGGCGAAGGCCGAAGAGAAGAAGCCGGAAGAGAAGAAGGTTTCACCGAAACCCGCCGCAGCCTAGGCTGCGCGGCTACAAGTGATGGCCGAGGCATTTGAAGCGTCCGCGCGCAGGCGCGGGCCGCCCGGCGTCATATGAGAAGAGCGAAGGAGGGCACATGCCCAAGATGAAGACGAAGAAGGGGGCCGCCAAGCGTTTCCGCGTGCGCGGCTCGGGAAGCATCAAGCGCGGCGCGGCTTACCGGCGCCACATCCTGACCAAGAAGACCACCAAGACCAAGCGCCAGCTGCGACGCACGAGCGCGGTGGACTCCACCAACACGGCGGCGGTCCGTTCCATGCTGCCGTACTCGTCCTAAGGAGCCGCCATGCCAAGAGTCAAGAGAGGCGTAACGGCGCGCGCGCGCCACAAGAAGGTCCTGAAGCAGGCGAAGGGCTTCCGCGGCCGCCGCGGCAACGTCTATCGCGTCGCGAAGCAGGCGGTGATGAAGGCGGGGCAATACGCCTACCGCGACCGCCGGCAGAAAAAGCGCCAGTTCCGCTCGCTGTGGATCACCCGCATCAATGCCGCGGTGCGCGAGCTCGGCATGAGCTACAGCACCTTCATGTCCGGCCTGAAGAAGGTGAACATCGAGATCGACCGCAAGGTGCTGGCCGACCTCGCCGTGACGGACAAGCCGGCCTTCGCCAAGATCGCCGGCCAGGTCAAGGCCAGCCTGTCGCACTAAGCTCCTGCGGGAGCGGGACGTGCAGGACGTAGACAGCCTCGTGGCCCGGGCGCTCGCCGACTTCGCGTCGGCGGGCGATCCCGCGTCCCTCGAGAACGCCAAGGCCCGGTACCTCGGCAAGAGCGGCGAGCTGGCTGCTTTTCAATCCACCATCAAATCGGTGCCTGCCGAGCAGCGGAAGGAATTCGGCGCCCGGTTCAACGCTGCCAAGCAGAAGATCGAGGCGGCGCTCGAGGCGCGCCGGGCCGAGCTCGCCGACGCGAAGCTCTCCGCGCGCCTCTCCGAGGAGGCGCTCGACGTCACGCTGCCGGCGCGCGGCCGCGGTCGCGGCGGCGTGCATCCCGTGATCCGCACCTGGCAGCGCATCGAGGCGATCTGGCGCTCGATCGGCTTCGAGGTCGCCGACGGCCCGGAGATCGAGACCGACTGGTTCAACTTCACGGCGCTCAACAACCCGGAGAACCATCCGGCGCGATCGATGCAGGACACGTTCTACGTCGACCTGAAGGACAAGGACGGCCTGCCTCTTCTTCTTCGCACGCACACGAGCCCGATGCAGGTGCGCTACGCGCGCACGCACGAGCCGCCGATCAAGGTCATCGCCCCCGGGCGCACGTATCGCGTCGACTCCGACGCGACGCACTCGCCGATGTTCCACCAGGTCGAGGGCCTCTGGATCGACGAGCACATCAGCTTCGCCGACCTGAAGGGCGTCTACACGGAGTTCCTGCGCCGCTTCTTCGAGATGGACGACCTCGAGGTCCGCTTCCGGCCGTCCTTCTTCCCGTTCACCGAGCCTTCTGCCGAGATCGACATGAAGCTGAAAGGCCGCTGGCTCGAGATCTCGGGCTCGGGCCAGGTCCATCCGAGCGTGGTGCGCAACTTCGGCCTCGACCCGGAGAAGCACATCGGCTTCGCCTTCGGCTCCGGCCTCGAGCGCCTGACGATGCTCCGCTACGGCATCGAGGACCTGCGCCTCTTCTTCGACGGCGATCTTCGCTTCCTGGAGCAGTTCTCGTGAACGTGCCCGAGAGCTGGCTGCGGGCGCTCTGCAATCCGCCCCTCACGGGCGAGCAGATCGCCGACAAGCTGACCATGGCCGGCCTCGAGGTCGAGTCCTACGCCGCGGTCGGGCCCGCGTTCAGCGGCGTCGTCGTAGGCGAGGTCCAGTCCGTGGACAAGCACCCCGGCGCCGACAAGCTCACCGTCTGCCGCGTTTCCGCGGGAAAGGAAACCGTTCAAGTGGTCTGCGGCGCCCCGAACGTCCGCGCCGGGATGAAGGTTCCTTTCGCCACCGTCGGAGCCGTGCTGCCCGGCATCGAGATCAAGAAGACCAACATCCGCGGCGCGGAGAGCAACGGCATGCTCTGCTCGGCGCGCGAGCTGGGGCTCTCCGAGGACCACTCCGGGCTGCTCGAGCTGCCGAAGGAGGCGAAGCCGGGCAGCGACGTGCGGACGGCGCTGGGCCTCGACGACAAGGTCTTCACGCTCAAGCTCACGCCGAACCGGGCCGACGCGCTCTCCGTGCTCGGCGTGGCGCGCGAGGTCTCGGCGCTGACCGGCATTTCGCTGGTTCCTCCAAAAATAGAAGTGGTCAAGCCGAAAGGCGATGCACGCCATCCGGTGCGCATCAGCGCTCCCGAGGGCTGCGGCCGCTTCGCCGGGCGCGTGATCCGCAACGTGAACGCCGCCGCCCCGACGCCGCGCTGGATGAAGGAGCGCCTCGAGCGAGCCGGCCAGCGCTCCATCTCCGCGCTCGTCGACATCACGAACTACGTGATGCTCGAGATCGGCCGGCCGCTGCACGTGTACGACCTGGACAAGGTGAGGGGCGCGATCGACGTGCGCTGGGGCCGCAAGGGCGAGAAGGTGCTCCTGCTCAACGGGCAGGAGGTGGAGGTCGACCACTCGGTGCTTTGCATCACCGACGACTCCGGAGCCATCGGCCTGGCCGGCATCATGGGCGGCGAGTCGACCAAGGCCGACCTCGAAACGAAGAACATCTTCCTGGAGTCCGCTTTCTTCCATCCGGAGGCCATCCAGGGACGCTCGCGCCGCTACGGCTTCGCGAGCGACGCCGGGCATCGCTTCGAGCGCGGCGTCGACCCGAAGAACAACGTGGACGGCATCGAGTACGCCACGCGGCTCGTGCTGGATATCTGTGGCGGCGAGCCGGGGCCGACGCAGGACCTGGTCGAAAGGCTTCCGGAGCGAAAGCCGGTCGCCATGCGCGTCGCGCGGGCGCAGAAGATCATCGGCATCCCGATCGGCATGGAGGAGATGGCTTCGGTCTTCAAGCGGTTGGGTTTTCGCTTTACCGAAAAAAACCAGGTTTTCGATGTCGAGCCGCCTTCCTACCGCTTCGACCTCGCGATCGAGGAGGACCTGATCGAGGAGGTGGCGCGCCTCCACGGCTTCGAGCACATCGGCGCGCACCCGCCGCGCGCGCCGGCGATCATGCTGCGCGCGCCCGAGACGCGGCGCAGCCTGCATGAGCTGCGCGAGCGGCTCGCCGCGGCCGATTACCGCGAGGTCATCAACTTCAGCTTCGTCGAGCCGGCGTCCGAGCAGGACTTCGCCGGCGAGTCGAATCCGATCCGCTTGCTGAACCCCATCAATAGCGCGCAGTCGGTGATGCGCACGACGCTGATGGGCTCGCTTGTCTCCACCATCCGCTACAACCACGCGCGGAAGATCCCCCGCATCCGCGTGTTCGAGGTGGGCCGCGTGTACCTGCGCGATCCGGCGGCCGAGGCCGGGCCGCTTTCCGTCGCGGGCGTTCGCCAGCCGATGCGCATCGCCGCGGCCGCCTTCGGGCCGCTGCGCGAAGAGGCCTGGGACGCGGCCGAGAAGGACCGTCCCGCCGACTTCTTCGATGCGAAGGCGGACCTCGAGGCGCTCGCGGCGCCGCTGGACGTGCGCCTCGAGGCGGCTCCGCATCCGGCCCTCCATCCGGGCCGCTCGGCGCGCGTGCTGGTCGCCGGCGAGCTCGCAGGGTGGCTGGGCGAGCTTCACCCCCGCTGGCAGCGGAAGTACGAGCTGCCGCACGCGCCGGTGCTCTTCGAGCTCGACGCGCAGGCGCTCCAGGCGGTGCCGCTACCGGCGTTCCACGTGCCCTCCAAGTACCCGCCCGTGGTGCGCGACATCGCGGTCGTGGTCCCGGCAGCCGTGCCGGTCCAGGCGCTCCTGGACGCGATTTCCGGCGAAAAGCCGCCCATCGTCCGTCAGGTTTCGATTTTCGACCTTTACCACGGCAAAAAGGGCGCTGCAGGGGTGCCGGAAGGGTCAAAAAGCGTTGCTTTCCGGGTAGTTATGCAACATACTGAAAGGACTCTTACGGATGCGGAAGCCGATGCGGCCCGGGACGCTTTGCTGGCGCTGCTGGGCCGAAAATTCTCCGCAACCCTGCGGACATAAAAGGGAATTCAGGGAGCAGTGATGACTTTGACGAAGGCCGAGCTGGCCGACCTGCTGTTCGAGAAGGTCGGGCTGAACAAGCGAGAGGCCAAGGACATGGTCGAGGCGTTCTTCGAGGAGATTCGCGGGGCCTTGGAGCGCGGCGAAAGCGTCAAGCTCTCCGGCTTCGGCAACTTCCAGCTGCGCGACAAGCCGCAGCGGCCCGGCCGCAACCCGAAGACCGGCGAGGAGATTCCCATCAGCGCCCGCCGGGTCGTCACCTTCCATGCCAGCCAGAAGCTGAAGGCCATGGTCGAAAAGGCGCGCCATGGAGCCCAGCCGGAAAAGAACTGAGCTACCGCCGATCCCGGCGAAGCGCTACTTCACCATCGGTGAGGTGAGCGAGCTGTGCGGCGTGAAGCCGCACGTGCTGCGCTACTGGGAGCAGGAATTCACCCAGCTCAAGCCGGTGAAGCGGCGCGGCAACCGCCGCTACTACCAGCACCACGAGGTGCTGCTGATCCGCCGCATTCGCGAGCTGCTCTACGAGGAAGGCTTCACGATCAGCGGCGCGCGTAACCGCCTCGACACCTCGCTCGTGCAGGACGAGCGGCCCGAGCCGCCGGCGCGCCCGTCGCGGGCGGCCTCGCCGGTGCCCGGCGGAGTGGACCTCGCTGCCATCAAGCGCGAGCTTCGCGCCGTCCTGGACCAGCTTCAGGCGTAAAATCCGCAGTTCCCCAGTACCGTAGGTGCAGCACGCAGTTCTTCAATCGCAGTCGGGGCGTAGCGCAGCCTGGTAGCGTACCTGCATGGGGTGCAGGTGGTCGCGAGTTCAAATCTCGCCGCCCCGACCATCTTCCGATGATCCCCATCCGGAAATTCGCCGCGCTGGTCGCCCTTGTCGGCGCCGTCGCGGCGTTCTCCGCCGCCGCCCAGGACGCGCGCAGTCTGCGCGAGCGCCATGCCGCGCTTGCGCCGCAGCTCGCGCAGAACGACTTCAAGCGGCCGCTCTACATCGAGTCGGCCCAGGAAAGCGGCCGCCTGAGCGGCGAAGTCTATGCGGTGCTGGAGCGCCCGTTCGATTCGCTCGCCGCGGCGCTGCGCCGTCGCGAGAGCTGGTGCGAGATCCTCATCCTGCATCTCAACGTGAAGCAGTGCGTGCCGCGCGATGCGGACCGGCTCGCCGTGGCGATCGGCCGCAAGTTCGAGGAGCCCGTGGAGCGCGCGTACGCCGTGGAATTCCGCTATCGCGCCGGCGCCGCGGATCCCGACTACTTGCAGGTGTCGCTGGAAGCGCCGACCGGCCCGTTCAGCACCCGCAACTACCGCATCGCGCTCGAAGCAACGCCGCTCGGCGCCGGGAGCACGTTCCTGCACCTCGCGTATGCCTACGAATACGGCACGGCCGCGCGCCTCGCCATGGACGCGTACCTGGGAACCCTTGGCCGCGGAAAGGTGGGCTTCACGATCCTGCGCGACCCGTCATCGGGGCGCGCCGCGCCGGTCCAAGGGCTCCGCGGCGTGGTGGAGCGCAACGCCATGCGCTACTTCCTCGCGATCGAAGCCTACGTCGACTCCCTCTCCGCTCCGCTTGGAGAGCGGCTCGAACGCCGCCTGGCTGGATGGTTCGACGCGACCGAGCGCTATCCGGCGCAGCTGCACGAGCTCGACCGCGCCGAGTACCTCGACATGAAGCGCCACGAGACCGCCCGGCAGGCGGCGCGCTAGCGTTTCCTCGCCGTGGCGAGGATCACGCCGGCGAGGATGGTCGCGATGCCGGCCGCATGGTGCAAGCCGAAGGATTCACCGAGGAAGAGGATGGCGAGCACCGTGCCGAATGCCGGCAGGAGGTGCAGCGTGAAGCCGGCCATGTTGGCCCCGACGACGGCGACGCCCTTGTTCCAGCAGATGAAGGCGACGACCGAGGCGGCAATGCCCATGTAGAGGACGCCGGCGGCCTGGGGCAGCGTGGGGGCATGCGGCGGCGCGCGCAGCGCCTCGAGCGCAATGAGCGGGGCGAGCATGAGCAGGCCGAGAATCGTCAGGACGAAGAGGAACGCCACGCCGCCCAGCTCGGGCGGGCGCCGCTTGAGGAGCACCGAATAGATGCCCCAGACCGGCATGGCGAGGAGGATCCAGGCGTCGCCCGGCCGGACCTGCAGCGCAAGCAGGTTCGCGAGCTGCCCGTGCGACACGATGACCAGGATGCCGGCGAGCGACACGAGCATCCCGGCGACCTGGCGGGCGCTCGTGCGCTCGCCCTCGATCGCCCAGGAGCACAGGATCATGAAGAGCGGCAGCGAGGAGTTGATGAGCAGGCCGTTCACCGCCGTGGTGGTGCGCAGGCCGAGGTAGACGAGCCCCTGGAAGAGCGCGACGCCGGTGAAGGCCAGGAGAAGAAGCAGCCCGAGCCGGCGGCGCACGACCGGCCACAGCCCCGCCAGGGCCGGCAAGGCGAACGGGGCGAGCACCGCGGCCGCGACGAGCCATCGGCCGAAATTGAGGGTCAGCGGGTCGTACGCGTCCCGCAAGGCCCGCCCGGCGACCCAGTTTCCGGCCCACATGAGGCTTGCGGCGGCGAGGAGCGCGAAGGCCTGGGTCCGGGAAGGCGTCACGCCCGAAGTCTATCGGGCGCGACGGTGCCTCAGCCGCAGTAGCGGCGAACCAGCTTCTCCGCCTGCTCGCACTGCGGCGTCTGCCAAAGCGGGTCCACGGCCGGCACGCTGCACGCGCGCCGGAAACTTTCGTTCGCGGCGAGGCAGCGATCCGCCTGCGAGGCGGGCGGCGCCGAGGCGCCCGAGTAGGCGCGCTGCGCCTGGTCGGCGCGGCGTTCGGCCTCGAGGGCGCGCCGCTCCGCATCGAGGGCGCGGCGCTCGGCGTCGAGCTCGCGGCGCTCGCCGTCCTGCCCATGAACCGGGTCGGCGGCGACGGCGAGCAGCAGCAGCGCCGGTGCGAAAACTCGCTTCACGATCGCCGCGGAGCAACGCGCGTGCCTGAGGCAGCGGCAAAGCCCGTAGAATCCGCGCGTGCGGATCCTGGTTTCGAACGACGACGGTTATTTCGCGCCCGGCATCACGCTGCTCGCCGAAGCGCTGAAAAGCCTCGGCGAGGTGACGGTCGTCGCTCCGGAGCGCGACCGCTCGGGAGCGTCCAACTCCCTCACCCTCGACCGGCCGCTTTCCGTGCGGCGGGCGCCGAACGGCTTCTTCTTCGTGAACGGCACGCCCACCGACTGCGTGCACCTCGCGGTCACGGGGCTCCTCGACTTCACCCCGGATGCGGTCGTCTCCGGCGTGAACTTCGGCGCCAACATGGGCGACGACACGATCTATTCCGGCACGGTCGCCGCGGCCACCGAAGGCTTCCTCCTCGGCATTCCGTCGGTCGCCGTCTCGCTCGCGAGCAAGGAGGGGCGCAACTTCGAGGCGGCGATCGGCGTCGCGCTGCAGATGGTGGAGCGCCTGCGCCGCGCGCCCTTCGGCGAGCCGGTCCTCCTGAACGTCAACGTGCCCGACCGTCCCGCCGGCGAGCTCGGCGGCGTGGAGGTCACCCGCCTCGGCCGCCGCCACAAGGCGGAGCCGGTGGTGAAGATCAATACGCCGCGCGGCGAGACCGCCTACTGGATCGGCCCGGCCGGTGGCGCCGCGGACGCCGGGCCGGGCACCGATTTCCACGCGGTCGAGAACGGCCGCGTCTCCGTCACGCCGCTGCGCCTGGACCTCACGCACACCGCGCAGCTCGATATCGCGCGCCGCTGGCTCGCCCGGTGAAGGGCGCCGCGCAAGGCATCGGCATGACCTCGCAGCGCACGCGCGCGCGCATGGTCGAGCGCCTGCGTTCCGACGGCATCACGGACGAGCGCGTCCTGAGCGCCATGGCGAGCGTGCCGCGCCACGTATTCGTGGAGGAGGCGCTCGCGAGCCGCGCCTACGAGGACACGGCGCTGCCGATCGGCTTCGCCCAGACCATCTCGCAGCCCTACGTCGTCGCGCGCATGATCGCGGAGCTCCTCAAGGGCGAGAAGACCCCCGGGCGCGCGCTCGAGGTCGGCACGGGCTGCGGCTACCAGGCGGCCGTGCTCGCGCAGGTTTTTCCCGAGGTGTACTCGATCGAGCGCATCCGCGCGCTGCACGAGCGGGCGCGCGCCAACCTGCTGGGGCTGCGCCTGCGCAATTTGCGGCTCGTGCACGGCGACGGCTACGCGGGACTGGAGAAGGCCGCCCCGTTCCGCTCCATCATCGTGGCGGCGGCGGCGCGCGAGGTGCCCGAGGCGCTGCTGCGGCAGCTTGCGCCCGGTGGCAGAATGATCCTGCCGCTGCGCACTTCGCACCGGGACGCGCAGCGGCTGGTGCTCATCGAGCGCAGCGGGCGCGGCTTGATCGAGACCGAGCTCGACCCGGTGCGCTTCGTGCCCATGGAGGCCGGCAAGGCATGACCCGCGCGGTGCGACTCGCCTGCTTGCTGATCGCCGTTGCGGTGCTCGCGGCGTGCGCGACACGCCGCGCGCCTGCGCCGGTGGTCGACCGGGGCGCCGGCGCGCGGCCGGCGGCCGCGCGTCCCGCGCCGGCGCCTTCGACGGACGGCACGTATACGGTCAAGCGCGGCGATACCCTCTACAGCATCGCGCTCGAGCACGGCGCCGACTATCGCGACGTGGCGCAATGGAACTTCATCGACGACCCGAGCAAGCTGCGCGTCGGCCAGGTGCTACGGGTGCGGCCGCCCGCCGCGCCGCAAGCGAGTGTCCCGGGGCCGGTGGCCGGGGTGCAGGTGGCGCCGGCGCGCGGCGCCGGGCCGGTCGAAGCGCGGCCGCTCGACGCGCCGCCTTCCGCCGCGCCGCCGCCGACCGGCGCAAAGACGGAGCCCAAGGCGGTGCGCGTGCCGTACACGCGCGAGAACGCCGCCAGCATCGCCCGCGAGGAGCCGAAGGCGGAGCCCGCCGTGGCCGCGGCGGCGGCAGGCGACTTCATCTGGCCCGCGAAGGGCAAGGTCATCGCCGGATTCGCCGAGCCGCGCAGCAAGGGCATCGACATCGACGGCCGGCTCGGCGACCTGGTCGTCGCGGCCGCCGCGGGACGGGTCACCTACGTCGGCAGCGGCATTCCCGGGCTCGGCAAGCTCGTCGTCATCAAGCACGACAACGGCTTCATCACGGTCTACGCGCACAACCGCGAGGTGCTCGTGAAGGAGCAGCAGGCGGTCGCGCGCGGCCAGAAGATCGCCGAGGTGGGCGCCACCGACTCGGACCGGCCGAAGCTGCACTTCCAGATCCGCAAGGGCGCCGCCGCGGTCGA
>JBLNDP010000014.1:0-15752 GCA_050261755.1 Clostridia bacterium
TGACGTGGCTCACGTCGCCGGACATGACCGACCGCGACCCCAAGGCGGCCCGCGACGCGTTCGACGCCTTCAAGGAGGTCGTGACCCGCTTTCCGGATTCGCGTTACGCCGAGGACTCGGCGGCGCGCATGCGCTACCTGGTGAACGCGCTCGCCTCCCATGAAGTGCATGTCGCGCGCTACTACATGAAGCGCACCGCCTACCTCGCCGCCGCAAACCGCGCGCAGTACGCGATCAAGAACTATCCCAACGCGCCTGCCACGGAGGACGCGCTCTTCCTCCTCTCGGAAGCCTACGACGCCCTCGGCATGCCGCAGCTGCGCGACGACACGCAGCGCGTGCTGCGGATGAACTTCCCGAACAGCGACTACTTCAAGCCGGGCGGCCGCAAGAAGGACGTGCCCTGGTGGCGGATCTGGGACCCGGACTGGTAGGCCCCATGGCGCGCATCCTGATCATCGGCGCGGCCGGAATGATCGGCCGCAAGCTGAGCGAGCGTCTGCAGCGCGAGCGCGCGGGCGAGCTCATCCTGCACGACGTGGTGCCCTTCGAGGGCGCGAGCGAGGTCTCCGATCTTTCCGCGCCCGGCGCGGCGGAGAAGCTCGTCGCGAGGCGCCCCGAGACGATCTTCCACCTCGCCGCGGTCGTCTCCGGCGAGGCCGAGGCCGATTTCGAGAAGGGCTACCGCATCAACCTCGACGGCACCCGGCGGCTCTTCGAGGCGATCCGCAAGGAAGGCGGCGGCACGGCCGGCGCCTATCGGCCGCGCGTGGTGTTCGCCTCCTCCATCGCGGTGTTCGGCGCGCCCTTCCCGGAGGCAATCGGCGACGAGTTCCTGAGCGCTCCCCTGACGAGCTACGGCACGCAGAAGGCGATCGACGAGCTGCTGCTTTCGGACTACAGCCGGCGCGGCTTCTTCGACGGCATCGGCATCCGCCTGCCGACCATCTGCGTGCGGCCGGGCAAGCCGAACAAGGCGGCCTCCGGCTTCTTCTCCGGCATCCTGCGCGAGCCGCTCGCCGGCCAGGAGGCGGTCCTTCCGGTGCCGGACACGGTAAGGCACTGGTTCGCATCGCCGCGCGCCGCCATCGACTTCCTGATTCATGCCTCAAGAATGAATACCGAGCTTCTCGGGGCGCGCCGCAACCTCTCCATGCCCGGTATTTCGGCCACGGTGGCGGAGCAGATCGAATCGTTGCGCCGCGTGGCAGGCGAAGGTGCGGTGCGCCTCATCCGGCGCCAGCCGGACCCCGCCATCATGCGCATCGTCGAAGGCTGGCCGCGCAACTTCGACGCGCGCCGCGCGCTCTCGCTCGGGTTCAAGCCGGACCCGAGCTTCGACGACATCATCCGCTACCACATCGAGGATGAGCTGTCGCCGCAAAGAAATCCTGGAGCTCACGCAACTCGCGCGTGAGCTTCATCGGCGGGAGGCTCTTGAGGATTCTCCGCCCGTAAGGCTTCGAGAAGAGCCGCGGGTCGCAGAGCATCAGCACTCCCCGGTCGGTCTCGCCGCGAATGAGGCGCCCGGCGCCCTGCTTGAGCTGCAGCACCGCCTGGGGCAGCTGCAGCTCGTTGAACGGATTGCCGCCCCGGGCGCGCAGCTCCTCGATGCGCGCGGCGAGCACCGGGTCGTCCGGCGGCGCGAACGGAAGCTTGTCGATGACCACGAGCGAGAGCGCGTCGCCGCGCACGTCCACGCCTTCCCAGAACGACTGGCTGCCGAGCAGCACCGCATTGCCCAGCGAACGAAAGCGCGCCAGCAGCTCGCTGCGCGAGCCCGTGCCTTGCACGAGGAGCGGGTAAGGAAGCCGGTTCTCGAGCAGCTCGTGCGCCCGCCGCAGCGCGCGCAGGCTGGTGAAGAGCAGGAAGGCCCGGCCGCCGCTCGCCTGCAGCGCCGGCAGCGCGGCCTCCACCACGGCGTCGGTGAACGAGCGATCGTTCGGATCGGCGGGCAAACCTTTCGGCACGTAGAGGAGCGCCTGGCGGCCGAAGTCGAAGGGACTCGACCAGCGCCGCGCCCGGGCCGCTTCCACCCCCAGCTCACGGGTGAAATGGGCGAAGTCCTCCCCCACGGCGAGCGTCGCGGAGGTGAAGATCCAGGCCCGCGGATGGTCGCTCATCTGCTTGCGGAAAAGCTCCGCCGAAGAAAGCGGCGTGACGTGCAGGTGCGCCGCGTGCGCCAGCGCCTCCACCCAGCGCACTTCCTCGTTCCGGCCCGGCTCCGCCAGCCGCGCGAGGAAGGCGTATGCAACGGAGGCCCGGCGCGAGCAGGCCGCGAGCCCTTCGGAGCGCTCGGCCTGCGCCGCAAGCGGCTCGACCAGCACATGGAGCGCGCTGCGCACCGCTTGCAGCGCTTCGCCGAAGCCGGGCAAAGCGCTCGCCTGCGACCAGGAGAGGCGCGCGGCGCCCTGCCCGAGCGACAGGCGAAGGTCCCGGGCCGCTTTCTCCAGGCGATTGGCGAACGCGTCCAGCTCCGGCGACCCGCCGCCGGCGGCGCGCAGCTCGAGGCGCGCATCGCGCGCGAGCTCCACGAGCTGCGTGGTCGAAACCCGCTCGCCGAAGAAGGCGCGCGCCGTCTCGGGAAGCTGGTGCGCCTCGTCGAAGATCACCGTGTTGCAGGCGGGCAGGAGCTCCGCCACGCCCTCGTCGCGGAGCACGACGTCGGCGAAGAAGAGGTGATGGTTGACCACCACCACGTCGGCGGCGAGCGCGTTGCGCCGCGCGCGCATGACGAAGCACTCGCCATGGTCGGGGCACTGCTGCCCAAGGCAGTTCTCGCGCGTCGAGGTCGCGTGCGCCCAGGCCGGCGCGTCCTCCGGGACCTCGGCGAGGTCGGCGCGATCCCCCGTGACGCTGAGGCGCGAGAAGCGCTCGATGCGCTGCAGCTGAGCAGCCTCGTCGCGGCTCGCCAGCCGGGCCTCCGCCGTGGCGCGGCGCAGGCGGTACAGGCAGACGTAGTTGGCGCGGCCCTTGAGCAGCGCCGCGCTCGCTCCCGAGGCGAGGGCTTCCCGCACCGCCGGCAGGTCGCGATAGAAGAGCTGGTCCTGCAGCGTCTTGGTGCCGGTGGAAACGATCACCTTGCCGCCGGCGAGGAGCGCCGGCACGAGGTAGGCGAAGGTCTTGCCGGTGCCGGTGCCCGCTTCCGCGACCAGCACCTCGGTGCGCTCGATGGCGCCGAGGATGGCCTCGGCGAGCTCGAGCTGCTGCGGCCGCTGCTGGAAGCCGGCCGTCTTGCCGGCAAGCTCCCCACCCGCCGCAAAGGCGCGATGCAGCAGGCTCGAGGCGTCGGCCACGCGGCCCCTACGGCAGCTCTTCGACCTTCACCCAGACGCGGCGGCTGTCCGCGCCGCTCCCGAGCGAAGAGGAAGCGAGCCCGCGTTCGTCGCGCGCGCCTGCCGTCGAGATGCCGCCGAGCTCGAACCACTCGCCGAGGCGACCGCTCGCTGCCGTGGCGACGCGCTGCGATTCCACCGTTCCGGCGCCCGACAGGCGCTCGCGCTGCGGCGCGATGTCGAGCGTGACCCATTCTCCGGCAAGGCGCGGCACGACGTCGAAGCCGGTGGCCGCCTCCTGGACCACGAACGTCTCCTGCGAGATCACCCCCGTGGGCGTGCGGATGTACTGGCGCTGGGGGAGCGTGCGCGAGCGGCCTGCGGCGATGGTCGCCCGCCCTCCCTCGAGAACCTGCACCCGCTGGTCGATCCGCTCCTCGACCCGCCGCTCGCTCGCCTGGGCTCGCACGTCGATGTCGGTGCGGCGATTTCCCACTGTTCCCGACGCGCCGATGGCCTGGCGCGCCTCCTGCGCATCTTCGTCGAAGCGCACGGAAATAAGCAGGCGCCTCGGCGCATGATCGATCGCCTCGAGGGCGCGGCGAAGTTCCGCGAGGTTCTCCGGGCTCGTCCGCACGAAGAGCTGCCCGGACTGGCCGCTCAGCGTGGCGCCGGGCTCGAGCAGCGGCCGCAGCACGGGCAGCACTTGCTCCACGGTCGCATGACGCAGCGGGATGATCTCGAGCGACTGCGCGGCGGCAGCTCCGGCAGCGAGCGCGAGCGCGAGGACAAGCAGGGCCTTCATGCCCGCTTCAACGCGCGGCGGCGCGAAAGGTTACGCATCAGCCGGAGTCCGGTTCCCTGAGGCTGTAGATCACCGGGATCTCGAGCGGGAACTCCTTGCCGCGCAGCGCGGCCGGGATGAGCACCCGCGGCTTCGCCTTCTGGATCATGTCGACCGCCTGCTTGTCGAGGATCTCGTGGCCGGACGAGGAGATCACCGAGATGGAGGCGATCATGCCGTTCGCGCCGATGATCATGCGCACGACGACGCGTCCTTCCCAGTTGTTGTCCATCGCTGTCCGCGGATAGCGCTTGTAGTTGCGCGCCATGCGCATCAGTTCGACCCGATAGGTCTCCAGGCTGCCGCTATCCGCAACCGGCGCCGGCGAGGGCTCGGCCTTCGCCACCGGGGCCGGTGCCGAAGGCGCGACCGGCGCGCTGGGCGCCGGAGCCGCGGGCTGGGGTTGCGGCGGCGCCGGCTCCGCCGGCGTCACCGGCGCAGGTCTCGCTGCCTTGGACTCGGCCTTCGCGAGCGGGCTCGGCTTGGGATGCGGCGTCGGCTTCACCTGTGGCGGCGGAGGCGGTGGCGCCGGCTCCTCGACGCGCGGCTTGGGCGGCTCCGGTTGCGCGGGCGCAGGAACTACGGCTGGCGTGCGCGGCGCGAGATGCGCCACGATCAACCCGGGCTGCGCAGGCGGCGCCTTGGGGCGCAGCACAAAGGCGAAAAGCAGCGCCCCATGGAAGGCGAGCGACGCGAGGACCGCGTAGTTGAAGGCGCGGTTCGGCCGCCGCGAGTGCAGGGCCAAGTCGAAGACCGCGCTCATGGAGCGGTCCAATATAGCACCCCCCTAGGGATGCAGAGCCCGCCAGACTTTTTCCGGCGTGAGAGGCATTTCGAGGTGTCGCACGCCGCGCTCCGCGAGCGCATCCAGCACGGCGTGCACCACGGCGGGCACCGCGCCAATGGTGCCGAGCTCGCCGCAGCCCTTCACGCCGAGGAGGTTGGTCCGGCAGGGCACCGACTCGTCGAAGCCGGCGCGCAGCGAGGGCAACTGGTCCGCGCGAGGAGCGCAGTAGTCCATGAGCGAGCCGGTGAGGAGCTGGCCGCTCGCGGCGTCGTAGACGACCCGCTCGTAGAGCGCCTGGCCCACCCCTTGCGCGATGCCGCCGTGGATCTGCCCCTCGACGATGGGATGGTTGATGATGCGGCCGATGTCGTCGCAGGTGACCACGCTTTGCACGGCAACCGAGCCCGTTTCCGGGTCCACCTCCACTTCGCAGACCTGGGCGCCATTCGGCCAGGACGGCGTCGACGGCGTCTGCGTCGCCGACACGCGGAAGAGTTTCTGCGGCTGCCGCGCGGCGAGCTCGCCCAAGGTCATCGCGCGATCGGTTCCGGCGATGCGGAAGGCGCCATCGCGGTACTCGAGGTCGGCCTGCGCCGCCTCCAGCGCCTCGGCGGCGAGCGCCTTGCCTTGCTGGATCGCCTTGTGCCCCGCTGCCACGACGGCCGAGCCGCCGACGAAGGCGGAACGCGAGCCGACGCTTCCCACGCCGGTCGCGCGATCGGTGTCGCCCTGGACGATTTTTATTTTTGAAGCGTCGAAGCCCAGGACCTCGGCGACGAGCTGGGTATACGTCGTCTCGAGGCCCTGCCCCATCGCCTGGGTGCCGGAAAAAACGGTCACGCTGCCGTCCGCGGCCACCTCGATGTCCACCGTCTCCGTGGGAAGCGCCCCCGTCCATTCGAGGTAGAGCGAGAGGCCGCGCCCACGCAGCTTGCCGCGCTGGAGCGACGCGGCGCGCCGGGCGGCGAATCCGTGCCAGTCGGAGGCGGCCAGCACGCCGTCGAGCATGCGCTGGAATTCGCCCGTGTCGTAGAGCTCGCCCGCATGGGTGGTGTACGGCATGTCCTGCGGCGCCAGCAGGTTTCTCCGGCGAAGCTCTTCCTGCGGCAGGCCCAGCTCGCGGGACGCTTTCTCGACCAGCCGCTCCATGAGGAAGTTCGCTTCGGGCCTGCCCGCACCGCGGTAGGCGCCGGTCGCCATGGTGTTGGTGATCACCGCCTTGCAGTGATAGTCGACCACCGGCACGCGATATACGGAGGTCACGACCTTCGCCACCATGGCGAGCGGGATCATCGCCGAAGAGCCCACCGGCGTGGCGCCGATGTTCGCCAGCATGCGCATGCGCAACGCAAGGAAGCGCCCGTCGCGGTCCAGGGCGAGCGCCGCCTCGTAGTGCTGGTCGCGCCCCATGTGCGCGGCGAGGAACTCCTCGCTGCGCTCGGCGCGCCATTTCACCGGCCGACCGAGCGCGCGGGCGGCGTGGCAGACCAGGACATCCTCGTTGGTGAGGCCGGTCTTCATGCCGAAGCCGCCGCCGATGTCGCCGTTCACGATCCGGTAATCCTGCGCCTTGCCGCCGAGCGCTGCCGCGAGCAGGTCGCGCGCCGCCGTGGGCGTCTGGTTCTGCGTATAGAGCGCGACGCGCCCGCCTTCCATCACGCCGATCGCGCAGCGCGGCTCGAGCGCGAAGGCATTCAACCGCTGGTTGTCCAAGGCGATCTCGGTGACGTGCGCCGCACGGGCGAATGCCTTCTCGACTTCCGCCGCATTGCCATAGCGGGTCTCCGCCGCGACGTTCCCGGCCGCGCCCGGCCACAGGATGGGCGCGCCGGGCTCCGCGGCCTCCACCGCGCTCACCACGCAGGGCAAGTCTTGGTAGTCGACCTGGACCAGGTCGGCCGCGTCCTGTGCCTGCTCGCGCGTCTCGGCGATTACCGCCACCACCGGCTGCCCCACGTAGAAGACCTTGTCCTGCGCGAGCGGAGTGCGCAGCGGCGCCGCCATGGGCTGCCCGTTCCCCTGCTTGAACAGCGCCGGAAAGGGGACATGCTTCACGCCCTTCCCTGTGAGGTCGTTCATCGCCCACGCCGCGATCACGCCGGGCGCGGAGCGGCACGCCGACAGGTCGATGGACCGGACATCGGCATGAGCATGGGGAGAGCGCACGACGACCAGCCACGCCTGGCCGGCGAAGCTGCGGTCGTCGCTGTAGAGGCCCCTGCCTACGAGAAGGCGGTCATCCTCGAGGCGCTTCTGCGAGCGCGAGGCGCCGAAGCGCGCCGCCGCGGGATCGAACTGGACTTGGAGCTCTGGCAACTAGGATGCGTCGGAAAAGTGGCGGAGAGAGAGGGATTCGAACCCCCGGTACCGCAAGCGGTACAACAGATTTCGAGTCTGCCGCATTCGACCACTCTGCCATCTCTCCGCGGTCGAGCGAGCGGCGAATTTTATCAGGCCGGGGCGATTTTCTCCTGCCCGCCGAGGTACGAACGGAGCACGGGCGGCACCACGACCGAGCCGTCCGCTTCCTGGTAGTTCTCCAGGACCGCGACCAGGGTGCGGCCCACGGCGAGGCCGGAGCCGTTCAGCGTATGGACAAGCTCGGGCTTGCCCTTGTCGTTGCGAAAGCGCGCCTGCATGCGCCGCGCCTGGAACGCCTCGAAGTTCGAGCAGGAGGAGATCTCCCGGTAGGCGTTCTGCCCGGGCAGCCAGGCCTCCAGGTCGTAGGTCTTCGCCGAGGAGAAACCCATGTCGCCCGTGCACAGCGTCATGCGCCGGTAGGGCAGTCCCAGGCGCTCGAGGATGCTTTCGGCATGCGAGGTGAGCTCCTCATGCGCTTGCCACGACGTGTCCGGCCGGACGATCTGCAGGATCTCGACCTTGTCGAACTGGTGGTTGCGGATCATGCCGCGCGTGTCCTTGCCGGCCGAGCCCGCTTCGGAACGGAAGCAGGGCGAATGGCAGACGAGCTTCATGGGCAACGCCTCCGCTGGCACGATCTCCTCGCGCACGAAGTTGGTTACCGGAACCTCCGCCGTCGGTATGAGGTACAGGTCGCGGCCCTCGATCTTGAAAAGGTCATCCTTGAATTTGGCGAGGCTCGACACGCCGTCCGCGCAAGCACTGGTCACCATGTAAGGGACGTAGACCTCGGTGTACCCGTGCTCGCGGGTATGGACGTCGAGCATGAATTGCGCGAGCGCACGATGCAGCCGTGCCACGCCGCCGCGCATGACCACGAAGCGGCTGCCGGCAATCTTGACGCCGGTCGCGAAGTCGAGCCCTCCGAGCTTCTCGCCGATGTCGACGTGGTCCTTCGGCGCGAAGGGGAACTTGCGCGGCTCGCCCCAGCGCTTCTCCTCCCGATTCTGCTCGGAAGATTCGCCGAGCGGCACCGACTCGTTCGGAATGTTGGGGATGCGGCCGAGGAAATCCTGCAGCTCGGCTTGGAGCTTCTGCAGGTCGCCCTCGCAGGCCTCCACCGTGGCCTTGGCGCGATTGCCCTCTTCCAGGAGCGCGGATGCATCCTGCCCTTTGGCCTTCGCCTGGCCGATCTCCTTCGCGATCCGGTTGCGCGAAGCCTGGGCCTGCTCCGCCGCAGTCTGGATTTCCTTGCGCCGGTTCTCCAGGTCCTTGAAGCGCTGCACGTCGAACGCGCCCGGGCCGCGCGTCGCGAGGCGCCGGGCGACGCCGTCGGGATCCTTCCTGAGAAGCTGGATGTCGATCATTTGTTCTTCACGTTGTCGTCGAGCGCGCGCAGCTGCGCGAGCTTTTCACGAATCTTCGCCTCGAGGCCCCGCTCGGTCGGCCGGTACCAGCCCGCCGGAGCCATGCCTTCCGGCCAGTAGCTTTCGCCGGCCGCATAGGCGCCTTCCTCGTCGTGGGCATAGCGGTAGCCCTTGCCGTACCCCAGCTCGCGCATGAGGCCCGTCGACGCATTGCGCAGATGCATCGGCACCGGCCGCGTGCCGTCCTTGGAGACGAAGGCGCGCGCCGCATTATAGGCCTCGTATACGGCGTTCGATTTGGCCGCGACCGCGAGGTAGAGCACGGCTTCGGCGAGGGCGAGCTCCCCTTCCGGCGTGCCGAGCCGCTCGTAGGTCTCGCAGGCATCGAGCGCGACGCGCAGCGCGCGCGGGTCAGCGAGCCCGATATCCTCGACCGCCATGCGCACGATGCGCCGGCCGACGTAGAGGGGCTCGGCGCCGCCGTCGAGCATGCGCACCATCCAGTAGAGCGCGGCGTCCGGATCGGAGCCCCGCACCGCCTTGTGAAGCGCCGAGATCTGGTCGTAGAACTGCTCGCCGCCCTTGTCGAAGCGGCGCAGGTTCTTCGCCAGCGTCTGCTCCACGAACGCGCCATCCAGGCGGGCGACGCCGGTGTTCTTCAGGATCTCCACGGCGTTCAGCAGCCGCCTCGCATCGCCGTCGGCGAAGCCGATGAGGCGCGCGCGTGCTTCCTCGTCCATCTCGAGGTCGGTGCGCTCGAGCAGGCGCCCGAGGTCCTCGGCCGCGAGCGGCTCCAGGACATAGACGGCGGCCCGCGAGAGCAGCGCGCTATTGACCTCGAAGGACGGGTTCTCGGTCGTCGCGCCGACGAAGGTGATCAGCCCCTGCTCGACGTAAGGCAGGAAGGCGTCCTGCTGGGCCTTGTTGAAGCGATGCACCTCGTCCACGAAGAGAATCGTCCGCCGGCCGTTGGCGGCGAGCCTCGCCTCGGCGGCCTGGACCGCCTCGCGGATGTCCTTGACACCCGAGAAGACGGCAGAGAGCGCCACGAATTCGGCGTCGAAGACGCGCGCCATCAGCCGGGCGAGGGTCGTCTTTCCGGAGCCCGGCGGCCCCCAGAGGATCATGGAGTGCGGCTTGCCCGACTCGAAAGCGAGCCGCAGCGGCTTTCCCCGGCCGATGAGATGCGACTGGCCCACGACATCGTCCAGCGACTGCGGTCGCAGCGCCTCGGCAAGCGGCGCAGCGGGGGCGGGCCGGCCGAAGAGGTCGGTCACTGCGCCACGCTCATTTTTCCCCGAGGACGTCGGCGCCCTTGGGCGGCTCGAAGCGGAACTCGGCAGGCGATACCTTCGGATTGCGCTCCAGGCCGCTGAAGCGCAGGAGCGTGGTCTGGCCGAAATTGTCCGTAAGCTCCATGGCCTGCACGCCGGCCACGCCGAAGCCGATGCGGATGCGCTCGAAGCCCGCCTCCTTCTCCTTCGGCAGCGCCTGCAGCCATTCAAGGCCGCCCTGCTCCCCGGCCTCGGAAAGCTCGAAGGCCTTCTCCACGTCACTCGAGCCGGCAAGGAGCGCGGCCGGCGTCGAGCCCAGGGCGCTGCCGAGCCGCCGCACCGTGACCTGGTTGAGGTCGCGGTCGTAGATCCAGACCCGCTCGCCGTCGCCGACGATGAGCTGGTCGACCGGCTTGGCATATTCCCAGCGAAAGCGCCCCGGCCGAAGGAACACGAAGCTTCCCTTCGAATCCTGCACCAGCTTGCCGGTACGGTCCTGCACGCGCTGCTCGAAGCTCGCGCGCGCGGTTTGCGTGGTGCGCAGGAACGTCTTGAAGCGCTCGATCGCGGACGCCTCGGCGTCGTGGACGACGGCGAGCGCGAGCAAGCCGATGCAAAAGGCGAATCTGACCATCGACGAAGGTTACTCCGCCTTGGCGGGAACCAATACCTCTCGGTTGCCGTTGGTCTGCATCGGCGAGACCATGCCGGCACGCTCCATGTCCTCGATGAGGCGGGCGGCACGGTTGTAGCCGATGCGCAGGTGGCGCTGCACGAGCGAAATGGAAGGCCGGCGCGTGCGCAGCACGACTTCCACCGCCTGGTCATAGAGCGGATCCTTCTCGCCGGTCGGCTCGCCGTTGGGCCCGACCGCCTCTTCGGCTTGCTCGGGCTCGAGCACATCGCTCAGGTATTCGGGCTTCGCCAGGCTCTTCAAATGCTCGACCACCTTGTGCACTTCATGGTCGGCCACGAAGGCTCCGTGAACCCGCTGGGGGAGACCGCTGCCGGGCGGCAAGTACAGCATGTCGCCCGCGCCGAGCAGCGCCTCCGCGCCCGACTGGTCGAGGATCGTGCGCGAATCGACCTTGGAGGAAACCTGGAAAGCAATGCGCGTCGGAATGTTGGCCTTGATGAGGCCGGTGATCACGTCCACCGACGGGCGCTGCGTGGCGAGGACGAGGTGGATACCGGCGGCGCGAGCTTTTTGCGCGAGCCGCGCGATCAGCTCCTCGACCTTCTTGCCGATCACCATCATGAGATCGGCGAGCTCGTCGATGACCACGACGATGTGCGGTAGCGCGTGCAACGGCTGAGGCTCGCCGGATTCCAGCGTCAACGGATCCTCGAGCTTGCGACCCTGCTTCTCCGCCTCGGCCACCTTGTGGTTGAAGCCGGAAAGATTTCGCACGCCCAGCCAGTTCATCAGCTTGTAGCGCCGGTCCATCTCGGCGACGCACCAGCTGAGCGCGTTCACCGCCTGCTTCATGTCGATGACGACCGGCGCCAGCAGGTGCGGAATGTCCTGGTACACCGACAGCTCCAGCATCTTCGGGTCGACGAGGATCAGGCGCGTATGACGCGGCTCGGCCTTGTACAGGAGCGACAGGATCATCGCGTTGAGCGCGACCGACTTGCCCGAGCCCGTGGTGCCGGCCACGAGCAGGTGCGGCATGCGCGCGAGATCCGCCACGACCGGATTGCCGGCGATGTCCTTCCCAAGCACGAGGGCAAGCGGCGAATGCAGCGCGTGGTAGGCCTCCGAGCCCAGGATCTCCTGCAGGCGCACCACCTGGCGGTGCGGGTTCGGAATCTCCAGGCCCATGCACGATTTGCCGGGGATCGTCTCGACCACGCGGATGGAAACGACCGAGAGGGCGCGCGCCAGGTCCTTCACGAGATTGACGATCTGGCTGCCTTTCACGCCCACCGCCGGCTCGATCTCGTAGCGCGTGATGACCGGGCCCGGATAGGCGGCAAGCACCTTCACCGTCACGCCGAAGTCGGAGAGCTTCTTTTCGATCAGCCGGGAGGTGAACTCGATGGTCTCGGGCGTGACCTGCTCGCCTTCGACCTTGGCCTCATCCAGCAGCTTGAGCGGCGGCAGCGGCGTATCGGGGATGTCCTCGAAGAGCGGCGCCTGCTTTTCCTTCTGCGCGCGCTCGGACTTCTTGATCTCCACCACGGGCGGCTCGATGCGCACCGGCGGGTGCTCCTCCTCGCGCCGCTTCTCCGTCTCGACGACGAATTCGCGCTCCTCGCGCGCAAGGTCGCCCGCGCGGCGGTCCTGCCGCGCCTCCCAGGCGCGGAGCGCTGCGCCGTAGCCAAGCTCCACCAGGGCGCCAACGAGCTCGGATACCCTGAGCCACGAGATCCCCGTAAAGAGGCTCAGGCCGATGGCCACGAGCGTGAGCAGCACGAGCGTGGCACCCGTGAAGCCGAGTCCCGAGGCAAGCGCTTCGCCGGCCGATCGGCCGACCACTCCGCCCGGCGCGAGCGGCAGCTCCGCGCCCAACGTGTGCAGGCGCAGTCCCTCGAGCGCCGCGCTCGAGACGAGCAGCAGGAGGAAGCCGCCGAGCGCGACGCCAAGCGGCCGCGGGTCGATCAGGGAGCTGCCGTCGAGGCGGCGATAGCCCCACACCACGACGTAGAGGCAAAGCGCCACCCACCAGTAGGCCGAGAGGCCGAAAAGGTAGAGGAGGACGTCGGAAAGCCACGCGCCGACCGCGCCACCGGCGTTTTGCGCAACCGCTCCCGAGGCGCTATGCGACCAGGCAGGGTCCGCGCGGTGATAGGTCGCGAAGATGAGCAGCAGGTAGGCGGCGAGCGCGACGAGGATCAACCACTTCGCCTCGCGCAGCAGTCCAGCGAGCTTTGCGGGTAAAGGTGCGCCGGAAGATTTTTCTGCTGCGCCCATCTCGCCGTTTCGGCGCCTTTTCGAGGATGGGCGATTCTAGCCGCAAACAAAAACCCCCGCCGGGGCGGGGGTCTCGTTGCGCGGCCTAGCGGAACGCTAGCGCGTGACGACGCACTCCAGGTTCTTGCCGGCGTTGACCACACTGCCCGCCATGACCGACTGGATGAAGGTCGCAGGCGGCGTGAACTGAAGGCCCGGGTCGGTCGAGAGGAAGAGCGGCCGCTGGTTGGGCGAGATCATGCCGAACTGGCCGGCGGTCAGGCCAAGCTCGCCCTGGCCATTGCGCACCACCACCTCGCCATCGGCCACGCCGACGTAGACGGCCGAGTCGAGCCGCGCGCACTCGTTCGAGCGGTTGTTTACGCAATCGTCTGCGGACAGCGTCGTGCCCCGGATGCCGATCGTCGCGGTCGCCGTGCCGAGCTCGTACTTGTCGCGGCTGCGCTTGCCGACGATGCCGGTCACCGCACGCAGGCCGCCTTTGAGCAGGCTGTACACGAACGAGTCCTCGGCCGGCTTCTCTTCGGCGAACTTGAAATTGTCGATCTTGACGGCGGTATTGGGCTTGAGGGTGAGCTGACCGCCGTCGGAAAACTTGATTTGCGCGTAGCTGTCCTGCTGCGTATTGATCGTGTCGCCCGTCGCGATCTGTGAGCGCTGCGACAGGATGCGCACGGAGCCGTCGGCCTTGCGGACCGACAAGGTGCCTGAGAGTTGCGTCACGGTGCCCGTATCGGCGCTCGCCATGGCACAAGCGGCCGCGAGCCCCAGTCCCAGGATCCCAGCGATTGCCTGCTTACGCGTCTTCATACGTCCCCCGGCCGCAATGCGGCATTGCACCACCAAATTCTAGTCGCCGGCCCCCGACGGGTTCAGGAACTATTTCACGCGTAAGGCTTTTTTTGACACTCCCGCGTGACCCATTACTCCGGAAGCACGATGCTGTCGCGCAGGACGATGTTGGATCCCCGCATTTCGATGTAGCCGCCCAATTGGAGGTCCTTCATGACCCGGCTCACCATTTCGCGCGACGCGCCGATCATCTTGGCAATGTCCTGCTTGGGAAGGCGCTTGGTGACGATCTTCTCGCCTTCGACGGTTTCGGCCATGTCGAGGAGCAGGCGAGCCACCCGGCCATAGACGTCGAGGAGCGCCAGGCTGCCGATCTTGCGGTCCGCGTCGCGCAGCCGCCGCACCAGGCCCCGCATGACCGCCGTCGTCATCTCGAAATTGTCGGACAGGCACTTCTTGAAGTCGCGCTTCGCGATCGACAGCAACTCGCAGGCTTCGATGGCCACGACGCTCGCGGAACGCGGCGCATCGTCGATGAGGCCCATCTCGCCGAAGAATTCCCCGGGGCCGAGAATGCTCAGGATGACCTCCTTGCCGTCGGCGTCGCTCATCATCACCTTGAGCCGGCCGGAAAGGACGATGTAGAGCGAGTCGGTCGGGTCGCCGCCCGCCATGACCGTGGTCGAGCGGCTGACGCTCTTCCGCGTGACGACCGCCGCGAGCGTGCGCAGCTGGTCTTCGGGAAAACTGGAGAAAAGCGGTACCGCCTTCAGGACCGCCGTAGAGACCATTGCCGCCATTTCTGCACCCACCTCCCTATTGCGAGGCTATGGTAGCAGAAGCACCGTCAGGCGGCGCCGGACGGCTTCGGCGTGATTATTTGCATGCCGCGGCGCCGGAGTCGTCGCCTTCCACGCCCTTGCGGATCCGCCCGGATCGCGTTTCCTCGTTCGCGGCGAAGATGGAGTAGGCCAGCAGGGATTCGTTGAACGTCGCGAGACCGGTCTGCACGATCGATTCCGACCGGCCGGCGTCGGCCGCCGAGACCATCGTCGCGCTGATGGTGATGGGGAACGCGAGACCGCTGATCGGCACGTTGTTCGTATCGAAAATGCCCGATCCCGAACCGCCGATCATGAAGAAGTTTCCATTCAGCGTTTGGTTGCCGGTTGCGGTGTTGTTGTACGTGTAGTTGGTCGGCAGGCCGTGCACGGTGATCTTGATCTCGTCGCCGGCGTCGATCCGGGCGGCAGTCAGCGTGCCCGTCGGCCCGGTGCCGCCCTGCAGGACGACATAGCCGCCAACGTTCATAGTCAGTTTGCTCGGATCAAGCTGGGCGAGCGCCAACGCATTGCGGCCCGTGATGCTTGTCAAGCCGGTGCCGAGAACGGCCTGCCCGCCCTTGATGATCACAGAGCCGGTGTTATTCGTGGTGATAGTCTTCAACCCGCTCGCGAGCAGCACGGCGCTCGTCGCTCCGAAGGTGCTCGCCGAATTCAGCGTCGTCGTGCCGCCCTGGAGCACGATGCTGCCATCGGTCACGGCGGTGAAGTTGGTCGCCGCCTGCAGACCTGCCAACGCGCTCACGAACCGGATCGCCCCGCCGTTATCGTTTGCGGTTGCCTGACCGCCGAGCAGTTCTAGGCTCGTCGGGTTCCCGAACGCGTCAGCCACGCTCGCATCGCTGCGGAGATAGACGTTGATGTCGCCGGTGGACTTGATCACCGCGTCGGCCTGATGCAGGTCGATGTTCGGATCGGTGGACGAAGTCGTCACGTAGCCGAAATTGGTCATGGAGCTACCGTTGATGCCACCTTGGATGCGCAGCCGCTTTGGATTGTTTGCCCCGCCGTTCGTGCCGATGTTGATGGTGCTGGCCGTTACGTGAGCTCCGGCCGCCGAAGTCGCGGTCGACGTGCCGCCCTGGACGTTGATGACGCCGGAGTTCAGGAGGTTGAGCGTGCCGGTGACAGTCAGATCCTGGCCTCCCGTGGACTGCCCTGCTCCACCGGGTACAACGCTCGAGTCACAGAGGATGCCCGTCACGCCGGAGCCGCAAACCAGGAAATTGACGGTCGGGCTCGCCACGGTGACGTTACCGCCCGTCTGGACGGAGTGGTTGCCCTCGAGGATTA
>JBLNDP010000015.1:0-7253 GCA_050261755.1 Clostridia bacterium
TTCTTCTAGAGGCAGAGCAGGCCCTGCCGGATGTTGTCGACGATGCCGGACGCATGGGCGAGCCCGTACGTGCCTGCGGTGATGATGGCGCTCGCCGCGGCGGTGCGCACGGCGGGACGGCGCAGCCACGCGCGCACGCCCGACGCGGCGAAGCCCGCCGCGAGGAGATTGGGAAGCGTGCCGGCGCCGAACGCTGCGAGGATCGCCGCGCCGCCGGCCGCGCTGCCGGAAAAGGCCGCCACGGCGAGCGCGCCGTACACGAGCCCGCAGGGCAAACCACCCCAGAGCATTCCAGCGGCGAAAGCCCCGCGCAACGTGCGCGCGCCCAAGGCCTTCGCTGCATGCGGCTGCAGGCGCTTCCAGATGGGCTGGCCGATCGGCTCGAGGCGCGCAATCCACCGGCTGACCCCCAGCAGGTGCATGCCGGTGAGGACGAGGATGACGTTGGTGGCGACGAAGAGCGCCGCCTGCACCGGCAGGGCGCCCGCCATCCATGCGCCGGCGCTCGAGGCCGCGCCGACCGCGGCGCCCGCGAGCGTGTAGCTCGCGACCCGGCCGGCGTTGAAGGCGAGCTGGCGGCGCAACAGGGCGCCGGGAAAAAGGATCTGCTGGTTGACGGAAAAAGCCCCCACGATGCCGCCGCACATGCCGGCGCAATGGACGCCGGAGGCCAGGCCGAGCAGCGCCATCGCCGCGAGCGTGGCCGGCCCCATCAGATCACCTTGGAGTAGCTCGCCTTCGCGCGCTTCTCGCGAAGGTAGCGGTCGAAGACCATGCACACCGCGCGCACGAGCAGGCGCCCCTTGGGCGTGACGACGATCCAGTCGGGCTGCAGCTCGACCAGGCCGTCGGCCTCGAGGCGCTGCAGGTCCTCGAGCTCCGCGGCGAAATACTTGCGGAAGTCGACGAGGTAGGCGAGCTCGATCGACTCGAGCGAGACGCGGAAGTGGCAGGCGAGCGCCTGGATCACGGCGCGGCGCACCAGGTCGTCGGGCGTGAGCTCGATGCCGCGCGCGACCGGCAGGCGGCCGGCGTCGAGTGCGCCGTAGTAGGCGTCGATGCGCTTCTCGTTCTGGTAGTAGGTCGGCCCGACGCGGCCGATGGACGAGACGCCGATGCCCACGAGGTCGCTCTCGGCGTGCGTGGAATAGCCCTGGAAGTTGCGCTGCAGACGGCCCTGCGCCTGCGCGATCGCCAGCTCGTCGTCGGGCTTCGCGAAGTGGTCCATGCCGATGAAGAGGTAGCCCGCGCGCGTGAGCCGGCCGATGGCGAGCGTCAGGATCTGCAGCTTGTCCTCGGGAACCGGCAGGTCGGCGGAATGGATGCGCCGCTGCGGCATGAAGACCGTCGGCAGGTGCGCGTAGCTGTAGAGCGCGATGCGGTCCGGGTCGAGCGCGAGCACGCGGTCGAGCGTGCGGTTGAAGCTGTCGAGCGTCTGCTTCGGCAGGCCGTAGATGAGGTCGAGGTTGATCGAGCGGAAGCCGGCGGCGCGCGCCTCCTCCACGACGCGGCGCGTCTCCTCCTCGGTCTGGATGCGGTGCACCGCCTTCTGCACGTGCGGGTCGAAGTCCTGCACGCCGAGGGAGCAGCGGTTGAAGCCCAGGGTGGCGAGGAAAGCCATCATTCCCGGGCCGGCCTTGCGCGGATCGATCTCGATGGAGCACTCGGCATCGGGGGTGCGGCGGAACTCGCGGTCCGTGGCCGCCATGAGCTCGGCCATCTCCTCGCGCGCGAGGAAGGTCGGCGTGCCGCCGCCCCAGTGCAGCTGGCTGAGCTCCGGCCGCTCGCCGCCGAAGTGCGGCGCCAGGAGCTTCAGCTCCTTGTCCAAGTATTTGATATAACTGGCAGAACGGCTATGGTCGCGCGTGACGATCTTGTTGCAGCCGCAGTAGTAGCAAAGGGTGTCGCAAAATGGCAGGTGAACGTAGAGCGAGAGGGGCAGCGCGATGCCGCCGACGTTGCGCCGGGCGAGCCAGTCGTGCAGCGCCGACTCGCCGAAGTCCTCGACGAAGCGGTCGGCCGTGGGATACGAGGTGTAGCGCGGCCCGCTGACGTCGTGGCTGCGGATGAGAACGGGATCGATGACCAGTTCCCGCGCGGGATAAGGGGCCAGTAGCGTTTGCATTGGACTCCACTATGGGACGTCCGGAAGGGAAGGATTTGACGCCGATCAAACATAGCTGGCTGCGGCACCCCGCCTTCATCGCGGCCGGCTCCGCCGCCCTCATGGCGCTGGTGGCGGCCAACGCCGTCGCGTTCCTGCGCGGGCTGGAGGCACCCTGGCTCCTCGGCACCGTGATCATCGCCGACATGCTGGTGATCGGCTCGGGGATCGTCGTGGCGGCGCGCGAGGTGCTGATGGCCGAGGGCCGCAGCGAGGCGACGCAGGCCCGCCTCGCCGCGCTCGTCGAGTGGTCCGACGACGCGATCATCAGCCTCTCGCTCGACGGCACGGTGGAATCGTGGAACCGCGGCGCCGAGCGGCTGTTCGGCTACGACCGCAGCGAGGCGATCGGCCGCGACATCGGCTTCATCATCCCCGACGAGCGGCGCCCCGAGGAAGAGGCCGTGCTCGAGCGCGTCCGCCAGGGGCAGCCCGTGCCGCCCTTCGAGACCGTGCGCCGCGCCAAGGACGGCCGCCTGATCGACATCTCCCTCAGCGTCTCGCCGGTCCGCGACGAGGCGGGGCGCATCGCCGGCGCCTCCAAGGTCGGGCGCGACGTCACGGCGCAGAAGCTCGCCCGCGAGGATGCGCTCAGCGCCCGCAGCGCGCTCACCGAGGCGCAGGCGCGCCTCGGCGCGATCGTCGACTCGGCGATGGACGCCGTGATCACCGTCGACGAGCAGCAGCGGATCGTGCTCTTCAACCGCGCCGCCGAGCAGGTCTTCGGCCTGCGCCGCGACGACGCGCTCGGCAGCCCGCTCGAGCGGCTCCTGCCGGAGCGCTTCCGCGCCGGCCATTCGGCGCACATCGAGAAATTCGGCCGCACCGGCGTGACCAGCCGCAAGATGGGCGACGTGACCACGCTGTGGGCGCGGCGCACCGACGGCACGGAGTTCCCCATCGAGGCGTCGATTTCCCAGGCGGTCGAGGGCGGCCGGCGCTTCTTCACGGTCATCCTGCGCGACATCACCCTGCGCAAGCGCGCGGACGACGAGCTCAAGGCCTCGCAGCAGGAGCTGCGCGACCTGTCCGCGCGGGTGCTCGAGGCGCGCGAGGAGGAGAAGACCCGCATCGCGCGCGAGCTGCACGACGAGCTGGGGCAGCTGCTCACGGCGCTCAAGATGGACCTCGCCTGGATGCGCGAGCGCCTGCCGGCGGGCGAGGCGGCGGAAAAGGCGCAGGAAATGAGCGCCGTGCTCGACCAGACGGTCACCTCGACCCGGCGCATCTCCGCGGACCTGCGCCCCCTGATGCTGGACGACCTGGGCCTCGCCGACGCCGCCCACTGGCTGGTGGACGATTTCGCGCGCCGATCGGGGGTCAGCTGCGAAATCCGCCTGCACGGGGACGAGGCGTTGCGCGAGATCGATGGCAATATCGCGACCGTGATGTACCGCGCCCTGCAGGAATCGCTCACCAACATCGCCAAGCACTCCGGCGCCCGCAACGCCTGGATCTCGCTCGCCGCCGAGGGCGCGCGCCTGCACCTCGAGGTGGAGGACGACGGCCGCGGCATCGCCGCCGGCGACATGGCGAAGACGCGCTCCCTCGGCCTCAAGGGCATGCGCGAGCGGGTCGCCTACTTCGGCGGCTCGATCGACGTCGCCCGCGCCGTGCGCGGCGGCACGCGCATCCGGCTCGAGATGCCGATGCGAAGGGCCGACGCATGAGCGTCCGGCTCCTCCTCGCCGACGACCACAAGCTCGTCCGCGACGGCCTGAAGCGCATCCTCGCCTCGACCACCGACCTCGAGGTCGCGGCGGAGGCCGCCAACGGCGACGAAGCGCTGCAGCTCGTGCGCGCGAACGACTACGACGTGGCGCTGGTCGACATGTCCATGCCGGGCCTCTCCGGCATCGACCTCATCAAGCGCCTGAAGATCGAGAAGCCGAGCCTCAAGCTCCTCGTGCTTTCGATGCACGGCGAGCATCAATATGCGGCGCGCGCCCTCAAGGCGGGCGCCTCGGGCTACCTGAACAAGGACTCCGCGGGCGAGCAGCTCCTCGCGGCCATCCGCAAGGTGGCTGCGGGCGGCGTGCACATCACCGAGGCGGCGGCGGCGACGCTCCTGCAGGCGCAGGGCAAGGCGACGCACGACGCGCTTTCCGACCGGGAGTTCGAGGTCATGCGCCTGCTCGTGGAAGGACTGGGGCCGACGCAGATCGCCGACCGGCTGCACCTCTCGGTGAAGACCGTGAGCACCCACAAGACGCGCATCCTCGAGAAGCTGGGGCTCAAGAGCACCGCCGACCTCGTGCGCTACGCGATGGAGAACAAGCTGGTCTGAGGCGGTATGCCCCTTGCAAACGCAAGGGGCGTGCGCGACTTGCAGCCGAAATTGCTGGACCGGGCGATGCACATCGCGGGCGGCTGGCCGGCGCTTGCCCGCGAGCTGGGCATCCCGGAGACGCGCCTCAAGCTGCTGCGCTTCGGGCCGGCGGAGCTGCCGCCCGACGTCTTCCTGCGCCTCGTCGACCTCGTCCTGCAGGACGACCTCGCCTGGGCGGCGCAGGACCGGCGCGGCGCGCCGCGCGACCACACCCCGGCATGACGCTTGCAGGAGGGCGGCCATGGGCCGGCCCGTCCTCATCGCCGACGTGCCCGAGCTGGAGGAATTCCTGACGGGGTGCTTCCCGAACCAGCCGGTCGTCTACGCCACGCACTTCGCGGGCGCGGCGGCCGCGCTCGCGAGCCGCGACTTCGAGCTCATCGTGATCGGCATGCACTTCGACGACTCGCAGATGTTCGCCCTGCTGCGGCACGTGCGGAAGCTGCGCCGGCACGCGCACACCCCGGTGCTTTGCGTGCGCGCCCTTCCCTCCATCCTGTCCCGCGCCGCGCAGGAGAGCATCGAGCACGCGGCGCGGATCCTCGGCGCCAACGCCTTCATCGACATGGGGCCGGGCGCCGATGCGGCGGCGGACCTGCGCCGCGTCATCGAGTCGCACCTCCGCGCGCCGCAGGACGCCTCGCCGGCGCCGCACGCCCGGCCGCTGTCGAAGCCTTTCGACACCGCGTAGAAACCCCCGCACGAGAAATTCGGGCGCCCGCGAATTGATGGGCGCGGCGCGGATTCGGAAAATCGCGTCCGAACAAAAACGCCAAGGAGGCCGGCATCGCCATCCAGGCCAAGAAGTGGAGCTTCACCCGATCGCTCGTCGAGGACGCGCCCTCGCATTCCGGCGTGTACGCGCTCTGGCGCGGCGACACGCTGCTCCACCTCGGCTGCGCGCGCGAGGGCGAGAGCATCCGCGACAAGCTGCTCGCGCACTTCGAGCGCGCGCGCGACGCGCACGACCGTCCCACGCACTACAGCTGGGAGATCAGCGGCGAGCCCATGCGCCGCGCATGGGAGCTCGCGATGCGGCTCGGCAACGCTGAGCCGTCCCCCGGCTGACATGACGCCCTCGATGACTCGCATCCTCGTGGTGGACGACAGCGCCGACATGCGCGAGTCCCTGCGCCGCCTTCTCGCCTCCAGCGGCTACGACGCCGAGGCGGCGCGCGATGGCCTGCAGGCACTCGAAGTGCAGCGCAGGCGCCCCGCCGCCGTCCTCATCACCGACATCTACATGCCGCTCGGCGACGGCATCGAGACGATCGCCGCCTTCCGGCGCGAGTTCCCGCGCACCAAGATCATCGCCATGTCCGGCGGCGGCCGCCTCGTCAAGGGCTCCTACCTCGGCCTCGCCGGGGACATCGGCGCCGATGCGACGCTGGAGAAGCCCTTCGAGTTCGACGCGCTGCTCGAGGTCTTCTCGCGCCTGGAGATCGCGCGCCCGGCTTAGGGCTGCTCCTTGCGCGCGCGGTCCTTTTCATGCTGCGCGTCGAGCAGCTCCGCGAGGTCCACGTTCATGAACCGCGTGCCGCGCACGAAGACGCTTCCGGGCGTGACCTGGACCCGGCCTCCCGGCAGGTCGAGCTCCGCCGGCTCGATGCATCGCCAGGCGCCGTGCGCGTCGCGCACGAACGCCCGGATGAAGTTCTGCATGGTTCTCCCCTGCGGCCACCCTACTCCCTCCCGCCCCCGCCGCAATAGGAATTTTCCTACCCTCCAATCCGGAAAAACGGCGACATACGGGGGAACCCCCCTCCCGCAGACTTGCGCGTCCCCATGAACGTCTTCCTGGTCGAGGATTCGCCGCTCCTGCGTGACCGGCTGCAGGCCCTGCTGGCCGCGATTCCCGGCGCGCGCACGGTCGGCCATGCGGAAGGGGCCGCCGAGGCGATCGAGAAGATCGTCGCCGCCCCGCCCGACGTCGTGGTGCTCGACCTGAACCTCAAGCAGGGCAGCGGCTTCGACGTGCTGCGCGCCGTGGCGCAGGCGGCGCCGGCGGTCGCCTTCTACATCCTCACCAACCATCCGATCGAGGCCTTCCGCAAGCTCGCCCAGCAGCTCGGCGCGCAGGGCTTCTTCGACAAGAGCAGCGAGTTCCAGCAGCTCCGGGACGTCCTGGCGGCCCGCGCCGCGGGCTAGTAGGAATCCTCCTAGCCGAAGACCGGCAGACGCCTACCGCGGCATTCAGCCGCCGCCGATGCCGCGCCGAGCGCCGCCTCGCCACACTGGCGGCATGCAAAAAGTATTTCTCGTCGAAGACTCCCTGCCGGTGCGCGAGCGGCTCTCCGCGCTCCTGACCGCCGGCGGCAGCAACGAAATCGTCGGCACCGCCGCCGGCGCCAGGGAAGCCATCGCCGCCAACCTCGCCACGCGACCGGACGCGGTGGTCCTCGACCTCAACCTCGCCCAGGGCAGCGGCTTCGACGTGCTGCGCGCCGTGCGCGACGCCGCGCCGGAGATCGACTTCTACATGCTGTCGAACTTCGCCAGCGAGCCGTACCGCCGCTACGCCGCGAGCCTCGGCGCGCGCGCGTTCTTCGACAAGACCAGCGAATTCGAGCGGGTGCGCGACATCCTGGCGCAGCGCGCCGCATCCGCTGTATCCGTTCACTAGATCGGGAACAAGAGGGAGCCATGCAAGCACAACTCGCCGTCGTCCAAAACACCACCCGGAAAGCGATCTTCATGAAGCGCGATGAGCAGCCGATCGGCAGCCGCAAGTTCGAGGTGACCTGCGGCAACTGCAACCTG
>JBLNDP010000016.1:0-12503 GCA_050261755.1 Clostridia bacterium
CTGCGCGACGAGGCGGCCCCAGATCGCGTAGCGCTTCGGCCAGAAGTCCTCCCCCTCGTCGTAGAAGCGCTGCGCCTCGCGGTTCACCACGATGCCGAGCGAGACGGCGTCGACGCGCGTCACGATGCCGCCGTCGAACTTCGGCGCCCGCGCGTCGATCGCGACGCAATGGCCCTGCGTCGCATCGCCGATCGCCTGCGCGCCCTTGTCGATCAGCACGCGCAGCATCCGGCCTTTGTTGTACGGCGTGCCGCGGATGAGGAAGTTCTCGGCCGGCGGCCCCCAGGCCTCGCGCAGCCATTCCAGGTTCGACTCGAAGCCGCCGCTCGCGACGACGAGTGTTTTTGCCTTGATTTCGATTTCTTCGTTTCCTCTGCGCACCGTTGCGGAGGCGAAGCGAGAATCGGAAAAACGAAGAACGATAGCCTCCGTGTCGTACTCGATCTGCACGCCGAGCGCTTCGGCGGAGTGGTAATACGCGTTCAGGAGCGCCTTGCCGCCGCCGAGGAAGAAGGCGTTGGTGCGCGAGAGGTGCAGCGTGCCGCCGAGCGAAGGCTGGAAGCGCACGCCGTGCGCCCGCATCCACGAGCGGCAGGTCGCCGTGCTGCGGATGGCGAGGCGCGCGAGGCGCTCGTCGGTGAGGCCGCCGGTGACCTTGACGAGGTCCTGCCAGTACTCCTCCTCGGGGTAGGCGTCGGTGAGCACGTCCTGCGGCGCCTCGTGCATGCAGCGCAGGTTGCGCGTATGGCGGCTGTTGCCGCCGCGGAACGCCTTCGGCGCCGATTCGACGAGGAGGACCGAGCAGCCCGCCTCGCGCGCGGTGAGCGCGGCGCACAGGGCGGCGTTGCCGCCGCCCAGCACGAGAACGTCCCAGTGATTTTCGGTGAGGCCGGCCAGAGCCCGCGATTCTAAGCGGCGCCGGACGCTGCGCCGCTACGGCCTGCGGAACGGCGTCAGAAGCCGGGCTTCACGCCGTTGCGGCTGACGAACACGCGCTGCGCCACGAGGCGGCCGTCCGCTTCCTTGCGCGCGGCGGCGAAGACGGTCTCGCCGGCCTTGAGGGCCGAGCGGTCGGCCGGCTCGAAGTCGACCACCGGCGTGCTATCGGGCACCAGGATCGTCTTGGCGCCGTCCTTGTACTTCAGCGTGATCTGGCGCCCGCCCGCCGACTGCACGACGCCTTCCAGGTTCGCGTTCGTCATCGTGAAGCCCGGTCCGAGATCCCAGTTGTCGACGTATCCCGAAGGAACCTGCGGGCCGATGGGGTGGATGTCCGTGGCGACCAGCGCGCCGTCGGCCCCTTTGCGCGCCGCAACGCCGATGTAGGCGCCGGGCTTGAGATCCTCGAGGCGGATGGCCTTCGCCGCCGCCACGCCGACCGTGGGCGCGAGCTCGAGCCGGATGGCGCTGCCGTCGGCGCCCTTGAGCGAAAGCGCGTCGGCTTGCACCGCTTCGATCGTGCCGCGCACCCGGACGTTGGTCTGCGCGGCCGCGGTGCCGGCGGCGAGGGCGAGAACGACGAGCAGCAGTTTCTTCATGGCGAGCCTCCAGGCGTCCTTGAACACGGTGGTCAACACCCTTATCCTCGCCGGAATTCCACGGGGAGGGGGAGATGTTCAATCCGTTTCACGAAGTACGGAAGTCCGAGGTTCGCGTCTTCGCCTCGTTGCCCGCCAAGTTCCGCAGGAAGAAGCGCACCGCCTGGTCCGACCCGAACCGGCAGGGCGCCGCGGTCGACTCCTTCCTCGAGGGCCCCTCGGTCGACCGCAAAGGCAACCTCTGGTGCGTAGACATCCCGTTCGGCAGGATCTTCAGAATCGATGCCAAGGGCGAGTGGGATCTCGTAGCGCAGTACGACGGCTGGCCCAACGGACTCAAGATCCACCGGGACGGCTCGATCTGGATCTGCGACTACAAGAAGGGCCTGCTGAAGCTGAACCCCAAGTCCGGGGCGATCGAGGCCGTGCTCGCGACTGCTTTTAGCGAGAGCTTCAAGGGCCTAAACGACCTGCACTTCGCCGACAACGGCGACGTGTACTTCACCGACCAGGGGCAAAGCGGCATCGCCGATCCGACGGGCCGCGTCTGGCGCCTAAGGGCGAGCGGAGAATTGCAGCGCCTGGTGGGCAACGCGCCTTCGCCGAACGGCATCACGCTGAACAACAAGAACTCGCAGGTCTACGTGGCGATCACGCGCTCGCAGCAGATCTGGCGCCTGCCGCTCATGGCGAACGGCACGCCTTCGAAGACGGGGGTCGCCATCCAGCTCTCCGGCGGCCACGCCGGCCCCGACGGCATCGAGACCGATGCCGAGGACGGCCTGGTCGTCTGCCACCTCGGCGTCGGCATCTGGCGCTTCGACTCGAACATGCTGCCCACCCACCTCATGCACGCGGGCAGGCAGCATCGCCTCATGACCAACGTCGCTTTCGCGGGGCCGGGCAAGAAGCGGCTCTACATCACCGACTCGATGAACGGCGAGATCCTGATGGCCGACATGCCGGTCGGCGGCAAGAAGATGTACTCGCACCGATAGGAGAACGGCCCATGCGCTTTTCCTTTTTCATCCTCGCCCTTCTCTTTTCGCTGCAGTCCTTCGCCCAATACCCCGCCAAGCCGGTGAAGGTGGTGATCGGCTACGCGGCGGGAAGCTCGACCGACATCGTCGGCCGCGTCATGGCCGACCGCCTGGCGGCGCACTGGAAGCAGGCGGTGTACGTCGAGACGAAGGCCGGCGCGGCGGGCAACCTCGCCGCCGACGTCGTCGCCAAGGCGCCGGGCGACGGCTACACGCTTCTCTTCGCGCAGAACGGCCTCGCGATCAGCGCCGCCGCGCTGCCTAACCTGCCGTACCGGGCCGAGACGGACCTCGTGCCGCTCGCGCCGGTGGCGGCGACGCCGCACATCCTCATCGTCGCGCCGGACGCGCCGTACAAGGACGTGAAGGACCTCATCGCGCAGGCGAAGGCGCAGCCCGGCAAGCTCTCGTTCGCCTCTTCGGGGGTGGGCAACTCCGATCATCTCTGCGGCGAGCTCTTCAACGCCATGGCCGGCATCCAGGCGATCCATGTGCCGTACAAGGGCGGCGCTCCGGCTTCGGTCGACGTGATGGCCGGGCGCATCGCCTACTACTTCGCCGGCATGCCGGTGGGGCTGCCGCTGCACAAGACCGGACGCGCGCGCGCCCTCGCCGTGACGAGCAAGCAGCGCTTCGCCGGAGCGCCGGAGGTGCCGACGGTGGCGGAGTCGGGGCTGCCGGACTACGAGGCGACGCTGTGGCAGGGCTTCTTCGCGCCCGCGTCGTTGCCGCAGGAGCTCGGCGCGAAGATCGCCGCCGACATCCAGGCGGTGCTCGCGCAGCCGGAGACCAAGGAGAAGATGCAGGGCGCGAGCGTCGTGCTGTGGGAAGACAGCCAGGCGAACTTCAAGAAGGCGTTCCTCGCCGACGTGGAGAAGTGGCGCGCCCTCGTGAAGAAGACGGGCCTGAAGCTCCAGTAGCTACTCGATCTTCGCGCCGGAGCGGCGGATCACCTCGGCCCATTTCGCCGAGTCGCGCCGGATCACCTCGGCGAACTGCTCCGGCGAGCCGCCGCCGCCCTCGCTCCCCAGGTCGGCGAGCCGCGCCTGCAGGGCGGGCGCCTGCAGCGCCACGTTCGCCGCGGTATTGAGCTTGTCGAGTATCGGCCCCGGCAGGCCGGCGGGTGCGATAAGCCCCGACCAGGCCTCCACTTCATAGCCCGGAACCGTTTCGCCCACCGTCGGCAGATCCGGAAAGGCCTTCGATCGCCGCGGTCCGGTGACCGCCAGGCCGCGCACGCGGCCGGCCTTGACGTGCGGTCCCATGGAGTTCGAGCTCTCGAACATCAGCTGGACGTTGCCCGCGACCAGGTCGGCGATCGCCGATGCGCCCCCGCGGTAGGGAACGTGCACGATGTCCGTGCCGGTCATGGACTTGAAGAGCTCGCCGCTCACGTGTCCCGGCGAGCCATTGCTCGACGATGCATTGGAAAGCTTGCCCGGATTCTTCTTGGCGTAGTCGATCAACTCCTGCACCGAATGGACGGGCAAGGACGGCGATACGGCCAGCATCATGTAGGTGGTCTGCAGCAGGATGACGGGCTGCAGATCGCGCTCGATGTCGTAGGGCAGCTTCGCCACCATGTGGCGCGTGATCGCCAGCGCCCCGACGGGGCCGAGGCCGATGGTGTAGCCGTCCGGCGCCGCCTTGGCGACCGCGTCGATGCCGATCGTCAGCGCGCCGCCCGGGCGGTTGTCGACGACGACCGGCTGCCCCAGCCTTTTCCCCAGTTCGGGCGCGATGAGCCGCGCGAAATTGTCGGTGGCGCTGCCCGGCGCCTGCGGCACGACCATGCGCACCGGCTTGTCCGGATACTCGGCGCGCGCGCTGCATAGCGGAAAAAGCACGAGCGACAAGACGACGACCGATCGGAACATGGCGGCACCTCGAACCCGAAGACCCGGGCGATAGAATATTCGCATGCCCAAGATTTCCGCTTCCCCGGCGCTCGCGCGCTTCAGGGTCCTGGACCTCACGCGCGTGCGCGCCGGGCCCACCTGCGTGCGCCAGCTCGCCGACTTCGGCGCCGACGTGATCAAGATCGAGACCCCGCCCGGGGTGGACCCCAACGAGGGGATGGGCGGGCCGCGCGACGGCCCGGACATGCAGAACCTGCACCGCAACAAGCGCTCGATGACGCTGAACCTGAAGGTTCCCGAGGCGAAGGAGGTCTTCATGCGCCTCGTGAAGACGGCGGACGTCGTCGCCGAGAACTACCGGCCCGACGTCAAGTTCCGTCTCGGGATCGACTACGCCTCGCTGGATCGGGTGAATCCGCGCATCATCCTCGCGAGCATCTCCGGATTCGGGCAGGACGGTCCCTACGCCCAGCGGCCGGGCTTCGACCAGATCGCGCAGGGCATGACCGGCCTCATGGGCGTCACCGGCGAGCCCGGCGGCGTGCCGATGCGCACCGGCGCCGCGATCGCGGACGTCGCGGGCGGGCTCTACGCGGCGCTCGGCGTGCTGACGGCGCTCCTCGAGCGCGAGACGTCCGGCAAGGGGCAGTGGGTGCAGTCCTCGCTCCTCTCCGCGGGCATCGGCCTGCTCGACTTCCAGGCCGCCCGCTATGTGATGAAGCGCGAAGTTCCCCAGCAGATGGGGAACGACCATCCGACGAGCATGCCGACCTCGGCCTACAAGACCGCCGACGGCTACATCAACGTCGCCTGCTCCGGCGATGGCATGTGGAAGCGCCTGTGCAACGTGCTCGGGCGCGAGGACATCCTGGCGATGCCGGAATTCAAGACCAACGAGCTGCGCTCCGACAACCGCAAGAAGCTCAATGTCCTCCTCAACGGGGAGTTCGAGAAAAAGGACAGCAAATCCTGGGTGGAAGAGCTGAACGACGCCGGGGTCCCGTGCGGGCCGATCTACCGGATGAACGAGGTCTTCGCCGACCCGCAGGTGAAGCACCTGGGCGCGGCGGGAACGGTCGAGCACCCGCGCCTGGGCAAGATCGGCATCCTGTCGCAGGTGGTCAAGCTTTCGCGCACGCCGGGCACGCTCAAGACTGCAACGCCGGAGCTCGGCGCGCACACCGACGAAGTGCTGCGCGAGCTCAAGTACTCCGACGCCGAGATCGCCGCCTTGCGCCAGAAGGGAGCGGTGTGAGCGCCATCGATCCCGGCACGAGCCGGATCCTCGCCCGCGTCGACGGCGCGGTCGGCTGGCTGACGTTCAACAATCCCGAACGCCGCAACGCCGTCTCGGTGGACATGTGGGAGGCGATCCCGCGCGTGCTGCAGGCCTTCCAGGCCGACCCGGCCGTTCGCGTGGTCGTCCTCACCGGCGCGGGCGACAAGGCCTTCGTCGCGGGCGCCGACATCTCGCAGTTCGAGAAGGAGCGCTCGAGCGCCGAGGGCGTGCAGCGCTACGAGGAAATCGGCGACGCGGCCGTGGCGGCGATCCTCGACTGCGACAAGCCGGTGATCGCCATGATCCGCGGCTACTGCATCGGCGGGGGCCTCAACATCGCCAACGCCTGCGACCTGCGCATCGCCTCCGACGACGCGCGCTTCGCCATTCCCGCGGGGAAGATGGGCCTGGGCTACCGCGCGCCGGCGATGAAGATGCTCGTCGACGCGGTCGGGCCCGCCTACGCCCGGGAGATCATGCTCACCGCGCGCCAGTTCACGGCCGCGGAAGGAAAGCACATGGGGCTCCTGCACCATGTCGTCCCGGTGCAAGAGCTCGAGGCTTTCACGAAAAAATTCTGCCACGACATCGCCGCCAATGCGCCGCTCACGCTCAAGGCGGCCAAGCGCATCATCCGCGAGGTGAGCCGCGTCGACTACGATGCCGCCGCCTGCAAGGCGCTGGTGAAGGCCTGCATGGACAGCGAGGACTACAAGGAAGGCCGCAGGGCCTTCATGGAAAAACGCAAGCCCGTCTTCAACGGGCGTTGATTGCCATCCAGAGAGGAGGACGAACAATGACGATGAAGCGGCTCATTGCAGCAGCGCTTGCCTTCGCGGCCGCGAATGCCATGGCGCAGAGCTTTCCCAGCAAGCCGATCACGACGGTCGTCGGCTTCGAGCCGGGCGGCGGCACGGACACCGTGGCCCGCATCATCGGCAAGACGCTCACCGAGCAGCTGCACCAGCAGATCGTGGTGGAGAACAAGTCGGGCGCGGGCGGCACCATCGCCGTCGACTACGTCGCCAAGGCGACGCCCGACGGCTACACGCTCGTGCTGGCGAACGTGGGCGCGATGGCGGCGAATCCGCACATGATGACCCTGCACTACAACCCGCTCACCGACCTGCAGCCGATCACCATGGCGACGGTGTTCGCCAACGTGCTCGTCGTGCAGCCGTCGCTCAACGTGAAGACGCTGAAGGAGTACCTCGATCTCGCGCGCAAGGACCCGGGCAAGATCACCTACGCCTCCTCCGGCGTCGGCGGCGCCGCGCACCTGGCGGGCGAGCTGCTCGGCATGGAAGCGAACGTCAAGCTGGTGCACGTGCCCTACAAGGGCGGCGGGCCGGCGATGCGCGGCTTCCTCTCGAAGGAGGTCGATTCCTTCATCGCCACGCCGGTCTCGGTGCACAAGCAGGTGGACGCCGGCAAGGCGGTGCCGATCGCGACCACCGGCAGCAAGCGCGCCGCGCTCATGCCGAACGTGCCGACGGTGGCCGAGGCGGGCTTCAAGGGCTACGAGGCGCTCAACTGGTACGCGTACTACGCGCCCAAGGGCACTCCGAGGGAAATCGTCGATGCCCTCAACCGGGAGATCGTCAAGGCGCTCAAGGACCCCGCGACCATCTCGCTGCTCGACAAGCAGGGCGTCGAGGCGCAGCCGGGCACGCCCGAGGAGCTCGCGCGCTACACCGCGCGCGAGTACAAGGTGTGGGGCGACGTGATCAAGAAAGTCGGCATCAAGCCGCAATGAAGGCATATTTCATCGCCGCGGTTGGCGCCGAGACGAAGCTCGAGCCGCGCGAGGTGCCGCAGCCGCAGCCCGGACCCGGCCAGGTCCTGGTGCGCGTGCGTGCCTCGAGCCTGAATCGCGGTGAATTCATCGTAGGCGGCCTCACCAAGGCCGGCGCGGCCAAGCCGGGGGGCGGCGAGGCGGCGGGCGAGATCGTGGCGGCGGGCGCCGGCGTGGACCGCCGGCCCGGCGAGCGCGTGATGGGCCGCTGCCCGGGCGCGTTCGCCGAGTACGCGCTCATGGATGCGCGCGAGGCGGTGCCGATGCCCGCCAACCTGTCCTGGGAGCAGGCCGCCTCCATCCCGCTCACGTTCATGGTCGTGCACGACATGCTGGTGGAGCAGGGGCGGCTCAAGGCCGGCGAATGGCTGCTCGTGACCGGCGTGTCCTCCGGCGTCGGCGTGGCCGCGCTGCAGGCGGCGAAGGCGCTCGGCGCCAAGGTCATCGGCACCTCGGGTTCTTCGCAGAAATTATCTGTTCTCAAGGATCTCGGGCTCGACGTGCCCATCGAGACCCGGAAGGGCGATTTCGCGCAGAAGGTGATGGAAGTCACCGAGGGCAAGGGCGCGAACCTCGCGGTGAACACGGTCGGCGGCTCGGTTTTCGCCGAGATCGTGCGCTCGCTCGCCTACGAGGGGAGGCTCGCGATCGTCGGCTACGTGGACAAGGTGCTGAAGGCCGACTTCGACCTCGAGGCCGTGCACAGCAAGCGGCTCAGGATCTTCGGCGTGTCGAACAAGCTGCGCAGCGCCGAGCAGCGCGCGGGGACGGTGCGCGGCTTCGCCGCGGACTTCGTGCCGCTCCTCGCGAGCGGCAAGATCGTGCCGCTCATCCACAAGGTGTACGACTTCGCCGAGCTCGAGCAGGCCAAGGCCGAGATGGAGGCCGACCGGCACGTCGGCAAGATCGTCATCCGGATGCCGGGGTGACCGATTGCAGCAGGCGGCCGAGCTCCTGGAGCTCGGCCTGGCCGATGTCGGAAACGAGGCACCAGGTCATCCCGTCGCGCGAGAACGCCTCGACATTGAAGCCGTCGCGCGCGGTGCGCCAGGCGCGCGCGTTCCCGGGCCACACGTACGCCTCGACGATGTGCTTGCGCCGCTCGAAGACGAGCACGGCCACCGGCCGGCCGTCCACGTAGTCGAGCCGCCCGCCGGCGAGCGGAAAGCCCTGCGCCGCGAGGTCGGGCACGGGCGGCGAGAACGGCAGCCGCGCGCTGAGCCAGGGCTTCACGGTGTGCAGGTCAGACGAAGCGACCTGGATGCGTCCCGACAGCGTGGCGCGGGCATGGCTCGTGAGCAGGTCGCGCGCGAGCCGGTCGTCCTCCCCGATGCCGCCCGGCGCGAGCCACAGCGTCCAGGCGACGAGCGCGGCGGCGGCGAATGCAGCCGCGGGGGCGAGCCACGTCCAGGCGGGCGCGCGCCGCGAGGCTGCGGGCGCCGCCCCGGGCAGGCCGCGCAGGACCTCGCCGGCGAGCCCGGGCGGGGCCGCGTGATAGTCGGCCTTCTCGCGGATCGCCGCCGAGACGGCGCGCAGCCGCTCGAGCGCCGCGCGCAGCGCCGGATCGCGGGCGATCGTGCCTTCGAGCTCGAGCACGGCGGCGGGGTCGAGCTCGCCGTCGACGTACGCGTGGAGGAGCTTGCGGGCCTCTTCGGGGCTCATTCGTGCACCTTGGGTCGGGCTGCCTGGGTAATGACGCGCATGGAGTCGGCGAGCAGGCGCCGGGCGCGCGCGAGCCGCGACATCACCGTGCCGATGGGCGCGTCGATGATGCGGGCGATCTCGCGGTAGGAAAGGTCCTCGAGCTCGCGCAGCACGAGAACTTCGCGGAACTGCGCGGGAAGGGCGGCGATGGCCTCGTTCAGCAGCCGGCGGTCGAGCTTGCGCGCCGCGAGCGTCTCCGGGCCGTCGGTCTCGGCCGCCTGCTCCTCCGGGTCGGCATCCGCCACGTCGCCCGGCCGGTTCGCCTGCAGCCAGGTGAAGCAGGCGTTGCGCACGATGGCGAGGAGCCAGGGGCGCGGCTCGCCGCGCAGCCCGCCGATGAACCGGTAGGCGCGCAGCAGCGCCTCCTGCAGCACGTCCTTGGCGTCGTGGTCGTTGCGCGTCAGCCAGCGCGCGAGGTTGTACGCCGCGTCCATGTGCGGCAGCACGAGCCGCTCGAATCGTTCGCGCGCTTCGCTCAAGGTGCGCCGATGGTACTCCGGCTCACGCCTCGACCCTGAGCTTGCCGGACATGCCCTCGTGGCCGTCGCCGCAGAAGATGTCGCACAGGAAGTCGAACTCGCCGGCCTTGTCGGGCGTGAAGCGCAGGCGCGTGGTCTGGCCCGGAATGATGTCGGCGCGCACGTTGAGCGCCGGGCAGTTGAATCCCATCACCACCTCCGGGCTGGTGAGCTCGAGGACGACCGGCACCCCTTTCTTGAGCGTCAGCTCGCGCGGCAGGAACACGAACTTCCGCGCCGTGATGCGCACCACTTGCTCCTGGGGTCGCGCAGGGAACGCCACGAGGCCCCCGGCCAGCATCGCCGCGGCGGCGCCGGCGTGGATCAGTGCCCGGCGCTTGTCGAAATCGCTCATGCCTTCACCACCGGGAATTCGGTGAGCTTGTACTCGACCGGGCTCGCCTCCGCCTCGACCTGGCGGTAGCCGAGGCCGCGGTAGGGCTGCGCCGGATCCCACTTCACCGGCTCGCGCTTGGGCTGCGAGCCGGGCGCGGGCAGCGGGAAGATGAGCGACTTCGCCGAGTGGTGCTCGATGTGCGCGGTGCGGAAGTGGTTCTCCTGGTGGATGTGCCCGTAGAACACCGTGACGTTGCGGAAGGGCATGAGGAGGGCGAGCGCCTGGTCGCCGTCGCGCGTCGCCCAGTCCCAGGCGGGCATGAGCGGGAAGAGCGGGCGGTGCGTGAAGACGACGATGCGGTCGTCGGGCTTGCGGCCCTTGAGGTCGGCCGCGAGCCAGGCGAGCTGCTCCTCGCCGATGCGCGCCGCCGGGTCGGAGACGTTGTCGAGGACGATGAAGTGCACGCCCTTGTGGTCGAACGTGTAGTGGGTCGGCCCGAAGAATTCCTTGAACGCCTCGCCATGGTCGAGCGAGGCGTCGTGCTCGCCGGGCATGTAGCGGATGTTCGGGTTCTTGAGCTCCTTCACGACCTCGCGGAAGCCGGCGAGGCGGCGGCGGCGCTCCTGCGGATCGTCGGTCGTGTGCGTCAGGTCCCCCGTGAAGACAATGAAGTCCGGCGCCGGCGAGATGGCGTTCACCGCGGCAACGGCCTTCGGCAGCGTGCCCTTGGCGTCCGGGTTCACGACCGGCCCCTGGAAGCCCCAGTGGGTGTCGGAAAGCTGCACGAAGAAGAACTCGTCCTGCGCGGACGCGTAGCCGGCGCCGTCCTTCGCGCCGGAGCTCGCGCAGCCGCTCACGAGCACTGCCCCGCCGAGTCCGGCGAGCTTGAGGAATTGCCTGCGGTCGATCGTCATGGGGACCTCCTTCTTGGGTCGATACCTGCAAGACCGGCCCCGCCGTCCGTTTATTCCCGCTACACTGCGCGCCCCTTGGAAGCCTTTCTCGTCTCGGCCGGCATCGTTGCGCTCGCGGAGTTCGGCGACAAGACGCAGCTCCTGGCGATCCTGCTCGCGGCGCGCTACCGCGCGCCGCTGCCGATCGTGCTGGGCATCCTTGTCGCGACGGCGGCGAACCACGCGCTCGCCGCGCTCGCCGGGGCCTGGGTGACCCAGCTCGTCGGCGCGGAAGCGATGCGCTGGATCCTGGCCGTCTCCTTCCTCGCCATGGCGGGCTGGATGCTCGTTCCGGACAAGCCCGACGAGGGAAAGGCGCCGGCGCGGCTCGGCCCCTTCGCCGCCACCGTGGTCGCGTTCTTCCTGGTCGAGATGGGCGACAAGACGCAGATCGCGACCGTGGCGCTCGCGGCGCGCTACGCCGCCACGCTTGCGGTGGTCGCCGGCACGACCGCCGGCATGATGATGGCCAACGTCCCGGCGGTCTTCCTCGGCGAGCGGCTGCTGCGCCGCGTGCCGATGAAGACGCTGCACGGCATCGCCGCCGCGGTCTTCGCCGCGCTCGGCATCCTCGTCCTCGTCCGTTTCTGACAGAATCCCGGGCCATGCGCCTGGTGCTGGCCCAGATGAAGCACGAGACGAACACCTTCTCCCCGGTGCCGACGCCGCTTTCGCGCTTCGCGCACGGCCGCGACCGGCCCTGGGAAGGCCGCGAGGCCTACGAGGAGTTCAAGGGCACCGGCACCGCTCTAGGCGGCTTCATCGACGTCGCCGAGCGGGCGGGCGCCGAGATCGTGCTGCCCATCGCCGCGCAGGCGTGGCCGAGCGGCCGCGTCAGCCAGGAGGCCTTCGAGTACATCGCCGGCAAGATCGTCGACGCGGTGAAGCAGGGCTGCGACGGCGTGCTCCTCGACCTGCACGGCGCGATGGTGACCGAGCGCTTCGACGACGGGGAAGGTGAGCTCCTGGCGCGCATCCGCCGCCTCGCCCCGCGCCTGCCGATCGGCGTGGCGCACGACATGCACGCGAACCTCTTTCCTGCCGCCGCGCGCTGCTGCACCTCGCTCGCCGGCTACCAGACGTATCCCCATGTGGACATGTACGAGACGGGGGTGCGGGCCGCCCAACCGATTTTGAATCTATTGTCGAATCAATCAAAACCATTCCTTGCGTTCGGCCATCGCCCGATGTTGCCGCACGTCATGCGCCAATCGTCGTTGGATTCGCCGAACAAGGAAATCCAGCAGCGGGCGAAGGATATGGAGAAGCAGGGTGCGTTGAGCGCCACGTTCTTCGTCGGCTTCCCGCACGCGGACATCGCCCACGCCGGCGCCTCCGCCGTGGTCGTTACCGACAACTATCCCGACCTCGCCCGCCGCTATTGCGACGAGCTGCTCGACATGGCGTGGCAGCAGCGGGCCGCCTTCGTCTACCAGCCGGAAAAGCTGGAGAGCTCGATCCAGAAGGCGAAGGTCCTCGC
>JBLNDP010000017.1:0-4153 GCA_050261755.1 Clostridia bacterium
GCACGAAGAGCGCGATGCGCTTGTCGAGCCCGGTCACCGTCATGCCGGCGGAGAGGAAGGTCGCCGCCGCGACGAGCGCGAGCGCGGTGTTGGCGAAGCCGCCGAGCGCGAGGCCCAGCGCATTGGCCGTGCCGAGCGCCTCCGCGGGCTTGGCTGCGTTGGGCGCCAGGCCGAGGAGGAACGCCATGAGCGCAGTGATGAGGACCGCGCTGATCGCGTAGTCGACCGCCTCGGTCATCCAGAGGATCACCGAGAAGAGGAGCAAGCCGAGCATGATCTGGCCGGCGTACGGCAGGCCGGCGGGCGTCGGAAGGACGAGGACGGCGACCAGCGCCGCGATGGCGGCGACGAGGCCCCAGACGTTGGTGGCCTCGCCCTTGTCCTTGCGTTCCGGGACGATGGCGACCTTCGGTGCGATCGCGGCCATGGTGGCCTCCTAGCGGTAAACGAGCGTCGGTACCTTCGCCTTGGCCAGCACGCCGCGGGTGTGGCTGCCGTTCAGCAGCGCGGACAGGCCGGAGCGGCCGTGCGACACCATGAGGATCAGGTCGCAGCGGTGCTTGTCGGCGGCCTTGACGATCGCGTCGTCCGGATCGTCGGTCAGGGTGAAGGAGGTGTCGCAGGCGACGCCCGCCTTCTCGGCGCTCTTCTGCAGCTTCGAGAGGATCTGCTTCGCCTTCGCGCGGGAGCGCTTGTCGTGCTCCACCGGGCTGATCGCGTGGCGCGACATGAGCTCGGCCTCGCTCGGGATCTGGTAGGCGGGCAGCGCCGTGAAGCCGGTGACGCGGGCGTTCAGCGAGCGCGCGAGCGCCACGCCGCTCTTGATCGCCTTGCCGGCGAGCTTCGAGTCGTCCAGCGGAATGAGGATGTGCTTGTACATACTCGGGTCCTTTCCTTTTCGTCTTTTGCGTCCGTGCAGCCAGTATCGGGCGGCAGCCGGGCCGCCTTTTGACCCACATCAACTTCGGGCCACCGCCGCGGTCTACGCTGGGGGCACTGATTGAAAGGAGATTCCGTGGGCTACAAGCGCATCCTGGTTCCCATCGACGGCAGCAGCACCGCCCGGCTCGGCCTGCGCGAGGCCCTTCGCCTCGCCAAGGGCGGCCAGGGCGCGCAGCGCGCGACGATCCAGCTCGTGCACGTGGTGGACGAGCACTACATCCTCATGGCGGCGAGCGAGGTCGGCGTGCAGCTCGGCAGCGTCATCAACGACCTGAAGGCCGGCGGCCGGCGCATGCTGAAGGCCGCGGAGGCGACGGTGCGGCAGGCCGGCCTGCCGTGCACCACCGTCATGCTCGAAACCCTCACCGGTCCGGCCGCGGAGCCGATCGTCCGGCAGGCGCGCAAGTGGCGCGCCGACCTGATCGTGATCGGCACGCACGGCCGGCGCGGCGTGCGGCGGCTCCTCCTCGGCAGCGATGCCGAGCAGATCGTGCGCACCTCGCCCGTCCCGGTCCTGCTGGTTCGCAGCAAGCGTTGAAGTACTCCGTCTCGAAGACGTTCCGCGAGGGAACCATGCGCATGGTGCTGTCGGGCTCGGTCGAGCCGGGCGACGTGCGCGCCCTCGCCGAGGACGTCGTGCGAGCCGTCCAGTCCGAGTCGGTGGAGCGGCTCTTCATCGACGTCTGCGGCCTGCGCGAGGAGGTTGGCCCGGTGGACACGCTGAACCTCATCAAGGACTACCCGCGCGACGCCGCCACGCTGCGCCGGCGCGTGGCGGTGCTCGAGCGCCCGGAGCAGGCCTACGCGCATGGCTTCCACGAGACGGCGGCGCAGAACCGCGGCCACCGGCTGCGCCACTTCACCGACCGCGCGCAGGCGGAAGCCTGGCTCTTCTCGCAGGACCCCTAGAGCGCCACCGAGCGCCCGCGCGAAGGCACGGCGACGCGCGGCCACCCGAGCTCGCCTTCGACCACTCCGCGCAGCGCGTCCGCGGCCAGCGGCTCGCCATGCACCACCCACGTCGAGCGCGGCGGCTCGCGAAAGCCCTTCAGCCAGGAGACGAGGCCGGAGCGGTCTGCGTGCGCGGAGAGCCCGTTGATCGTGAACACCTTGGCGCGCACCGGATACGGCTCGCCGAAGAGGCGCACCGTGTCGGCGCCGTCGACGATGCGACGGCCGAGCGTGCCCTGCGCCTGGAAGCCGACGAAGACGAGCGCGCATTCCGGCCGCGACAGGTTGTGCTTGAGGTGGTGGCGGATGCGCCCGCCGTCGCACATGCCGCTCGCCGAGAGGATCACCGCGCCGGAGCGGATGTCGTTGATCGCCTTCGATTCCTCCAGCGTCTCCGTGAACTGCAGGGTGCGGATCTCGGGCAGCGTCGCGTACTTGAGCGTGATCCGCGTCGCGGCGAGCGCCATGGGCGAGTCGACGTAGACCCGCATCTCCGCGGGAAGCCGGCCCTGCGCCTGCAGCGTCCCCATGGCGTACAGCACGTCCTGCGTGCGTCCGACGGCGAAGGACGGGATCAGCACGTTGCCGCGCTTGCTCGCCAGCGTGTCGTGGATGGCGTAGGCGAGCTCGTCCATCGTCTGCGCGAGCGTCTTGTGGTCGCGGTTGCCGTAGGTCGACTCGACGAGGAGCACGTCCGCCTGCTCGATGCGCGCGGGCGGCGGCAGCACGGGGCGCGCCCAGCCCAGGTCGCCGGAGAAGACGAGCTTCTTCCCGGCCACCCACACTTCGACGATGGCCGAGCCGAGGATGTGGCCGGCCTGGCGGAAGCGGCAGCGCACCGTGGCGCACGGCCGGACCTCGGCGTCGTATTGCGCGGGAACGAGGTGCTCGAGCGAGCGCTGCGCCTCGGCGAGCGTGTAGAGCGGCTCCCGGCCGCGCCACTCCGTCTCCCTTTCCTGCAGGTGCCCGCTGTCGGGCAGCATGACGCGCAGGAGGTCGCACGTCGCCTCGGTGGCATGGATGGCGCCGCGGAAGCCGCGGGCCACGAGGCGCGGCAGCAGGCCCGAGTGGTCGATATGCGCGTGGGTGACGAGGACGAACTCGATCTCGCGCGGGTCGAAGGGAAAGGCGCGGTTCTTCTCGTCCGCCTCCCGCCCACCCTGGAACATGCCGCAGTCGACGAGGAATTTGGTCCGGCCGTCGTCGACGAGGTACGACGAGCCGGTCACCTCGCCCGCCGCGCCGAGGAAGGTCAGCGTCGCGCCGCCCTTTGCTGTACCCGTATCCGCCACGGGGCGCAGGCTACCATCCGCCCATGAGCGTCGCGCTCCCCATCGCGGGCGACTACCCGGCGCACCTCGAGCGCGAGTGCGCCACGCGCGCCGGGCGGCCCGTCCTCATCCGCCCCGTCAAGCCCGGCGACCTGGCGGCCGAGGCGGAGTTCTTCGGCAAGCTCTCGCCGGAGTCGCGCTACAAGCGCTTCCAGCAGGTCACCGTGCCGCCCGACGCCACGCACGTCTATACGTACACGCACGTGGACTACAAGCTGCACATGGCCTTCGTCTGCGAGCCGCTCGACGCGCGCGGCACGATCGTCGGCGACGCCCGCTACTTCGCGAACCCCGACGGCAGCTGCGAGTTCGGCATCGCGGTGGCCGACGACTGGCACCACACCGGCGTCGCGCAGCTCCTGATGTACGCGCTCATCGCCGCCGCGCGCGAGCACGGCATGACGAGCATGGCGAGCACGGTGCTCGCGGCGAACAAGGACATGCTCGGCTTCGCCGCCGAGCTCGGCTTCGCCGCCTGGGCGACCCCCGAGGATGCTCGCATCGTGCGCATCGAGCTGCCGTTGTGAGAAACCTCACGGCGCAAATCGGCACTCGCTGACATCCCGCGTCACAGCGGGGTGACGCCATTGGGCAAAGCGGTGAAATGGCGTCAAAACGTTGATTTGTCAGGCACAACGGGCCTGTGCGCAGGAATACTCCGCGCCATGGGAGGCGACTCGGAATACGAAGTGAAAGTGGGGCGGCACCTCGCCGACCTCATCCCGGCGTTCATGGACAGCCGGCGAAAGGAGCTGGAGGCGCTCAACGGAGCTTTCAGCAGGGGCGATGGGGAGGAGCTGCGCAAGCTCGCGCACCGCATGACGGGCTTCGGCACGTCGTACGGGTTCGAGCGCATCGCGCAGCTGGGGAAGGAGCTGGAGGCGGCCGCGCGGCGGGGGGACCACGATGCGGTCGCCTCCGGCCTCCTC
>JBLNDP010000018.1:0-9899 GCA_050261755.1 Clostridia bacterium
CGGCGGCTCGATCGCGAACGCGCTCGCCTTTCCGGGACGATCCATGCCTGCGGTCCTACACGCGCACGCCCGGCTGGGGCTGCTGGGCGTTCAGGGCGGGCGAGGTACCGGCGCGCACGCGGTTCACGGGTTTCGGCGAGTCAAAGCGCTCCGCGTCGTCGCGGCGCTGGCGCCGGCCCTCCTCCGCCAGCTCATCGACAAGCACGCCGATCGCCACGGCCAGGAGCGCGAACCCGATGCTGAAGCCGAGCACGTGAGCGGAGGCGGCGCGCGCGGCGCGGCGACGGGCGATGGCACGGGAAATGGAATAGGTCATCGGGGTCTCCTCGGCGTGAACTCCGCCGCATGAAAGTTTCATTCCCGGGAATAGAATCCTGCGAACTTCACGGAGGGTCGATGAAATACTGGAACTGGATCGCAGCCGTCCTGGCGCTCGTCTCCACCGGTGCGCTCGCCACGCCCAAGGTAGCGGGCGTGACCGCACGGCAGGTGGCGCCGCTTGAGGCGCAGGTCACCGTCACGATCGAGCGGCCGACGCCGATCGACATGCTGTGCGACACGACCGTGGACCTCGGCGACGGCACGAGCAAGGCCGTCAATTTCGGCATGGGCGACAAGCACCAGAAGACCTTGCAGCACAAGTACGCCAAGCCCGGCACCTACAAGATCGTCGCCAAGGCATCGGGCAAGTGCGAAGGCATGCGCGAGGCGTCCCTGGAGGTTTCGGGCGGCGCGGCGAAGAAATCCGCCGCGGCGGTGAAGCCGCTCTGCCCGCGCGGATGGTCGGTAGTGGCCGACTCGCAGAAAGGCGCGAGCTACAGCTGCCAGGCCAATGCCCCCTCCTCGCCCATCAAGTGCGAAGGCGGCACGAAATATTTCGCTGAAAAGGGCCTCATCGGCTGCCGCTAGCGGTTGATCGCCGGCGCGATTTCGCCTACAAGGCGGCCATGCGCCGCCTTTCTTTCCTCCTCGTCCTGGCCGTCGCGGTCCCCGCGGCCGCCGAATCGCAGTACCCGAACATCGCGGGCGCCGGGATCCGCTCCCGGCCCGCGTACGACGGCTCGAAATCGCAACGCCTGGACGTCGTGCCGATCCTCGACTGGTCGCGCAACGCGCTCTTCGCGCGCACCGTGCAGGGCGTCCTCGAAGCCGGTGCCCGCGTCGAAGCCGGCGGCGGATGGAAGCTGGGGGGCCAGCTCGCCTATGAAGAAGGCCGAAAGGCCAGCGAGTCGCGCTTCCTCAGGGACAACGGCTTCGGCGACGTGAACCCCGGAATCTCGTACGGCGCGCACGCGGAGTGGGAGGGGAAGCTCGGCCCGGCGCCGGCGGTGCTCGTGGCGCGCTGGCGCCAGCAGGCCAACTCGGACCGCGGCGCCCAGGCCGACCTGCGCGGCACGGTCGGCGTCTATGAAAAAGGCGCCCTCGGCGTCGCCCTCTTTGCGCAATCGACGTGGGCCACCCGAAAGTCGACGCGCACGTACTACGGCGCGCCTGGATTCGATCCCTCGGGCGGCCTCCTCTTCGTGGCAGGCGGCGTGCTCGCGTCCTACGACCTCGGCCCACGCTGGGCGCTGTTCGGCAGCCTGGAAGCGCGCCGTCTGCAAGGCGACGCGGCGCGCAGTCCACTTGCCGAAACGCGCTCGAACGCCATCGCCGTGGCAGGGCTCGGCTACCGCTTTTGAGTCTAGACTGGAGCCCTCGAAACCGGAGGGTTCATGCGGGAATTCAACGAGGACACGCTCACCCAGGAAGTGGTGCGGCGCCTGCAGGAAGCGAAGGATCCACGCGTGCGGCAGGTCCTGTCGAGCGCCGTCAAGCACCTGCACGCCTTCGCGCGCGAGGTGCAGCTCACCGAGGAGGAATGGTTCGAGGGCATCAAGTTCCTCACCGCAGTCGGGCAGAAGTGCGACGACAAGCGCCAGGAGTTCATCCTGCTCTCCGACGTGCTCGGCCTCTCGATGATGGTCGTCGCGCTCAACCACAAGGCCTCCCCCGGCGCCACGGAGCCCACCGTCCTCGGGCCGTTCTTCGCGCACGGCGCGAAAGAGTTCGGCTACGGCGGCGACCTGCGCGAGGGCGCCACGATGAAGGGCGAGGACGTGTACGTGAACGGCCGCGTCCTAGGCGCCGACGGCAAGCCGATCCCCAATGCGGTGCTGGACATCTGGCAAGCCCGCGCGGACGGGGTGTACGACGTGCAGACCGGCGGCGAGTTCGAACTGCGCGGCCGGGTCAAGGCCAACGCCGCCGGCGAGTACGCGTTCAAGAGCTACAAGCCCAAGTTCTACAGCATTCCCACGGACGGGCCGGTCGGCGCCCTCATCCGCGCCACCAGCAACCGACATATGCGCCCGGCGCACATGCACGCCATAGTCTCGGCACCCGGCTACCAGCAGGTCATCACGCACCTCTTCGTCGAGGGCGACCCCTACATCGACCACGACGCGGTGTTCGCAGTGAAGGACTCCCTGATCGCCAAGTACCGCAAGGTGGACTCGGCCGACGAGGCGAAGAAGCTCGGCATGCCCTGCCCGTTCCTGCGCCTCGACTGGGACTTCAGGCTCGCGCCCGCCTCGTCGGGCCAGGAGCGCAAGAAGATCGCCGCCAGCGACGCCGTCTCGTAGGATGGCCAAGCGCATCGGCATGATCGGCCTCGGCATCATGGGGTCGGCGATGTCCCATAACCTGCTCGCGGCCGGCGTCGAGGTCGTCGGGTTCGACGTCTCCCCCGATGCCATGCGGCGCTTCAAGCGCGATGGCGGCACACCCGCCCGCTCCGCTGCCGACGTTCTTCGCTCGGTCGATGTCGCTCTCACCTCCCTTCCCAGCGCGGCTGCCCTTCACCAGGTCTGCGCGGAGGTCGAGGGCAAGCGCAGCGTGATAGCGGAAACCAGCACGCTGCCCATCGAGGACAAGGTCAAAGCGCGCAACACGCTGGCCAAGAAGGGCATCACGCTGCTCGACTGCCCGCTCTCCGGCACCGGCGCGCAGGCGCGCAAGAAGGATCTCGTCGTGCTCGCGAGCGGCGAGCGGAAAGGTTTCGCCCGATTGAAGCCTTTCCTGCCCGGCTTCTCGAAATCGCATTACTACCTGGGCGAGTTCGGAAACGGCAGCAAGATGAAGTTCGTGGCGAACCTGCTCGTCGCGATCCATAACGTCGCCGCGGGGGAGGCTTTCGCACTCGGGATGAAAGCCGGCCTCTCGCCCAAGGACATCCTCGAGGTGATCTCGCCCGGTGCCGGCAGCTCGCGCATGTTCGAGGTGCGCGGCCCGCAGATGGTGGCCGGCAAGTACGGCGACGCCACGATGAAGGTCGAGGTGTGGCAGAAGGACATGAAGGTGATCGGCGAGTTCGCCGCCAAGCTCGGCGTCGCCACGCCGCTCTTCAGCGCCTCGGCGCCGATCTACAACGCGGCCATGTCGCAGGGCTTTGCCAAGGAAGACACCGCGGCGGTCTGCGCGGTCCTGGAACGCATGTCTGGAGTCAGGAGGAAACGCAATGGCTGAAGGCTGGAAGAAGCTCCGCACCGTATCGCGCGCGCAGATGCTGAAGCGCGTCGCCCGCTTCAAGAAGCTCAAGGGCTCGGACGGCGGGCTGCCGGACAGCCCGCTGCCGGAATGCACGCGCAAGCTCTATGCGGTCATCGGCTTTCAGCCGCCTAAGAAGGGAAACCGCGCGACGACGTCACCGGTCGGCGACGACGCGTCCACCACGCCGGCGATCCCGATCGCCGAGGGCTTCAACCTCGGCTACTGCAAGGCGAAGCCCGGCAAGGGCCCGCTCATGCACAACCACGACACGAACGAGACCTTCATCGCCATGACCGGCCGCTGGCGCTGCGAGTGGAACGAGGGAGCCGCGAAGCAGCACGTCGACCTGGATCCCTACGACGTCATCTCCTTCCCGGTGGGCGTGGCGCGCCGCTTCATGAACGTGACCTACGACGAGCCGGGCCGCGAGCACCTGCTCATGTTCGTCATCGGCGGCAACGAGCCGCGCGCCGAGTTCACCCCGCTCGCGATGAAGCGCTGCGAGGCGTGGCAAGCGTCGAATAGAGGTTCCGCAGCAGCACGCCGGCGACGGCCAGCGTCGCGAGCAAAAGCAGCGCCCCGGCGATAGCGCGCCACGGGCCCTGCCCGGGGTGCGTCTGGCTGTAGCGCGCCGCGGCATAGGCGAGCGCATCCAGCGGGAACGTGAAGGCCCACCAGGCGGGCCCGAACGGCCAGCGCAGGAAGCGCAGCCCGTAGAAGACGAGCGCGAGGAAGACCACCAGGCTCGCGTAGTACAACGCGTCGAAGGCCTGCAGCCCGAAGAGCGCGGCGCCGTTGGCATAGATGAGCGACGGCGGCACGAGCAGGATGAACCAGGTCGGCCGCAGCGGCTCGGGCAGCGGCGCCGCCAGCGCCGCGCGCGCGAAGAGGAGCGGCACGAGCACGGTGGCCGCGCAGGCCGAGAAGCCGAAGAAGAAGCGGGAGGCCTCGCCGTGCCCGAGGGCGATGCCCGGCCCCGGCGTGACGATGCCGCCGACGATGAGGATAAGCCAGCCGGCGTTGAGCTTGGCGAGCTCCACCCCGCCCGACAGCCAGCGTGAGATGCCCCACGCCTGGAACGCCACGAGCACGACGCACGCCAGCCACCACAGGCCGCTCGCGAAATCGGGCACGTAGGGCGCCAGCCCTCCGGCCACGAGCGACAGGCCGACGGGGAATGCGCCGCAGAATCCGAGCAGCGCCGGGTTGGTGAAGTCCTCGACGACTCCCGCGCGGTTGTTTTTCAGCTTGAAGAGATATAGGACGAGCAACAGAAGAACGGCCACTACGCTCAGAAGTATCCACGCCTCCGTGAAATAAGCCGGGGCGCGGAAGACGCCGGGAAAAAGCGGCGCGGCGGCGCGCGCGGTCAGCCCGAGGCCGGCGAGGCCCATCACCGCGCCGTAGTGGCCGACGTGGATGTCCCGCAGGTTCACGTGCCGAGGTAGTAGCTCTTCACGAGCTCGTTCGCCTCGAGCTCCGCGACGCTGCCGGCAAAGACGATCTCGCCGTGCACGATGATCGAGCCGCGGTCGGCGATGCGGATGGCCTGATGGAAATTCTGCTCCGCCATCAGCACCGTCAGGCCGTATTGCTCCTTCAGCTCCTTGATCTTGGTGATCGTGTGCGAGACCAGGATCGGCGCGAGCCCCACCGACGGCTCGTCCACCAGCAGCAGCTTCGGCGCCGACATGAGCGCGCGCGCGATGGCGAGCATCTGCTGCTGGCCGCCCGACATGGAGCCCGCAAGCTGGCGCCGCCGCTCCTTCAAGACCGGGAAGGCCTCGAAGCAGAAGTCGCGGTTCTTCACGATTTCCTTCCTGGCGAGCGGCCGGAAGGCCCCCAGCAGGAGGTTTTCGTCCACCGTGAGCTTCGGGAAGAGCCGCCGGCCCTCCGGCACGAGCGCCACGCCGGCGTTCACGATCTCCTCGGTGGAGAGGCGCGTGAGGTCGTAGCTCTTCTCGTCGATCTTCAGGACCACCGAGCCCGCCGTCGGCCGCACCATGCCCATCACGCACTTCATGAGCGTGCTCTTGCCGTTGCCGTTGGTGCCGAGCAGCGCAACAGTCTCTCCGCCTTTTACGGAAATATTCACATTGTGAAGAGCCTTCACCGCCCCGTAGCCGGCGTCGACGCCCTGGATGCGGAGCTCAAGCGCCAAGGTAGGCCTTCTGCACGTGCGGGTTCTGGACGATCTCGGCCGGCGCACCCTCGCAGATGATGCGGCCGGCGTCCAGGCACACCACGCGCTGGGAGAAGCGCATCACGGCCTGCATGATGTGCTCGATCATGATGATCGTGATGCCCTTCTCGTTCAGCGTGAACAGGATCTTCAGCACCTCGTCCACTTCGCTCCCCGAAAGCCCGGCCATCGCCTCGTCGGAGATGAGCAGGCGCGGCCGCGCCGCCATGGCGCGCGCGAGCTCGAGCTTGCGCAGCTCGACCTGGGAGAGCTGGCTGGAAAGGGTGCGCGCCTTGTCCGCGAGGCCCATGTCGCGCAGGATCGCCATCGCCTCGGCCTCGGCCTCGTGGCCGAGGTGAAGGGAGCCGCGGTGCACGATGTACTCGAGCGGCACCATGAGGTTCTCGAGGACGGTCATGGTGCGGAACGGGCGCGGGATCTGGAAGCTGCGCGCGATGCCGCGGCGCGTGCGCTGGTAGGCGGGAAGCTTCGCCACCGGCTCGCCGTCGAAGCTGATCGTGCCCTTCTCGTTGAAGAGCGCCCCGGACACGCAGTTGATGAGGGTCGTCTTGCCGGAGCCGTTCGGGCCGATGAGGCCGAAGCGCTCGCCCTCGCCGATCTTGAGGTCGACGTCGGTGAGCGCCGCGAAGCCGCCGAAGCTCTTGCACACGCCGCGGATGTCGAGGAGCGTCTTCATGCCTTGAAGAACTTCCTGAACAGGCCGAGCAGGCCGCCGGGCGCAAGCACGACGAACACAACCAGCAGCACGCCCACCACGAGCACGTTCACCTCGCCCGACACCGTCACGGTGATGATCTGCTGCAGCGTGCCGAGGAGGATGGCGCCGACGATCGGCCCGGCCCAGTGCGACATGCCGCCGATGATGGCGCTTCCCAGGGAGCCGATGGTGTAGCTCAGGTTGAAGGTCGAGGCCGGCTCGATGAAGCTCAGGTACATCGGCATCGGCGCGCCTCCCGCCGCCATGAGCGCCCCGGAGACCGTGCAGGCGAAGAGCTTGAGCTTCAGCGTCGGCACGCCCGAGCACTCGGCCGCCTCCTCGCTGTCGCGCAGCGCACGCAGGCCGCGCCCGATCCACGACACCTGGATGTAGCGGGCGATGGCGACCGCGGCGACGGCAATGGCCGCGATGACGGCGAAGAGCATGCGGGTGTAGCTGTCGTAGAGCTCGACCGGGGGTCGCAGGAGCTGCAGGCCGGTCGCGCCGCCGACGTAGCGCCAGTTCACCATCACCGTCTCCATGATGAAGACGATGGCGACCGTGGCGATGGCGAAGAAGATGCCCCGCAGGCGCAGCGTGAGGAGCCCCACTCCGAAGCCCAGCAGCCCGCCCATGACCGCCGCGCCGAGGATCTGGACGCCGAGCGGCGCGCCGAGCCACTTGAAGAGCACGACCGCCGTGTACGCGCCGATGCCGAAGAAGGCCGGGGGCCCGAAGTTCACGTAGCCGGCGTAGCCGCCGAGGATGTTCCAGGCGGTCGCCAGCACGATGAACGTGACGACGATGTAGCCCGCGTAGAAGACGTACTCGTTGATGGGCAGGAGCGGCAGGGCGATGCCGAGGACGAGCGCGACGACGGCTCCGATCGAGAACTTCATCGTCCAAACAACCCTTGGGGACGGATGCCCAGCACCACCAGCAGCAGCCCGAAGGCCACCGCCGGCGCCCACGAAGCCCCGAACTGCATGAGGACGATCGACTCCGCGACGCCCAGGATCAGCCCGGCCGCCAGCGTCCCGGTCATGCTGCCGAGCCCCGCCAGGACGACGACACAGAAGGTGCGGCCGATGTAGAGCCGGTCCATCGCCGGCTCCACCGGGCTGACGACGATCAGCATCGCGCCGGCGAGCGCCGAGACGCCGGTGGCGATGCCGAAGGCCCATTGCTTGATGCGCACCGGGTTCGCGCCCATGAGCCTCAGCGCCGGCTCGTCCTGGGCCACTGCTTTTATCGCTCTTCCTATGAAAGTACCCTTCAAATAGACCGTTAGAGCGAACGTCAAAAGCAGAGCGACCGCGAAGGCCGCCACCATGCGCATCGGGATCCGGTAGTCGCCGAGCGAGAAGCTCTTGCCGATGTAGGCCGCCTCGACCGAGCGCTGGTCCACGCCGAAGGCGAGGATCAGCCCCACCTCGATGATGAAGGCGACGCCGAAGAAGAAGGCGAGCCCCCTCACCCCGGCATCGCTGCCGCGCTTCTCGAACGTCTCGTAGTAGAAGCGATAGACGAGCACCCCGAGCACGAAGAACGGCGCCATGAGGAGCACGCCCGAGAGCAGCGGGTCGAGGCCGAGCTTCGCGCTGACCAGCCAGGTGCAATAGGAGCCGAGCACCATGAGCGCCGGGTGCGCCACGTGGGGCACGTCGAGCAGGCCGAAGGACACCGACAGGCCGATGCTCACGGCGGCGTAGAAGCAGCCGAGCAGCACGCCGAAGATCAGCGCCTCAGTGAGCAGGTCCAGCGAAAACATCGGATCCGAGCAAAAAAATGGCGCGGTTTCGAGCCGCGCCGTTATTCCTGGACAGAAAACCTATTTGGCGTCGCGAGCTTTCTCGTACGGCACCACCGGATCGCCCATCTTCACCGACGCGGGCGAGATCACCACCGCCCAGCCGGCCTTCTTGAACTGCTCCGGGTCCTTGTCCTTCACGCCGCGGAACTGCGCCTGCACGACGCGCGGGTTGGCCCATTCGCCGTCCGGGCCGTACTTGATCGGCCCGACGATCGTCTGCATCTCGTGGGTGTGCAGGTACTGGGCGAGCTTCTTCTGGTCGAGGCTCTTCGTGCCGTTGACGGCCTGCTCGATCATCTGCCCCATCGCGTAGTTGTAGGGCGTGATGTAGTAGCCGAGCGGGTCAACCTTGGCCTCGGCGGCCTTCTTCTGGTACCTGGCGAAGTAGTCCTCGATCCCCGGGAACTTGAGCCCCGGCACGTAGGTGTTGTAGTTCGTGATGCCGTTCAGCAGGCTGCCGAGGTTCACCATGATCGGCGTGAACTGCAGGCCGACCATGCCGCCGCCGAACATCTTCACGTTCTTGCCGATGCCGATCTCGTTCGCCGCGCGCACGATGGCGACCGAGTCGTTCGGGTACGACGCGACGAAGACGAGGTCGGCGTCGGACTGGCGCACGGCGCGGATGAGCGACGAGAAGTCGGTGGTCGTCGGCGGGTAGTTCTGGTCGTACACCGTCTTGAAGCCGGCCTTCTTGGCGAGCTCGCGCGCGCCATTGGCGAGGTTCTGCGCGAACTCCTGGTCGGCGGCGAGGAACGCGATCGTCTTGGCGTTCGCCTTCTTGCCGGCCTCGATGAAGCCGTCGAACCAGCTCGCGGCGTTGTTCCACGGCGCGTTGTTGAACCACATGTCGTGCTTGACGGTGTGGTTCACCTGGAACGAGAAGTTGCCCATGAGGAGCAGGCCGCGCTGCTTCACCATCGGCATGATCGGCGCCGTGGGCACCGTGCCATACGGCGCGAAGAGCAGGTCCACCTTGTCCACGTCGAGGAGCTTGGTGTAGATCCCCGGGGTGTTGGCGGGGTTCGTCTGGTCGTCGTACACGACCAGCTCGACCTTGCGGCCGAGCAGGCCGCCCTTGGCGTTCACGTCATCCTTCCAGATCTGCATCGCGAGTAGCGCGCTCTGACCGCCCGCCCCGAGGCCGCCGGTGAGGGACATGCTGAGACCGATTTTGATCGGATCAGCGGCACGGGCGGCCGGTGCCATCCCCAGAGTGAGTAGAACCGCAAGCCCGCCGATCACGGCGGAGCCGAACTTACGTCGATTGAATCGCATTTCTTCCCCTTTCACTGCGGCGCGAACGCGCCGACGACGGCGGTACATCTAGCATGGCTCCGGTGCCAGACGAACCCACGCGCCGGCGGATTTGGCTTGGGCGGACGCCCACGCTCGCGGAACGGGGTTGCAAGCTCATCGCCGCGCGGCCCGAATTAAGTCACTGGACCGTCGCCAAAGCGGCGAGCGATATCGCTGATCCATGCGCTCCGCAGCTGCACCTTTCCCGCGCCAGGGCTTTGAAATACGGTATGCACCGGATGCTCTTAAGCTTATTGGCGATAAGCGCGCGCGTGATGAGCACTTTGTCTTTTGAGAACAACTCCCACCGAATCAGGCCGAACAAACTTCTGCGCGCCTTCATACTTCGGTACAAA
>JBLNDP010000019.1:0-4811 GCA_050261755.1 Clostridia bacterium
GCGGCGCCTCGTGACAGCGCCGTGACGGCTACTGCCAGACTGCGATGCTGTGCACGCGGTTTTGCAGGGCCACCCGCGAGGCGCGTCCGTGCGGCAGGCTGGCGAAGATCTTGATGCGCCGCGTGAGGACCCAGAAGGTCTCGCGCAGGCTCTCTTCGCCATCGATCGACCAGTGGGCGACAACTGGCGCGCCATTCCACTCCGGCGCCGGCGAAGGCACCGCGTCGCTCAGCAGGATCGCGAAATCGAGGCGCGGCCCGTTGGGATCGACGAACCACTCGAAACTCTTGGGCAAGAGGCCTTCTGCCGGCAGCTGGCGCTGGCGCAGGAAGGCGATGGCCTCGCTGCTGACGGCGGCGGCCGGCTGCCAGCCGGCGCTGAAGGCGCGGAAGCGCCCGGCACCGTTCGCGCGCAGGATCGACTCCGCCAGGATGCTGGTGGCGGAGTTGTCTCCGCAGACGAAGAGAACGTTCGTGGTCGCCATCGCGCCGGGCTCCCCTCGCCCGACGGAAAATCTTATCGGTGCCGGACCGCCCGAAGGTCGGAATAGCGGAATGACACTTTTCTTACAGGGTTGGTGACCCGTGTTCGCTTTGGGGGCTTCCTGAATGTAATGCCCTGATCCGAGAGTGACCGCCAACCATCCGGCGGCTGACTGTATCCTAGTGCGCGGAGGATTCGATGAAAATCAAGACCGTCTTCTGGCTCGCCCCGCTCTGCCTTGCCGCCGGCTGCGCCACGACGCCGCCCGAGGCCAAGCTCGAGCGCGTGAAGAACATCGTGGTGATCTACGCCGAGAACCACAGCTTCGACAACATGTACGGCCTCTTCCCGGGCGCGAACGGCGTCGCCAACGCCACCGCCGAGCAGAGCACGCAGCTCGACCACGACGGCAAGCCCCTGCCCCACCTGCCAGCCACGTACAACAACGGCAAGCTCGAGCCGGGCTTTCCGACCGCCGGCCTGCCCAACGGGCCCTTCCGCATCGACGCGCCGCCGATCAACGCGCGGATCGACCAGGTGGTGCCGAGCCCGATCCACAATTACTGGCAGAACATCGAGCAGATCAACGGCGGCCGGAACAACAAGTTCGTCGCCATGACGACCGTGGGCGCCTGGACGATGGGCTACTACGACGGCTCCGGCCAGAAGATGTGGCGCTGGGCGCAGCGCTATGTCCTGGCGGACAACTTCTTCATGGGCGCCTTCGGCGGCTCGTTTCTCAACCACCAGTGGCTGGTTTGCGCGTGCACGCCGGTCTTCCAGAACGCGCCCGCCTCGCTGCGGCCGCAGCTCGACGAGCGCGGTTTCCTGAAGAAGCGCCCCGACTCGCCGCCCTCCGTGATGAACGGCCCGCCGCATCTCTTCGACGGCAGCGTCACGCCCGACGGTTACGCGGTCAACACCACGCAGCCGCCCTACCAGCCGAGCGGCATACCGCCTTCCGCCGGCGGGGACCTGAAGCTTTCGGACACGGGCAAGCACCCGTTGCCGCCGCAGACCGCCAGGACGATCGGCGACACGCTTTCGGCGAAGGGCGTCTCGTGGGCGTGGTACGCCGGCGGCTGGAACCAGGCGCTCGCGGACGGCGAGCGCGACCCGAACGAGAAGCGCCACGTCATCTACAGCCGCGAGGCGGGCAGCCCGATCTTCCAGCCGCACCACCAGCCGTTCAACTACTTCGCGCGCTTCGCGCCGGGCACCGCGGATCGCGCCGAGCACCAGAAGGATGGCGAGGATTTCTTCGCGGCGATCGACCGGGGCACGCTGCCGCAAGTGACCTTCTACAAGCCCTCGGGCCGGCTCAACCAGCACCCGAGCTATACCGACATCCAGAGCGGCGACCTCCACATCGCCGAGCTCCTCGAGCGCCTGGAGAAGAGCCCGCAGTGGCCGGGCATGCTCGTCGTGGTCACCTACGACGAGAACGGCGGGTACTGGGACCACGTGCCGCCGCCGTCGGGACCGGGCTGGGGCGACCGCTGGGGCCCCGGCACGCGCATCCCGACGATCGTCGTCTCGCCCTTCGCCAAGCGCGGCTTCGTGGACCACACGTCCTACGACACCACCTCCATCCTGAAGCTCATCACCCGCCGCTTCGCGCTGGAGCCGCTTCCCGGCGTGCGGGCCAACACCGGCGACCTGACCAACGCCCTGCAGTAGCCTCGCTCCGAATCCCCTGCTAGGATTCAAGAAACGGCGGCACGGAGCCGCCGTTTTGCTTTTCGCCATTCGCGAACGGGGAGACGACGATGTCCCATGTGATGAACACCTACGCCCGGCAGCCGGTCGCCTTCGTGCGCGGCGAAGGCGTATGGCTATGGGACGAGGCCGGGAAGAAATACCTGGATGCGCTCGCCGGCATCGCCGTCAACACGCTCGGGTACAAGCATCCGAGGCTGACCGAGGCCCTGAGGAAGCGGATCGAAAGCGGCGTGATCCATACCTCCAACCTCTGGCGCATCCCGGACCAGGAGGCGGCGGCGGACCGCGTCGCCGAGATCACCGGGCTGGACGAGATCTTCTTCTGCAATTCGGGCCTCGAGGCGACCGAGGCGTCGATCAAGGTCGCGCGCAAGTACGGCCACGACAAGGGCATCGCCGAGCCGGCGATCATCGTCATGGAGAAGGCGTTCCACGGCCGCTCGCTCGCGACCCTTTCCGCCACCGGCAGCCGCAAGGTACAGGCCGGCTTCGAGCCCCTGGTGCAGGGCTTCGTGCGGGTGCCGCTGAACGACCTTGACGCGGTGCGCACCGTGGCCGAGCACAACAAGAACATCGCCGCCGTGATGATCGAGCCGATCCAGGGCGAGGGCGGCATCAATGTCTCGCGCCTGGAATACCTGCGCGGCCTCCACGAGATCTGCCAGAAGAACGGCTGGCTCTTCATTTCCGACGAGGTGCAGTGCGGCCTCGGCCGCACGGGCAAGTGGTTCGTCTACCAGCACGCCGGCTTCCTGCCCGATGTGGTGGCGCTCGCCAAGGGCCTCGCCTCCGGCGTGCCGGTCGGCGCCTGCGTCACGGGGGGCCGCGCCAAGGGCGTGTTCAAGCCGGGCAACCACGGCTCGACCTTTGGCGGGAATCCCCTGGCGATGACCGCGGTCGTGACGACCATCGACACGGTGAAGGAAGAGGGCCTGCTCGCCAATGCAGGCCGCGTTGGCGATGTGATTTCGACTTCACTAAGAAATGAAATTGGCAACCTGGCCAGCGACGTCCGCGGCATGGGGCTGATGATCGGCGTGGAGCTGAAGGAGCCCTGCGGCGAGCTCGTCCTGCAGGGCCTGAACGCGGGCCTGGTGTTCAACGTCACCGCCGACAAGGTGATCCGCCTGCTGCCGCCGCTCGTGATGTCGGAGGCGGAAGCCCGCCAGGCGGTCGAGCGCCTCGTGCCCCTCGTCAAGGCCTTCGCGGGCAATCGCGTCGCGGCCTAGGCCGGCCGATGAAGCTCCGGCATTTCCTGCAGTTCCATGATCTCTCGCGCAAGGAGCACGAGCATCTCTTCGCGCGCACCCGGTGGATAAAGGCGAAGTTCAAGAAATACGAAAGATATTGGCCGCTCGAGGACCGCACGCTGGCGATGATCTTCGAGAAGCAGTCGACCCGCACGCGCCTGTCCTTCGAGGCGGGCATCCACCAGCTGGGCGGCGTGGCCATCTTCCTCAACACGCGCGACTCGCAGCTCGGGCGCGGCGAACCGGTGGAGGATGCGGCCGAGGTCGTCTCGCGAATGTGCGACCTGGTCATGATCCGCACCTTCGAGCAGGAAATCGTCGAGCGCTTCGCGCGCCACTCCCGCGTGCCGGTGATCAACGGCCTGACGAACGAATACCACCCCTGCCAGATCATGGGCGACGTGTACACCTACATCGAGCACCGCGGCGCCATCGAGGGCCGCACGGTAGCGTGGATCGGCGACTCGAACAACATGTGCCACAGCTGGATCCAGGCCGCGGGCCTGTTCGGGTTCAAGCTGAATATCTCGACGCCGCCGGGCTACGAGATCGAGAAGGACAAGCTCTCCAGGAACGTGGAAGCCTTTTCCGATCCCATGGCCGCGGCCAAAGGCGCCGACCTCGTCACCACCGACGTCTGGACCTCGATGGGATTCGAGGGCGAGGAAGCCGAGCGCAAGCGCGCGTTCCACGATTGGCAGGTCGACGCGGACATGATGCGCGCGGCCAAGAAGGACGCGCTCTTCATGCACTGCCTGCCCGCGCACCGCGGCGAGGAAGTGGCCGCCGAGGTCATCGACGGCCCGCAGAGCGTCGTCTGGGACGAGGCGGAAAACCGCCTGCATACGCAGAAGGCGCTGATGGAGTTCCTGCTGCTCGGCGTCGTCGACCCGAAATGATGTTCGGCATCGCCGACTACTGGGCCTTCGTCCTCGCCGTCGTCGTCTTCCTCGCCATCCCGGGCGTGGGCAACCTCGCGATCATCACCTCGACGGGCAAGGGCGGCATTCCGGGCGGCCTCGCCGCGACGCTCGGCGTGATCGTCGGCGACCAGGTGCTCATGTGGCTCGCGGTGGCCGGCGTCGCTGCCGTGCTTACGGCCAACGCCGCGCTCTTCGGCCTGGTGCAATATGCCGGCGCCCTCTACCTTGCCTGGCTCGGCCTCCGCATGATCCTCGCCAAGCCCGGCGATGCGCCGGTGCTCAAGATGCAGCCGCGCCGCTTCTTCCGCCAGGCGATGCTGATCACCCTCCTCAACCCGAAGGCCATCGTCTTCTACATGGCGTTCTTTCCGCTCTTCGTGGACCCGCAGCGCCACCAGGGGCTCGCCACGTTCGGCGTGATGGCGGCGACCAT
>JBLNDP010000020.1:0-3185 GCA_050261755.1 Clostridia bacterium
GCCGCCGTCTTCTCCGTGCTCGTGACGGTGATGTTCACCACCGAGCCCTTGTTCGCCTGCACGATCGAGGCAAAGTTGGGAACCGACTGCACGGTGGATGGCGATGCCGCTGCGGGCTGCGTGCCCACGGAGCTGCTTTGCGCGTAAGCGGCCTGCGGCCAATGGCCGTTCGCTTCAATGCCTCCCCAGGCGCCGAGCGCGACGAGCGCCGACGCGGCGAGCGAGGTGACGAAGACTTTGCGTTTCACTGAAAAACCTCCAAGGTTGTATTGGAGGGACTATGGGATCCGCCTCTTAAGACACTCTTAAGAGGCGTTTTGTTTCAGCCTTTCAACGATTTGCGCGACGGCGAGCGACGGCGTTGCGGACACCTCCACCGCGATCGCGTCGCGCGGCGGCTCGAGCGCGGCGAACTGGCTCGCGAGGAGCGAAGCGGGCATGTAGCGGTGCCGGCGCTCGCGCATGCGGCGCTCGATGAGCTCGAAATCGCCGTGCAGGTAGACGATGCGGCACTCCCCGAGCCCCGACGTGAGCCGGTCGCGGTAGCGCTGCTTCAGCGCCGAGCAGGCGAGCACGGCGGACTCGCCGCGGGCATCCGTTGCGCGCAATGAGGCGTTCAGCGTGTCGAGCCAGGGCCAGCGGTCTTCGTCCTCGAGCGGGATGCCGGCCGCCATTTTCGCCACGTTTGCCGGCGGATGGTACTCGTCCGCATCCAGGAACCGCCACCCGAGCGAGGCGGCGAGCTGTGTCCCGATCGTCGTCTTGCCGACCCCGGACACGCCCATCAGGAGGACGATCACGCTGGCTTGGCGAGGATCATGCTCGCGTGATGGCGATCAGGGCTCGGCCTGGACCGCATGTCCCCCGAAGCCGGCGCGCATCAGGGCGAGCAGGCGCCGCGCGTAGTCCGAGCGGCCTTGGCTCGCGAACCGATCCATGAGCGCCTGGGTGATCACCGGCGCGGGCACGCCGAGCTCGATCGCCTCCAGCACGGTCCAGCGTCCTTCTCCCGAATCGGCCACGAGCGGGGCGATCCCGGCGAGCTTCTCGTTCTTCTTGAAGATCTCGGCACACAGGTCGAGCAGCCACGAGCGCACCACGCTGCCGTGACGCCAGGTGTCGGCAAGGCGGGCGGGGTCGATGTCCAGCTCGGGGCGGGCGGCAAGCAGGGCGAATCCCTCCGCGAGCGCCTGCATCATCCCGTACTCGATGCCGTTGTGGATCATCTTCGCGTAGTGGCCGGCGCCGCTCGGCCCGCAATGCAGCCAGCCCTGATCCGGGTGCGGCGCGAGCAGGCGCGCGAACGGCTCGAAGATCTCGATCGACTTCGGCGTCCCTCCGAGCATCAGGCAGTAGCCGAGCTGCTCGCCGCGCACGCCGCCGGAAATTCCCGCGTCGACGTAGCGCACGCCCTGCTGCGAAAGCGCGAGCGCACGGCGCTTCGCGTCCCGGTAGTAGCTGTTGCCGCCGTCGATCACCGTGTCGCCCGACGAGAGAAGGGGCAGCAGCTCGCGCAGCGTCTGCTCGACCGCGTCGCCCGCCGGCAGCATGACGATGATCACCCGCTCGCCCGCGAGGCGCGCGCAGAGCGCGGCAAGGTTCTCCACGCAATCGATGTTGTCGACGCCGCGCAGCGCCTGGAGCGCCGCCTCGGCATGGTCATAGCAGACTACGCGCGCGCCCGCGCGGGCGAGCCGCCGCGCCATGCCGGCGCCCATCCTGCCCAGACCGACGATGCCGAGTTCCATGTCCGCTCCTGAACGCGAACGGCGATTCTATGGTCAATGCTTGGCGATGGATATCGTGGACCTGCTCCAGTGGCCCGCCATGGCGACCACCGTGCTCGCCGCCTGGCTCGTCGCCTCGCGCTCGGCGCGCAAGCGCGCCGTCGGCTTCTGGTGCTTCCTCGCGAGCAACGCCCTCTGGATCGCCTGGGGGCTGCACGACCATGCCTATGCGCTCGTGGTGCTGCAGTTTTGCCTGGCGGCGCTTAATATTCGCGGGGTTTACAAGAACGAATAGGGAGAGGTCATGAGGAAGCTGCTTGCGCTTCTCGCGCTCGGCCTGCCGCTTGCGGCGGCGGCGCAGTATCCCGCGAAGCCGGTTCGCCTGGTCGTGCCGTTCCCTGGCGGCTCGGCGACCGACACGATCACACGCATCCTCGCGAACTCGGTGTCGCAGTCGCTCGGCCAGCCGATCGTGGTCGAGGACAAGGCCGGGGCCGACGGCGCCATCGCCGCGGCGGAAGTGGCGAAAGCGGCGCCGGACGGCTACACGCTCCTGATGGCGACCAACAGCCCGATGGCCGCGGTGCCGGCGATGAAGAAGCAGCCGCCCTACGACCCGGTCGCCGACTTCAGCCCGATCACGGATGTCGGCCGCTATACGTTCTTCCTCTTCGTGCATCCGTCGGTCCCGGGGAAGACCTTCGGCGAGCTCGTGACGTACGCCAAGGCGAATCCGGGCAAGCTCAACTACGCGACCGGCAACACGACCGGCATCGTCTCGTTCGCGCAGATCGACTCGCTCGCGGGGATCGACATGGTGCACGTGCCCTACAAGGGCGAGCCCGCCGGCATCGCCGACCTCGTCGCCGGGCGCGTGCAGCTCATGCTCGCCACCCCGACCACCGGCCTCGCGCACGTAAGGGACGGAAAGCTGCGCGCAATGGTGACGACGCTCTCTAGGCGCAGCGCGCTGCTTCCGGACGTCCCGACGATCGCGGAAGCGGGCCTGCCGCAGTTCTCCATCACCTCGTGGGCGGCGCTGTTCGGCCCGGCACGCCTGCCGAAGGAAGTGGTGGATCGCCTCAACCGCGAGTTCGTCGCCGCGATGGCGCGGCCCGACGTGCGCGCGGCGATGGAAAAGCAGGCCTTCGCTCTGAGCCCGTCGTCCCCTGCCGAGCTAGCGAGCTTCGTCAAGGAGCAGATGGAGAGCTACCGCCGCATCCTTCGCGCCGCCGGCGTGCAGCCGGACTAGCTCGGGGAAGCTGCGCAGCCAGGTGAGCTGCCGCTTGGCGAGCTGGCGCGTCGCAGCGACCGCGCGCTCGCGCATCTCGCTTTTCCCGGTTTTCCCTTCAAGGAAATCCCAGGCCTGGCGGTATCCGACGGTGCGCATGCTCGTCATGCCCGGGGCGAGGCGATAGCATCGCCTGAGAGCGGCGAGCTCCTCCACGAGGCCCGCCG
>JBLNDP010000021.1:0-52611 GCA_050261755.1 Clostridia bacterium
CACCGTGATCCGGTCCGCGAGGCCGCTGCGGTCGATCGCCGCCAGGACGAGGCGCACGAAGGTCGCGACGTCGGGCACGCCGTGCGCCCCTTCGGGAGTGATCTTCGTCTCGAGGTTGAGCCTCACCGATCCGTGCTCGCGGGCCAGCGCGAAGAGCTCGTCGAGCGTCGGGACCCTTTCGCCGTCGGCGGCCACCTGCTCGGGGAAACCTTTGCCGTAGGCGTGATTCGGGTTCAGGCGGCCGACGTCGTAGCGACGCAGCGTGGCAAGGTCGATCGCGTGGATATCGGGGCCGTCGGCGCTCAGGAACCGGCCACCTTCGTCGCGCGTGAGCGCGGGGCTCAGGTACGGCTCGTGAGAAAGCACCAGGATGTTGTCGCGCGTCACCGCCAGGTCGGTTTCCAGCGTGGTGACGCCTATGGCGAGCGCCTTACGGAATGCGGCGAGCGTGTTTTCGGGCGCCAGCCCCCGCGTGCCCCGGTGCCCCTCGAGATCGAAGGCGGCGGCCGGGCGCGAGAGCGCGGCCGCGAGCAGGACTCCCGCCAGGATGCGAACGATCCGCCCTACTCCCACTCGATCGTCGCCGGCGGCTTGGAGGAGATGTCGTAGGTGACGCGGTTGATGCCGCGCACCTCGTTGATGATTCGGGAGGAGACCCGGGCAAGGAGCTCGTGCGGCAGCGGCGCCCAGTCCGCGGTCATGAAGTCGGTGGTCTGCACCGCGCGCAAGGCAACGACGTACTCGTACGTCCGGCCGTCGCCCATGACGCCGACCGACTTCACCGGCAGGAAGACGGTGAAGGCCTGGGCGGTCTTGTCGTACCAGCCGGAGCTGCGCAGCTCCTGGATGAAGATGTCGTCTGCCCGCTGCAGGAGCTCGACGAAATGTTTTTCGATGGAACCCAGGATCCTCACTCCGAGCCCCGGCCCCGGGAACGGGTGGCGGAATACCATCTCCCGCGGCAGGCCGAGCTCGAGGCCGAGCTGCCTCACCTCGTCCTTGAAAAGGTCGCGCAGCGGCTCGAGAAGCTTGAGATGCAGCGTTTCGGGCAGGCCGCCGACGTTGTGGTGCGACTTGATCGTCTTCGCCTTCTTCGTCTTCGCCCCGGCCGACTCGATCACGTCCGGGTAGATCGTCCCCTGGGCGAGCCAGCGCGCGTTTTTGACTTTCTTTGCTTCCCGCTGGAAGACCTCGACGAAATGCTTGCCGATGATCTTGCGCTTGTCTTCCGGATCCGACTTGCCCTTCAGGGCATCGAAGAATTCCGCCGAAGCATCCACGTGGACGACCTTCACGTGCATGTGCTTCGCGAAGGTGTCCATCACCTGCTTCGCCTCGTTCAGGCGCAGCAGGCCGTGGTCGACGAAGACGCAGGTGAGCTGGTCGCCGATGGCCTTGTGGATGAGCGCGGCGGCCACCGAGGAATCGACGCCGCCGGAGAGGCCGAGGATGACCTCTTCATTTCCCACCTGGTTTCTTATTTGTCGGACTGCCTCGGAAACATATTGCGGCATCGTCCAGTCGCCCTTGCAGCCGGCGATGTCGCGCACGAACCGCTGCAGGAGCTTCGTGCCCTGTAGCGTGTGCGTCACCTCGGGGTGGAACTGGACGGCGTAGAAGCGCCGGGCCTCGTCGGCCATACCTGCGATCGGGCACGAGTCGGTCGACGCCATCAGCTTGAACCCGGGGGGCATGTCGACCACCTTGTCGCCATGGCTCATCCAGACCTTGAGCATGCCGTGGCCTTCGGCCGTGCGATGGTCCTCGATGCCCTCGAGTAGCTTCGTGTGGCCGCGCGCGCGCACCTCCGCGTAGCCGAACTCGCGCACCTTGCCGGCCTCCACGCGGCCGCCGAGCTGCTGCGCCATGGTCTGCATGCCGTAGCAGATGCCGAGCACCGGCACGCCGAGCTCGAAGACGGCCTGCGGCGCCTTGCCGGCGTCGGGGTCGTAGGCCGAGAGGTGGCTGCCGGAAAGGATGATCCCGCGTGCGCCGAAGCTCCTGACGAAATCGTCGGAGACATCGTGCGGGTGGATCTCGCAGTAGACGCTGGCCTCGCGCACGCGCCGCGCGATGAGCTGCGTGTACTGCGCGCCGAAATCGAGAACGAGGATCCGGTCGTGCCGGACCGGCGCGGCGTTGGGCACGCTACTCGACTCGATAGTTGGGAGCTTCTTTGACGATCTGGACGTCGTGGACATGCGACTCGCGGATGCCGGCGGTGGTGATCTCGACGAACTGGGTCTTGGTGCGCAGCTCGTCCACGGTCGAGCAGCCGGTGTAGCCCATGCTCGCGCGCACGCCGCCCATCAGCTGCTGGATCACGGCCAGCGCGCTGCCCTTGTAGGGAACGCGGCCCTCGACGCCCTCGGGCACCAGCTTGTCCACGTTCATCTCGGAGTCCTGGAAGTAGCGGTCGGCGGCGCCCTTCTGCATCGCGCCGAGCGATCCCATTCCGCGGTAGGACTTGTAGGAGCGGCCCTGGTACAGCTCGACTTCGCCCGGCGACTCCTCGGTGCCGGCGAAGAGCGATCCCAGCATGACCGTGTGCGCGCCGGCGGCGAGCGCCTTGGCGATGTCGCCGGAGTAGCGCACTCCGCCGTCGGCGATCAGGGGGACGCCGGACTTGGCGAGCGCCTCGGCGACGCTCTGGATGGCCGTGATCTGCGGCACGCCGACCCCGGCGACGATGCGCGTGGTGCAGATGGAGCCCGGGCCGATGCCGACCTTGACGCCGTCGGCGCCGTGGTCGACGAGCGCCTTCGCGCCATCGCCCGTGCCGACATTGCCCCCCACGACCTCGACGTTGGGATACCGGGTCTTCACCCACTTGACGCGGTCCAGCACGCCTTGCGCATGGCCGTGCGCCGTGTCGACCACGATCACGTCCACTCCGGCTTCCACGAGCGCGGCGACGCGCTCCTCGGTGCCCTCGCCCACGCCGACCGCCGCGCCGACGCGCAGCTTGCCTTGCGGGTCCTTGCAGGCGTTGGGGTTCTCGGTCTCCTTGGTGATGTCCTTGACCGTCACGAGGCCCATGAGGTGGAACTCTTCATCGACCACGAGCACGCGCTCCAGGCGATGCTGGTGCATGAGCTTCTTCGCCTCGTCGCGGCTCGCCCCCTCGCGCACGGTGATGAGCTTGCGCTGCGGCGTCATGATGGCCTTCACCGGCTGGTCGAGCTCGGTCTCGAAGCGCAGGTCCCGGTTCGTGACGATGCCCACCACCTTGCCGCCCTTGACCACGGGGAAGCCGGAAATCTTGTGCTCGCGCTGCAGCGCCATGACCTGGCGCACCGTCATGTCGGGCGGGATGGTCATGGGGTCGCGCAGCACCCCCGACTCGAAGCGCTTCACTTTCGCCACCTCCGCGGCCTGCGCCGGGATGGGAAGGTTCTTGTGGACGATGCCGATGCCGCCTTCCTGCGCCAGCGCGATCGCGAGGCGCGCCTCGGTCACCGTGTCCATGGCGGCGGACACGAGCGGCAGGTTCAGCTCGAGCTTTCGGGTGAGGCGGGTCTTCAGGGAAACTTCGCGCGGCAGGACGCGCGAGTGGGCGGGGAGGAGGAGAACATCGTCGAAGGTCAGCGCCTTCTGAATCACCCGCATCGAGCTTCCTTTGCGCGCAAAAGTCGATTATACGCGAGTCTTTCGCGCCGGTCGCGGCGAGGCGCGCCGCCCGGCTCTGCGCGCGTCTTCCGCGCGCTTCCGGCGGGCTTCCTTGGGATCGAGCGCGAGCGGCCGGTAGATTTCCACGCGGTCGCCTTCCTTGAGAACGGTTTGCGGCCCTGCGACGGCGCCGAAGATTCCGGTTTTCAGGCCTTCGGCGGAGAACCCGGCGGCGGCAATCGCGTCGGCCAGCGTGGCACCGTCGGCGAGCGTGACGGTGCGCACCTGCGGCGCGAAGACGACCTCAACCGTCAGTCCCATAGACGGCGTCCGCGCGCCGGGCAAAGGCATCGACCATGGTGTCGGCGATGCGGTCGAAGAGCGGGTCGAGGAGAACGGCGAGCACGCGGCTCGTGAACTCGTACTCGAGCGTGAACTCGATGCGGCACGCGGTCGCGGACAGTCGCGTGAACCGCCACGCGGCGTCGAATCGCCTGAAGGGCCCTTCGACGAGATGCATGTCGATCGACTCGCCCGGGCGGTTGTCGTTGCTCGTGGTGAAGGTCTGCCGCAGCCCGCGCAGCGCCGCGGTGATGCGCGCCTTCACGCGGCCGTTCCTCTCGAGGATCCTCGCCTCGGCGCACCACGGCAGGAAGCGCGGATAGGAGTCGATGTCCTCCACGAGCGCATAAACCTGCTCGGCGCTGTGGGCGACGATCGCGGTCCGGGCGATTCGCTTCATGCGAGAATGATTTTTCGCCTATGTCGATCGTCGAGAACCGGAAAGCCTTCCACGATTATTTCATCGAGGAGCGCTACGAGGCGGGGATCGCCCTCGCCGGCTGGGAGGTGAAGTCCATCCGCGCCGGCCGTGCGCAGCTCGCCGATGCCTATGTCATGGTGCGCGGGGGCGAACTGTACCTGATCGGCGGCAACATCACGCCGCTGCCCACGGCCTCGACGCATTTCGTGCCCGACCCGACGCGCAGCCGCAAGCTGCTCCTGCACGCCGAGGAGATCAAGCGCCTGATCGGCAAGGTGGAGCAGCGCGGCTACACGCTCGTGCCGCTCAACCTGCATTACGCCAAGGGCCGCATCAAGCTCGAGGTCGGCCTGGGGCGCGGCAAGCTCGCCCGCGACAAGCGCGCCGACCAGCGCGAGAAGGACTGGAACCGCGAGAAGCAGCGGCTGCTACGCAGCCGCTGATTTCGCCTTGGCTTGCCCGAGGTCGGCGAGGGCCATCCAGGTGGAGATGACCGTGTCCGGGTTGAGGGACATGCTCTCGATGCCCTGCTCCATCAGCCAGGCCGCGAGGTCCGCGTGGTCGGAGGGCCCCTGGCCGCAGATGCCGACGTACTTGCCAGCCTTGCGGCAGGCCTTGATGGCGAGGGCGAGCATCGCCTTGACGGCGGCGTCGCGCTCGTCGAAGCGCTCCGCGACGAGGCCGGAGTCGCGGTCGAGGCCCAGCGTGAGCTGCGTGAGGTCGTTGGAGCCGATGGAGAAGCCGTCGAAGAGCTCGAGGAACTCGTCGGCGAGGATGGCGTTGGAGGGCAGCTCGCACATCATGACGATGCGCAGGCCATTCGCACCTCTCTTTAAGCCATTTTCCTCGAGAAGCTTCAAAACCTCCCGTGCCTCGTCGAGCGTCCGCACGAACGGCACCATGAGCTCGACGTTCGTGAGGCCGAGCTCGTCGCGCACGCGGCGCATGGCCTGGCACTCGAGCTCGAAGCATTCCTTGAAGCTCGGATCCACGTAGCGCGAAGCGCCGCGGAAGCCGAGCATCGGGTTCTCCTCGTCGGGCTCGTAGCGCTCGCCGCCGAGGAGCTTCTTGTACTCGTTCGATTTGAAGTCCGAGAGCCGCACGATGACCGACTTCGGCCAGAAGGCGGCGGCGATGGTGGCCACGCCTTCGACCATCTTCTCGCGGAAGAAGTCGCGCGGGCTGGCGTAACCCTTGGCCTTTTCCAGGATCTCCTTCTTCAGGGAGCCATCCAGCTTCTGGAACTCGAGGCACGCCTTGGGGTGGACCCCGATCTCGTTGTTGATGATGAACTCGAGGCGCGCCAGGCCCACGCCCGCGTTGGGGAGCTGCGCGAACTGGAAGGCGAGCTGCGGGTTGCCGACGTTCATCGAGATCTTCACCGGGATCTTCGGCATCTCGCCGCGCTCGCGCGTCGAGACCTCGAAGGGGATCAGCCCCTCGTAGACGTTTCCGGTGTCGCCTTCGGAGCAGGACACCGTCACCGGCTGCCCGTCCTTCAGGCGGCTCGTCGCGTCGCCGCAGCCGACGACCGCCGGGATGCCGAGCTCTCGGGCGATGATGGCGGCATGGCAGGTGCGGCCGCCGCGGTTCGTGACGATCGCAGCCGCGACCTTCATGACCGGCTCCCAGTTGGGATCCGTCATGTCCGTGACGAGGATGTCGCCCGGCTTCACCCGGGACATCTGCGCGGCGTCCGGCACGATGCGCACGCTGCCGCTGCCGATCTTGTGGCCGATGGCGCGTCCCGTCGCGAGCACCTTGCCGCTTCCCTTGAGGGCGAAGCGCTCCTCGACGTCGCGCTTGCGCGACTTGACCGTCTCCGGGCGGGCCTGGAGCACGTAGATCCGGCCGTCCTGGCCGTCCTTGCCCCACTCGATGTCCATCGGCCGACCGTAGTGCTTCTCGATCGCGACCGCGTAGCGGCCGAGCTCGAGCACGTCCTCGTCCTTCAGGGAAAAGGCGTCGCGCTCGGGACCCGTGTCGGTCACCCGGGTGGACTTGCCCGCCGCGGCATGCTCGGCGAAGACCATCTTGTGGATCTTCGAGCCGAGGGCCCGGCGCACGATCGCCGGCCGGCCCTTCTCGAGCATCGGCTTGTGGACGTAGAACTCGTCGGGGTTCACCGCGCCCTGCACCACCATCTCGCCCAGGCCGTAGGAGGAGGTGATGAACACCACCTCCCGGAAGCCGGACTCGGTATCGAGCGTGAACATGACGCCGGCGGCGCCCAGGTCGCTGCGCACCATCTGCTGGACGGCCGCCGAAAGCGCCACGGCCCCATGGTCGAAGCCATGGTGCGCCCGGTACGAAATGGCCCGGTCGTTATAGAGAGAGGCGAAGACGTGCCGGATCGCCTCCAGGACGTTGTCCGCGCCGCGGATGTTCAGGAAGGTCTCCTGCTGGCCGGCGAACGACGCGTCGGGCAGGTCCTCCGCAGTGGCCGAAGACCGGACGGCAAACGATGCATCGCTTGAGGTTTGGCACTCAAGCTCCTGAAAATACTTGCGAATATCCTGCTCGAGAGCGGCCGGGAAAGGCTGCGCGAGGATCCACCCGCGGATCTCCTTGCCGCAGGCCGCCAGCGCGTCCACGTCGCCCTGCTTGAGCCCGGCGATGCGCTCGGCGATCTTCCGGTCCAGGCCGCCGGCGGCGAGGAATTCGCGGTAGGCGTCCGCCGTGGTGGCGAAGCCGCCTGGGACCCGGATGCCGGCCCCGGAGAGCGCGCCGATCATTTCCCCGAGCGAGGCGTTCTTGCCGCCGACCTGCTCGAGGTCCTTCATTCGCAGGTCTTTCAGCCACGATACGCGCATAGTCTTGCTATTTTATAGGGATGGGCTCACGCAGAACTGTCTTCTTCCTGTCCGACGGCACGGGTATTACGGCTCAGATGCTGGGCCATAGCCTGCTCACTCAATTCGAGGGCGTCGAGTTCGACCAGGTCACGCTGCCCTTCATCGACAGCGCCGAAAAGGCCGAGGAGTGCCTGGCGCGCATCCACGCGGAGGCGGCCCGGGGCAACGGCCAGCCGATCGTCTTCTCCACGCTGGTGAACCAGGACCTCCGCCACGTGGTGCGCAAGGCGAACGCCCTCTTCCTCGACTTCTTCGAGACCTTCATCGACCCGCTCGAGGCGGGCCTCGGCGTCAAGTCGAGCCACACGATCGGCCGCTCTCACGCGCAGGACAAGAACCACTACCAGCAGCGGATGGAGGCGATCAACTTCGCCATGGCGCACGACGACGGCGCTTCCCACCGCGAGCTCGCCCAGGCGGACGTGATCTTGGTGGGCGTCTCGCGCAGCGGCAAGACGCCGACCAGCCTATACCTCGCCATGCAATTCGGCGTGAAGACCGCCAACTACCCGCTGATCCCGGAAGACTTCGATCGCCGCCAGCTGCCCCAGGCGCTGCACGGGTTCAAGGGCAAGCTCTACGGCCTCACCATCGCCCCCGAGCGCCTGCACGAGATCCGGAAGGAGCGCCGGCCTGGGAGCAAGTACGCCGATCTCGCGAACTGCCGCCACGAGGTGGATGCGGCCGAGATGCTCATGCGCCGCGAAGGGATCCGCTGCATCAATTCCACCACCAAGTCCATCGAGGAAATCGCCACGACCATCCTGCGCGAGTTCCGGATCCACCGGCAGGTCTACTGACTAGCCTCGCCGGACGCGGCTCGCCTCGTAGAAGGAGATCGCTGCCGCCGCGGCGACGTTGAGCGATTCGGCGCCCGGATCGATCGGGATGGTGATTCTCTGGTCTGCCTCGGCGAGCACCGACGTGCCCAGGCCTCTGCCCTCGCTGCCGAAGACCCAGGCCAATCGGCCGGATAGGTCGGCGTTGCCGATCGCCTGGCCGCCGCTCGCCACTGCGCACAAGACGGTGCCCGAGAAGCGCGAGAGCTCGTCCTGCAGGGTCTTCACGCCCAGTATCGAGAGGGCGAAGTGCCCGCCCATGCCGGCGCGCAGGACCTTGGGCGACCACGGATCGGCGCACTGCGCGTCGAGGACGACGGTGCCCAGGCCGAAGGCGGCGGCGCTGCGGATGATGGTGCCGACATTGCCGGCGTCCTGGATGCCTTCGAGGAACACGCAATCGCGCTCGCGGTCCTCCTTCCCGTCGGGAATGCCGATCTCGGCGGCAATTCCCTGGGGCGATTCGACGTCGACGATCGAGCGGAATACGGCATCGGAGACGGTTTCGCCGCTCTTGATGATTTCTATGGGCCGGAAACCGGCGGCGAGGAAGGCTTCGACGAGGTGGGGACCCTCGATGAGGGCCTTCTTCTCGCTCCTGCGGTACCGGCCGTCGCGCGCGAGCTTCGCCCAGTGCTTGACCCGGGCGTTGTCGCGCGAGGTGATCACGATTCGGCGGCGAGCCGCAGCGCCTTCAGGTGGCGCCGGAACGTGCGCAGGCGGACGCTTTCTTCCATGCCCGCCCAATCCACCGGGAAGAGATCGTTCTGGAAGAAGAGGCCGACGGCCTGGAAGCTGCGCCGGTGGACATCGCAGGGGCCGTGGCGGCCCAGCGACTCGAGGTGCTCCGCAGTGGCGTAGCCCTTGTGCTTGTCGAAGCCATAGCGCGGATAGCGCTCGTGCAGGACGCCCATCTCGGCATCGCGCGCGGTCTTGGCGAGGATCGAAGCCGCGGAAATGGGCTTGTGCTTCGCGTCGCCGTCCACGAACGCCTTGGCGGAGCAGCCGAGCTCCGGCGGGCAGGCGTTGCCGTCAATCCATGCCTCGCCGGGACGCACGGCGAGCGCCTGCACCGCGCGCCGCATGGCGAGCATCGAGGCGTGGAAGATGTTGATGCGGTCGATCTCCTCGACGGTCGCGCTCGCTACCGCCCAGGCGATCGCGCGCTCCTTGATGCGCTCGGCCAGCACCTCCCGTCGCTCCGCGGTCAGGACCTTGGAGTCGGCAAGGCCGTTCACGCGCCGCGCAGGGTCGAGGATCACCGCCGCCGCGTAGACCGGACCCGCCAGCGGCCCCCTGCCCGCCTCGTCGACCCCGCAAATCAATACGCCGTCCATTTGGAATTACTTGTGTAAAACCGAAAGCACAGCATCGGCCGCCTTCGCCGCCGTATTCTGCCTGAGCAGGTGATGGAACTCGTGGAACCGCTCGACCTGGCGCTTCTGCGCCGCCTTGTCGCGCAGCAGCTCGAGCAGCGCCGCGGCGAGCGCAGCCGGGGTGGCCTGGTCCTGGAGCAGCTCCGGCACGAGTCGCTCCCCGGCAAGGATGTTGGGCATGCCCACGTAAGGCAGGTAGAGCTGCGAACGCATGAGCGCCCAGGTCACCGGCGACTGGCGGTAGGCGATGACCATGGGCGTCTTGAAGAGCGCCGTCTCGAGGGTCGCGGTGCCGCTCGCCACGAGCGCCAGGTCGGCGGCGGCGAGCGCCTCGTGCGAGTGGCCGAAGAGCAGCGTGAGCGGCAGGTCCGTGCGCTGCTGGCGGTGCAGCTCGAGCTCGAACATGTCGCGCGTCTGGCGGGTGACCGTGGGGCAGACGAAGTGGACGTCGTGCACTTCCTGGCGGAAGCGGTGCGCGGCGAGGATGAAGGCCTGCGCCATGTACTTCATCTCCGAGCGGCGGCTGCCGGGCAGCAGCGCGACGACGAGCTTTCCCTGCGGCAGCCGCAGCTGCGCCCGCGCCTCGTCCTTCTTCGGCTCGAGGGGAATGACGTCGGCGAGCGGATGGCCGACGTACGTGACCGGGATGCCCGCCTTGCGGTAGATCGGCTCCTCGAACGGGAACATGACGAGGATGTGGTCGACGGAGCGGGCGATCTTCTTGATGCGCCAGCCGCGCCAGGCCCAGATCGAGGGGCTGACGTAGTGCATGGCCGGGATGCCGGCCTCCTTCAGCCGCCGCTCGAGGTCGAGGTTGAAGTCGCCGGAGTCCACGCCGATGAACAGGTCCGGCCGCTCGGCGATGAGCGAGCGCGCGAGCCGGCGGCGCAGCGCCATGATCGAGGCATAGTGGCGCAGGACCTCGGCGTACCCGCGCACCGACAGCTTCTCGATCGGATAGTGGGAAACGAATCCTTCCGCCGCCATGCGCGGGCCGCCGATCCCCGCGAACTCGGTATCCGGGCGGCGCGCCTTCAGCGCGCCGATGAGGTGCGCGGCGAGCAGGTCGCCGGAGGGCTCGGCGGCCACCATGCCGATGCGCAAGCGACCGTCGCTCACCTTAGCGGAGGATGCCGCGCTTGGAGTGGTCGATGAACTCCAGGATCCGGCGCACCTCCGTGCAGCTCCTCGCCTGCTCCTCGAGCTCCTGGCGCGCCTCGGCGAGGCTGGGCTTGCCGCGATAGAGCGACCGGTACGCGCGCTTCAGCGCCGCTATGGTTTCCGGCGTGAAGCCGCGCCGCTTCAGCCCTTCGCTGTTGACGCCGTACGGCTTCTCCATGTGCCCGGATGCCGACATGTAGGGCGGCAGGTCCTGCGGCAGGTACGTGCCCATGCCGGTGAATGCGTGCTCGCCGATGTGCACGAACTGGTGCACGAGCGTCGTCGCGCCAAAGATGGCCCAGTCGCCCACCTGCACGTGCCCGGCCAGCTGGCAGGCGTTGGCGAAGATGGTGTGGCTGCCGATCTGGCAATCGTGCGCGAAGTGCACGTACGCCATGATCCAGTTGTCGTCGCCGACACGCGTCACGCCGGCGTCGTGCGTCGTGCCGCGGTTGATGGTCACGTACTCGCGGATCGTGTTGCGGTCGCCGATCTCGACGCTGGTCTCCTCGCCGGCGTATTTCTTGTCCTGCGGAGGCGCGCCCAGCGAGGCGAAATGGAAGATGCGGTTTTCCTTGCCGATCTTCATCCGCCCGTCCAGGACGACGTGCGCGCCGATCCAGGTGCCCTCGCCCACCTCGACCTGCGGCCCGATCACCGAGTAAGGCCCGACCTCCACGCCGGCGGCCAAGCGCGCGCCCGGATGGATGATGGCCGAGGGATGGATCGCCACCGCTACGCGCCTTCCTTCGGCGGGCGCATGGCGCAGAGGATGTTCGCCTCGGCGACGACTGCGCCCTCCACGCGGGCCGCGCAGGTGAACTTGCCGATGCCGCGCATGAAGCGATCGATGGATACCTCGACTTCGAGGACGTCGCCCGGCACGACGGGCTTCTTGAACCGCGCGTTGTCGATGCCGACGTAGTAGTAGACGGAGGCCTCGTCCGGCTTGGTGCCCTCCGACAGGAACACCAGGAGGCCGGCCGCCTGGGCCATCGCCTCGAGGATGAGCACGCCCGGCATGATGGGGCGCCCGGGGAAGTGCCCCTGGAAGTGCGGCTCGTTCACCGAGACGTTCTTCACGGCGACGATGCGCTTGCCCTTCTCGAGCGTCTTCACCGAGTCGATGAGGAGGAACGGATAGCGGTGCGGAAGGTGCGCGAGCACGTCCTGGATGCCGAATTCAGCCATTGTTCTTTCCTTTTTCGAGCGCCCGCACGCGCGCCGCGAGCTCGGCGAGGTGCCGCACCTGGGCGGTGTTGCGCGTCCAGGACTCGTGGCGGTCGGCGGGGAACATGCCGGTGTACGTGCCCGGCTCGAGGATCGAGCGCGAGATCACCGTGTCGGCCGAGACGTGCACGTGGTCGACGATCTTGAGGTGGCCGAGGACGAGCGAGGCCGCGCCGATGGTGCAGTGCCGGCCGATGTCCGCGCTGCCGGCGACGGCGACGCACCCCGCCATGGCGGTATGGGCGCCGACGCGGCAGTTGTGGCCGATCTGGATCTGGTTGTCGAGCTTCACGCCCTCCTCGATCACGGTGTCGTCGATGGCGCCGCGGTCGATGGTCGTGTTCGCGCCGACCTCGACGTCGTCCCCGATGAGGACGCGGCCGATCTGCGGGATCTTCACCCACCGGCCTGCGTCCTCGGCGATGCCGAAGCCGTCCGCGCCGATCACCGCGCCCGCGTGCAGGATGACGCGCTTGCCGATCTCGCAGCGCGGATAAACGACGACGTTCGGGTAGAGGCAGCTGTCGTCGCCGATGACGACGCCCTCGCCGACGACGCATTGCGCGCCGACGGAAACGCGCGCTCCGAGGCGCGCGGTCTTCGCCACCACGGCGCTCTCGTGCACGCCCGGCGGCTGCAGAGTCGCCGGGTTGAAGAGCTGCGAGACGCGCGCGAAGTAGGCGTACGGATTGGCGCAAACGATGCGCGGCAGGTCCGTCAGGCCCTGGTTTTCTTCCGAAAGGATGACCGCGGAAGCGCGCGTCGCGGCGAGCTCGGACTTGTGCTTCAGGCTGGAAAGGAACGCGATCTGGCCGGCGGCTGCGTTTCTTAGGGAGCCGACCTGGCGCACCTCGGTCTTGGCGTCGCCGGCGACGCGCCCGCCCAGGCGCGCGGCGATGTCCCCGAGGGTCAAGGGGCCGGCCATGGCTTCACGCCGGCGTCACTTCGCCGGCGGCTTGCCCGATTCCAGCGCCTTGATCACCTTGTCGGTGATGTCGATCCGCGGGCTGAAATAGACCACGTCCTGCACGACCAGGTCGTACTTCTCCTGCTCGGCGATCTGGCGGATCACGCGGTTCGCCTGCTCGACGACCTGCGCCAGCTCCTCGTTGCGCCGCTGGTTCAGGTCCTCGCGGAACTCGCGCTGCTTGCGCTGGAAGTCGCGGTTCAGGTCGCCGAACTCGCGCTCCTTGTTGCGCCGCTGCGTCTCGCTCATGGTGACCGAGTTCTTGTCGAGCTCGTCCTGGAGCTTCTTCAGCTGGTCGGCCGTGCGCGCGAGCTCGTCGTCGCGCTTCTTGAACTCCGCCTCGATCTTGCGCTGGGCGCGGACCGCGGGCGTCGCGTCGCGGAGGATGCGCTCGGTATTGACGAAACCGATCTTGAGCGAAGGCGCGGCCGCGGCGGCCGTCTGCGCAGCGGCGGGGTACGACGCGGCAAGGCCGGCAGCCAGCAGCGTGGCGGCAAAAAATCTTCGTGAAATCATTGTCTTGAACCCACCCTAGAAGACGGTGCCGAAGGTGAATTGTAACCTCTGGACGTCGTCGCCTTCGCGCTTGTGGACCGGGAAGCCGAAAGACAGCCGCAACGGTCCGAAAGGCGAGCTCCAGCTCAGCCCGACGCCCGTCGAGTAGCGCAGGTCCGACAGCTGGATCTTGCCGTCGTAGACCTGGCCGGCGTCGAGGAATGCCGCCAGGCGCAAGGACGGTTCCTTGTCGGCGCCCGGCACCGGAAAGAGGAATTCCGCGGATCCGACGACCTTGCGGTTGCCGCCGAGGGCGAGGTTGTTCGGGTCGCGCGGGCCGAGCGAGAAGGCGCGGTAGCCGCGCACCGAGTCCGGGCCGCCGGCGTAGTAGTTCTTGAAGAACGGCAGCGGCCGGCCCGAAAGCCCCCCGGCATAGCCCAGCTCGCCGCGCAGCGAAAACGCGTATTCGCGCGAGAGGGGGAACAGCGTCTGGTGCTGGAACGTCGTGCGATAGAACTGAAGGTTGCCTTGCGCGACCTCGCCGCTCACGCGGGTGATGGAGCCGTCCGTGGGGCGGATCGCGCTGTCCCGCGTGTCGCGTCCCCAGCCGGCGCTGAAGGTGGCATACGAATAGTCGTTGCCGAACTGGTTGACGAAGTTGATGTACTGCGTCGGGCTGGTGTCGAAAGTGGTGAGCTTCGTGCTCTCCAGCGCAAGCCCGAAGTTCACGCCGATGGTCTCGCTGATCGGGTAGCCGAACTTGACGCCGCCGCCCACCGAATCCGTGGCGTAGGGGCCGATCGCGAGCAGGCTCGCGTCGGTCTTGCGCTTGTAGACGTCGAACCCCTGGCTCACGCCGTCGACCGTGAAGTACGGGTCGAGGTACGAGAGCGAATAGACCTTGTTGATCGAGCCCGAGCTCACGTTCGCCGACACGAACTTGCCCGTGCCGAAGACGTTGCTCTGGCTGATCGAGGCCTGGAGGATCAGCTTTTCCACCGTGGAGAAGCCGGCGCCGAGGAGCAGCGCGCCCGTGGGCTTCTCCTTCACCGCATAGTTGACGTCCACCTGGTCGGGGCTGCCCTCGACGGGCTGCGTCTCCACGTCCACCGCGTCGAAGTACTGCGTGCGGTCGATGCGGCGCTTCGAGAGCTGGATGCGCGAAGCGTCGTAGAACGCGCCCTCCAGCTGGCGCAGCTCCCGCCGCACCACCTCGTCGCGCGTCTTGTTGTTGCCCACGACGTTGATCCGCCGCACGTACACCCGCCGGCCGGGGTCGACGACGATGGTGAAGGCGACGGTGTGCTTTTCCTTGTCGACGTCCGGCACCGCGTTGGCGTTGGCGAACGCATAGCCGTCGTTCCCCAGCCGGTCGCTGATCGCCTTCGTGCTCTTCGCGAGCTTCTCGCGGGAGAAGACGTCCCCGGGCTTCAGCTGGATGAGCTTCTCGAGCTCTTCCTTCGGCACGAGCATCTGGCCGCCGAGGTCGATGCTCGAGACCGTGTACTTCTCGCCTTCGCTGATGTTGATGGTGAGGTAGATGTCCTGCCGGTCGGGCGTGATGGAGACCTGCGTGGACTCGATGTTGAAGTCCAGGTAGCCCCGGTTCTGGTAGAAGGAGCGCAGCGTCTCCAGGTCGGCGGAGAGCTTGTCCCGGGCGTAGCGGTCGTGCTTGGTGTACCAGGTCAGCCACCCCGGCGTGCGGAGCGTCATCTGGTTCACCAGCTCCTTCTCGGTGAACGCCTGCGTGCCGACGATGTTGATGCCGCGGATCTTGGCGACCTCGCCTTCGGTGATGGCGATGTTCAGCCCGACGCGATTGCGCTCCAGGGGCGTGACCGTGGTCTGCACGTCGGTGGCATACATGCCCCGCGTCAGGTACTGGCGCTTGATCTCCTGGCTTGCAGTCTCGAGGAGCGAGCGGTCGAAGATCCGTCCCTCTGCGAGGCCCATCTCGCGCAGCGCCTTGGTCAGCACCTCGTTGGCGAACTCCTTGTTCCCCGAGAGGTCGATCTGCGCGATCGCCGGCCGCTCCTGGACGATGACGACCAGGACGTCCTTGTCGACCTCGAGCCGCACGTCCTGGAAGAAGCCGGTGGCGAAGAGCGCGCGCAGCGCCTGCTGCGCCTTCTCCTCGTTCATGGTCTCGCCGACCTTCACCGGCAGGTAGCTGAAGACCGTGCCGGCTTCGGTTCGCTGCAGTCCTTCGACGCGGATGTCGCGGACGGTGAAGGGAGCGAACGACTGCGCCCACGCGGCCGACGCGGCCGCGAGCGCGCACGCAGCCAGTACTGCCGCAACCCCCCTTCGCATCATTTCAGCCGGTCAGAATTCTGTTCAGGTCGTTGTAGAAGGCGAAGGCCATCATTACCAGCAGCAGCGCGAGTCCCACGCGCTGCCCGAGCTCCATGGCGCGCTCGGACACCGGCCTGCCTTTGATTACTTCGATCGCATAATACATCAGGTGTCCGCCGTCGAGCAGCGGCACCGGGAGAAGGTTGAGCACGCCGAGGCTGATGCTGATCAGCGCGAGGAACGTCACGTAAGACATCCAGCCGAGCTGCGCCGACTGGCCGGCGAAATCGGCGATCGTGACGGGGCCGGACAGGTGCTTCCAGGAAACCTGCCCGACGATCATCTTGCCGAGCATCTTCAGGCTGAAGACAGAAATGTCCCACGTCTTCTCGACGGCCTTGCCGACGCTCGCGGCGAACCCGTACTGCACTCGCACGAACATGCGGTCGGTCTCGATGGGCGGCAGGCGAGGCGCCGCGCCGATGCGGCCGATGGAGCCGTTGGGCCCGGCGACCGCCTCCGGCGTCACCTCGACGGTCATGGACGTCTCGCCGCGCTCGATGGACAGGCGCAGCGGCGCGCCCGGCTTCGCGCGCACCGCATTGACGAGCGCCTCCCACGTGGCGACTGCGACGCCGTCCGCGCGCACAATGCGGTCGCCTTCCTTCAGCCCTGCCCGTTCGGCTGCGCCGCCCTTGATGAGCCGGCCGAGCACCGGATCGAGCGGCGGGCGGTAGAGCTTCATGCCGATGCGCTCGAGAAGGTCGCCCTCCACCGCCTCGGCCGGTAAGCCGGAAAGATCCAGCGTGGCGCTCACATCCTGCCCGCCGCCGCTCGTCGCCTCGAGCGTCACCCGCTCGCGCTGCAAGCCGGCCTGCAGCACGCGCCAGCGCACGTCCTGCCAGGTCGCCACCGGATCGCGGCCGATCGCGCGGATCGTGTCGCCGCCGCGCAGGCCCGCCGCGGCGGCAAGTGTGCCGGCCGGCGGGTCGGCAAGGACCGGCCGCGCCTCCGGCATGCCGTGCATGAAAAGCCCGGCGTACACGGCGATGGCAAAAATGAAGTTGAAGACCGGCCCGGCGGCCACGATGAGGAAACGGCGTCCCACGCTCTTGCGGTTGAAGGCGCGCGGCAGTTCTTCGGGCTCCACCGGCCCCTCGCGCTCGTCCAGCATCTTCACGTAGCCGCCGAAGGGAATCGCGGCGAGGACCCATTCCGTGCGATCCGGTCCCAGCCGCTTCATGAGGAGCGGCCGGCCGAAGCCGACGGAAAAGCGCAGCACCTTCACGCCGCAGAGCCGCGCCACGAGGTAGTGGCCGTACTCATGCACGACGATGAGGATGCCAAGGGCGACGACGAATGCGGCTATGGTGTGGAGCAGGTTCATGCGGCGGCCTTTTCCATGTGCAGGAGGGCGGCGCGGCGCGCCTCGCGATCGGCCGCCAGGACGTCTTCCAGCGTCTCGGCGCGCCCGGCGCCGAGCTGCGCGAGCGTGCCTTCGATCACGCGCGCGATGGAAGTGAACGGCAGCCGGCGCGCGAGGAACGCCTCGACCGCCACTTCGTTGGCTGCGTTGAGGACGGCGGGCGCGCTACCGCCCGCGCGCAGCGCCGCGTACGCGAGCGGCAGGCACGGGAAGCGCTGCTCGTCCGGCGCCTCGAACGACAGGCTCTTCAGGAGCGCGAGGTCGAGCGGCCGCGCGCCGGACTCGATCCGCTCGGGGTGCGCGAGCGCATGGGCGATCGGCACGCGCATGTCTGGGTTCGAGAGCTGCGCGAGCACCGAGCCGTCCAGGTACTCCACCAGCGAGTGGACGATGCTCTGCGGATGCACGACCACCTCGATGCGCTCGGGCTCGACGTCGAAGAGCCAGCGCGCCTCGATCACCTCCAGCCCCTTGTTCATCATCGTCGCGGAGTCGACCGAGATCTTGCGCCCCATGACCCAGTTGGGATGCGCGCAGGCCTCGTCGGGCGTCACCGCGCGCAGCTTGTCGCTGGAAACTCCGCGGAAAGGGCCGCCCGAGGCCGTCAACAGGATGCGGCGCACGAAGCGAGTGTCGGAAAGGCACTGGAAGACGGCGTTGTGCTCGCTGTCGACCGGCAGGACTTGCGCCCCGCCCGCCCGCGCCGCGCCGACGAACACGGGCCCGGCCATCACGAGCGCTTCCTTGTTCGCGAGGAGGATCTTCTTGCCGGCGCGCGCCGCCGCGAGCGCGGGGCGCAGGCCGGCAGCACCGACGATCGCCGCCATGACGGCGTGGCAATCCGGATGCGCGGCGACTTCCTCCAACGCCGCGGCGCCGAAGAGCAGCTCCGTTCCCGCCTCGGCGAACGTCTTCTTCAACGCCCTGCTTTCCTCGACGCCTGCCAGAACGGCGTAGCGCGGCCGGTGCGCGACGCACGCGGCCAGCAGCGGCTCGGCGGCGGAATGCGCCGTCAGGGCGAAGGCGCGGAAGCGGCCCGGATGGCGGGCCAGCACATCAAGCGTGCTTGCGCCGATGGAGCCGGTGGCGCCCAGGATCGTGACGTTCATGGCTGCAGCGTCGTGAGGGGCCAGAGGACCGCGCAGAGCGGCAAGACGGCCGTGGCGCTGTCGATGCGGTCCAGGAGGCCGCCGTGGCCCGGCAGGAGCGTGCCGCTGTCCTTCACCGAGGCTTGCCTCTTGGCGGCCGATTCGAACAGGTCGCCGCCGATGCTCGCTGCGCACAGAACGAGGATTGCGGCCGCATAGATGCCCCAGGCGCCTCCGGAAATTCCCGCCTTGAGCTGCGGGACGAAGCCTGCGCAGATGATAGCGTAGGCCGCCGTCCCGGCGAGCGCGCCGGCGGCGCCTTCCCACGTCTTTCCGGGGCTGATGGTGGGCGCGAGCTTGTGGCGGCCGAAGCGGCGGCCGACGAAATACGCCGCCGTGTCGGCGACCCACGTGAGACCGAGGGAAAGGAGCACCTGCAGCGGCGAAAGGACCGTCATCGCCACGCCCGCCGGCACGAGAACGGCGAGGCCGCCCGCGGCCAGCAGCGGCGCATGCGAAGGCCGCACGCCGCGCCACAGCCAGAGCGGCGCAACGGCGATCCAGAAGGCGGCGCCGACGACGAGCGCGGCCTTGGCCGAGCCGGTCCACGAAAGGGCCGCGACGCAAGCACCGGCGAGCACCGCGTAGGCGAGGCCTGCGCCGCGCGGCAGCTTGCACAGCCCCGCCCACTCGTGCGCCGCGAGGCCGACGATGAGCGCCACGAGGCCGGCAAGCCAGGCGGCGGGGAGGAGGAACAGCGCGGCGAGGAGTCCGGCGATCAGGACAGCCGCGGTGAGGACGCGGGCCGCGAGCACGCGCCCTTCAGGCGACCTCGGCCCGCTTCGCTTGCTCGACCTGCTCGCTCGTGCGCCCGAAGCGGCGCTCGCGGCTGCGGTAGGAGGCAATCGCCTCGTCGAGCGCCGCGGCGTCGAAGTCGGGCCAGAGCGTTTCGGTGAAGTAGAGCTCCGCGTACGCGAGCTGCCAGAGCAGGAAGTTGCTGATGCGCTGCTCGCCGCCGGTACGGATGAAAAGGTCGGGCTCGGGCGCATACGCCATGGCGAGGTACGGCGTGAGATTCTTTTCCTCGATCTTTTCCGCTGAAGGGTTCTCGCGCAGGAACCGGTTGAAGGCCTGCAGGATGTCCCAGCGGCCGCCGTAGTTGGCGGCGATCGTCAGCGTGAGCGCCTTGTTGCCGGCGGTGAGGTTCTCCGCCTGCTGGATGGAATGGCGGATCTTGCCGTCGAAGCGCTCCAGGTCGCCGACCACCTTGAGCCGCACGCCGTTGGCGTGCAGCTTCTCCACCTCGTTCACCAGCGCGCCCTGGAAAAGCTGCATGAGGAGCGACACCTCCTCCGCCGGCCGGCGCCAGTTCTCCGAGCTGAAGGCGAACAGCGTCAGGAACTCCACGCCGCGCTCGCCGCACGCCCTGACCGCCGCCCGCACGGCCTCGACGCCGCGCTTGTGGCCGGCGAAGCGCGGCAGGTGGCGGCGCTTCGCCCAGCGCCCGTTGCCGTCCATGATGACGGCAATGTGGCGCGGCACGTCGCCGTGCGGCGGGATCTCCTCGGTCGAGCTCGCCGGCGCCGCGCTCATATCGCCATCAGCTCCTTTTCCTTCTCCTGGAGCAGCTTGTCGATTTCCCCGATGTGCTTGTCGGTGAGCTTCTGCACGTCGTCCTGCGCGCGCCGCTCGTCGTTTTCCGAGACCTCGTGCTTCTTGAGCGCGTCCTTCAGATGCTGGATGGCGTCGCGGCGCTGGTTGCGGATGGCGACCCGCGCGTTCTCGGCTTCGTGCTTCACCACCTTGGTGAGCTCGCGGCGGCGCTCTTCCGTGAGCGCGGGCATGGGCAGCCGGATGGTGTCGCCGCTCGTCGTCGGATTCAACCCGAGGTCGGACTCGCGGATCGACTTCTCGATGGTCGTGATCAGCTTCTTCTCGAACGGCGTGACCGCGATCGTGCGCGAATCGAGCAGCGTGACCTTCGCGACCTGGTTGAGCGGCGTCGGCGTGCCGTAGTAGTCCACTCTGACGTGGTCGAGCAGGCCGGTATGCGCGCGGCCGGTGCGCACCTTGGCGAGGTCGTTCTTGAACGCCTCGATGCTCTTGCCCATCTTCTGCTCGGTGGTTTTCTTAAGGTCGGCGATATTCACGAGCGCCCTCCTTCGCTCAGGATCATACGTGAACCAGCGTGCCCTCGTCCTCGCCGGTGACGACCCGGCGCAGGGCATCCTTCTTGAAGATGCTGAAGACGTTGATCGGGAGCTTCTGGTCGCGGCAGAGCGTGAGCGCCGTGGCGTCCATGACCTGCAGGTTGCGGACGATCGCCTCGTCGAAGCTCACGCGGCTGTAGCGCTGCGCGCGGGGGTCCTTCTTGGGATCCGCCGTGTAGACGCCGTCGACCTTGGTCGCCTTCAGCACGATCTCCGCGCCCATCTCGCTGCCCCGCAGCGCCGCCGCAGTGTCGGTAGTGAAGAACGGGTTGCCCGTTCCCGCCGCGAAGATGACGATCTTGCCTTCCTCGAGGTAGCGGATGGCCTTGCCGCGGATGTAGGGCTCCACGACCTGCTCGATGTTGAGCGCCGAAAGCGCGCGGCTGGCGAGCCCTGCGTGCCGCATGGCGTCCTGCAGCGCGAGCGCGTTCATCACCGTCGCAAGCATTCCCATGTAGTCGGCGGTGGCCCGGTCCATGCCCGCGGCGCCCGGCGCGACGCCGCGGAAGATGTTGCCGCCGCCGATGACTACCCCGATCTCCACGCCCATGCGCGAGACCTGGGCGATCTCGCCGACGATCGATTCGATCGTCTGGCGGTTGATGCCAAAAGAATCCTCGCCCATCAGGGCTTCGCCCGACAGCTTGAGGAGGATCCTTTTGTACTTGGGCGTCAAAGGCTCGCGCTCAGTGCGCTTTCCCGGCCTGGGCCATCACTTCGGCGGCGAAGTCGTCGGAGCGCTTCTCCAGCCCCTCGCCCACGACGAAGAAGGCGTAGGCGTTCACCTTCGCGTTCTTGGCCTTGAGCACCTTCTCGACCGTCTGCTTGTCGTCCTTCACGAACGGCTGGCCGAGGAGCGTGATCTCGCCCACGAACTTGTTGAGCGAGCCCTCGACCATCTTCGTGACGATCTCCGCAGGCTTGCCGGACTCCTTCGCCCGGGCTTCCTGAATCTTCCTTTCCGAGTCCAGGACATCGGAAGGAACTTCCGCTTTCGCCATGTACTTCGGCTTGGCGAAGGCGATGTGCATGCCGAGGTCCTTTCCGACCTCCTCGGGGCCCTCGTAGTCCACCAGCACGCCGATCTTGGCGCCGTGCAGGTACAGGGCGAGCTTGCCCTTGGCCTGAAGGCGCTTGAAGCGTCGAATGGAGATGTTCTCGCCGATCTTCTGCACGAGCGCCTGCCGCTTCTCCTCGATCTTCGGGTCCGAGAGATCCGAGCCCGAGGCGGCCTGCTCGGCGAGCGACCTGGCGAAGGCCACGAACTCGTCGTTCTTCGCCACGAAATCGGTCTCGCTGTTGAGCTCGACCAGCGCCCCCGATTTCTGATCCGGAGAAACAAAGGCCCCGATGACGCCTTCGGCGGCGATGCGGCCGGCGGCCTTGCTCGCCTTGGCGCCGCTCTTGATGCGCAGCAGCTCCTCGGCCTTCTTCAGGTCGCCGCCCGCCTCGGCGAGCGCCTTCTTGCATTCCATCATCCCGAGGCCGGTGAGCTCGCGAAGCTCCTTCACCAGCCCTGCACTGATCTCTGCCATGCTCCTTCGACTCCTTGCAGTTTTAAAAAAAAGGGGCGCTAGGCCCCTTTTTGTTGAATGGGGTCAAAAAGCCTACTTTCCGCCCTCTTCCTCTTCCACCTCGACGAACTCGTCGCGCGAGGCGGCAACCACCTCCTCCACGGACTGCGTGCGTCCCTCGAGGACCGCGTCGGCGATGCCGCGCGCGTACAGGCGGATGGCGCGGCTCGAGTCGTCGTTGCCGGGGATGACGTAGTCGATGCCCTCGGGCGAGTGGTTGGTGTCGACGACGCCCATCACCGGGATGCCGAGCTTGTTGGCTTCCTGCACGGCGCCCTTCTGGTAGCCGACGTCGATGATGAAGAGCGCGTCGGGCAGGCCGGAGAGCTCCTTGATGCCGCCGAGCGAGCGCTGCAGCTTCTCCATCTCGCGCGTGAGGCCGAGCGCCTCCTTCTTGGACATGCGCTCGAGGGTGCCGTCCTGCTGCATCTGCTCCATTTCCTTCAGGCGCTTGATCGACTGCTTCACCGTCTTGAAGTTGGTGAGCATGCCGCCGAGCCAGCGGTAGTCGACGAACGGCATCATGCAGCGCTGCGCTTCCTCGCGCACGATGTCGCGCGCCTGTCGCTTGGTGCCGACGAAGAGCAGGCTGCCGCGGTTGGCGGCGAGCTGGCGCGCGAACTTCGTCGCTTCCTGGTACATCGAAAGCGTGCGCTCCAGGTTGATGATGTGGATCTTGTTGCGGTGGCCGAAGATGAACGGCGCCATCTTCGGGTTCCAGTAGCGGGTCTGGTGGCCGAAATGGACCCCCGCTTCCAGCATTTGACGCATGGTGACCGACACTAAAATCTCCTTAGGGTTAGCGTCTGCCGCAGCGCCCAAGAACCCCGACATGTTCCAAACTACGGGGCACCCTAAAAGGCCTGCGGGAAATTTGACCTTGCAAAGCGCAAAGTCAGCCCAAAATTCTAGCATAATCAGAGACAAATGGCGGTATTCCTGAAGACTCCCGAAGACATCGAGCGCATGAGGCTGGCGGGCCGGCTGGCGGGCGAAGTGCTCGACTTCATCGGCCCGCACGTCAAGGCCGGCGTGACGACGGGCCGGCTGAACGACCTGTGCCACGACTACATGGTGAACGTGCAGAAGACGGTGCCCGCGCCGCTCAACTACGCGCCGCCGGGCTACAAGCCCTTCCCCAAGTCCATCTGCACTTCGGTGAACCACCAGGTCTGCCATGGCATCCCGGGCGATCGCGTGCTGAAGAACGGCGACGTCGTCAACATCGACATCACGGTCATCAAGGACGGCTTCCACGGCGATTCCAGCCGCATGTTTTTCGTGGGGGAGCCCAGCATCCAGGCGCGGCGCCTCGTGGACGTCACCTACGAGTGCATGTGGCTCGGCATCGCGCAGGTGCGTCCCGGCGCGCGGCTCGGCGACATCGGCGCGGCGATCCAGGCCCACGCGGAGAGGAATGGCTTCTCCGTCGTGCGCGAGTTCTGCGGCCACGGCATCGGCCGCAACTTCCACGAGGAGCCCCAGGTCCTGCACTACGGCAAGCCGGGGACCGGGCTCGTGCTCGAGGCCGGCATGACCTTCACCATCGAGCCCATGATCAACGCCGGCCGCCCGGGCATCCGCGAGCTCGCCGACGGCTGGACGATCGTCACCAAGGACCACAGCCTTTCCGCGCAGTGGGAGCACACGGTGCTCGTCACGCCTTCGGGCTACGAGGTCCTCACCCGCTCGGCCGGCACGATGGCGCCGCCGCCGATCGCGGCGCTCGCGCCGGCGGCCTGAGCCGGTGAGCGAGACCGCCGCCGCGGGCACGCTCGCGCGCGGGTCCGCAGGCCCGGCCGACCAATGGCGCCGCGAGCTCGCCTCCGGGCGCCAGGCGCTGAAGGAAGGTTTCCTCTCGGGGAAGGTGCGGAGCAAGGCGCTGCTCAAGCGCCACGCGCACCTCATCGACGGCATCGTCAAGTCGGTCTGGCGGCAGGCCGGCCTCGGCGGCAAGGCCGCGCTGGTGGCCACCGGGGGCTACGGGCGAGGCGAGCTCTTTCCGGGCTCGGACGTCGACCTCCTCGTCCTGCTGTCGGCGGAACCGTCCGAATCGCAGCGCGGCGCGCTGGAGCGGCTGATCGGGGCCTTCTGGGACATCGGCCTGGAGATCGGCCACAGCGTGCGCACGGTGGAAAGCTGCCTGCAGTTCGCGCGCGAGGACATCACCGTCGAGACGGCCCTCCTCGAATCGCGCTTCCTGGCCGGCAGCAGGCCGCTGTTCCTTTCCTTCAAGAAATCCTTCGACGGGCAGCTGGACGCCGCCGCCTTCCTCAAGGCGAAGATCCTTGAGCAGGAGCAGCGCCACGCGAAGCACCAGGACACGCCCTTCGCCCTGGAGCCGAACCTCAAGGAAGCGCCCGGCGGCATGCGCGACCTGCAGATCCTGCATTGGGCGGGGATCGCCGCGGGCTTCGGCGCCGCGTGGAGCGGACTGGCGCAGCACGGCATCATCGAGCCCGACGAGGCGCGGCAGCTCGGGCGCCACGAGGCGGCGGTGGAGGACCTGCGCATCCGCCTCCACTACCTCGCCGGGCGCCGCGAGGATCGCGTCGTCTTCGATTTCCAGAACGCCCTCGCGCAGCAATACGGCTACGAGGACAGCGCCGAGCGGCGCGCGAGCGAGCTGATGATGCAGCAGTACTACCGCGCGGCGAAGACGATCACGCAGCTGAACGCGATCGTGCTGCAGAACCTGCAGGCGCGGCTTTCGCCGCCGACCGAGGACGTGCGCCGGCCGCTCAACGAGCGCTTCCGCGCGCACGGCGAGCTGCTCGAGGCGGTCGACGAGGGCGTCTTCCAGCGCGAGCCGACCGCGATCCTGGAGAGCTTCCTGCTGCTCATGCAGCATGCGGGGCTGCGCGGCATGACCGCTCCCACTCTGCGGGCGTTATGGCGGGCCCGGCTTTCCATTGATTCGAAGTTCAGGAAAGACCCGGTCGCGCGGCTGTTGTTCCTGCACATCCTGCAGCAGCCCGACGGGATCGTGCACGAGTTCCGGCGCATGAACCAGTACGGCATCCTCGGCCGCTACCTTCCCGAGTTCGGCCGCATCGTCGGCCAGATGCAGCACGATCTCTTCCACGTCTACACGGTGGACCAGCACATCCTCATGGTGCTGAGGAACGTGCGGCGCTTCACCATGCCGGAGCTCGCGCACGAGTTCCCGCTGTGCAGCGAGCTCATGAGCGGCTTCGAGCGGCACTGGCTGCTCTACGTGGCGGCCCTGTACCACGACATCGCCAAGGGCCGCGGCGGCGACCATTCCGAGCTCGGCGCGGTCGACGCTCGCAAGTTCTGCCAGCGCCACGGGCTCTCGAAGGAGGACACCGACCTCGTCGCGTTCCTGGTGGAGAACCACCTGACGATGTCCGCGGTGGCGCAGAAGCAGGACGTGCACGACCCGGAAGTTGTGCGCGCCTTCGCCGAGCGCGTGAAGACCGAGCGCCGCCTGGCCGCGCTCTACATGCTCACGGTCGCCGACGTGCGCGGCACGAGCCCGAAGGTGTGGAACGCCTGGAAGGCGAAGCTCCTCGAGGACCTCTTCCGCGCCACGCGGCGGGTCCTCACCGGCCAGCCGCTCGCGCGCGACGCCGCCCTCGCCGAGAAGCAGGCCGAGGCGCTGCGCCTGCTGCGCCTGTACGCGCTCTCCGACGGCGTGAAGGACAAGCTCTGGGCGCAGCTCGATACGCCCTACTTCCTGCGCCACGATGCCCAGGAGATCGCCTGGCAGACCCGCAACCTCCACTACCGCGTCGAGTCCGACAAGCCGGTCGTGAAGGCGCGCCTCGCGCCGTTCGGCGAGGGGCTGCAGGTCTTCGTCTACACGAAGGACCGCGCGACGCTCTTCGCCCGCATCTGCGGCAGCTTCGAGCGCGCCGGGTTCAACATCGCCGAGGCGAAGGTGCACACGACGCGCAACGGCTACGCGCTCGACACCTTCCTCATCATGGGCCAGGGCCGCGACCACCACTACTCGGACCGGATCGCCGCCATCGAGCACGACCTCGCCGAGGACGTGCTCGCGCAGGGCGAGCTGCCGCCGCCGGTGGGCGGGCGCCTTTCGCGGCGCGTGCGCCACTTCCCCATCACGCCCTTCATCGACATCCGGCCCGACGAGCGCGGCGCCTACCATGTGCTGTCGATCGTCGCGAGCGACCGGCCGGGCCTCCTCTACAGCGTGGCGCGCATCCTCACCGCCTACCGCCTCAACATCCACACGGCGCGCATCAATACGCTCGGCGATCGCGCGGAGGACGTCTTCCTCGTGTCGGGCGAGGCCTTGACCAACTCGAAGACGGTGCTGCAGATCGAGCAGGACCTGGTGAAGGCCCTGCAGGTCTAGTCCTCGGGCGGGAGGTCCTCGCCCGGGAAAAGCGCCTCGTTGAAGCCGAACTTGGTCATGTCGCGCACCCGCATCGGGTAGAGGATGCCGTCGAGGTGGTCGACCTCGTGCTGCACCACCCGGGCGTGGAAGCCTTCCACGTCTCTCTTGAAGCTTTTTCCGGATTCATCGAAGCCCGAGTAGCGCAAGCGCTTGAACCTCGGCACCCAGCCGCGCATTCCGGGCACGGAAAGGCAGCCCTCCCATCCCTCCTCTTCATCCATGGATAGGGGAGTCAGCCTGGGGTTGATGAGCACCGTGTCGGGAACCGGCTCGATATCGGGATAGCGGGGATTGGAGGTGACGCCGAAAATGACGACGCGCAAGCTCACGCCGATCTGCGGCGCGGCGAGCCCCGCGCCGTTCAGGTGCGCCATGGTGTCTCGCATGTCGGCCAGCAGCGCCGCGAGCTCCGGCGTGCCGAACTTTTCCACCGGCTTCGCCTTCTGGAGCAGGATGGGATCGCCCATCCTCAGGACCGGGCGGATCATCCCTTGCAGAACGCGTCGATCACGCGCCGCACGCGGCCCATCGACTCGGCGAGCACCGCCTCGATCTTGTCGAGCGGGATCGCGTGCTCGCTGTCGCCGCGGCCGGCGGCGAAATTGGCGATCACGGCGATCGCCGCGTATTCCAGGCTGATCTCGCGCGCGAGAACGGCCTCCGGCATGCCGGTCATGCCGACGATGTCGCAGCCGTCGCGCTCGAGGCGCGTGATCTCCGCCGCCGTCTCCAGGCGCGGCCCCTGCGTGGCGCCGTAGACGGCGCGGTCGACGACCCGCTCGCCGCAGCGGTCCGCCGCCGCGAGCAGCTGCCGCCGCAGGGACTCGGTATAAGGCTCGGTGAAGTCGACGTGATTCACCGGCACGCCCGTCCCCTCGAAGTAGGTGGAAGGACGTCCCCAGGTGTAGTCGACCACCTGGTGAGGCAGCACGAGAACCCCCGGCCACAGGTCCTTGCGGATTCCCCCGACCGATGCGACCGAGACGACGCGCGTCGCTCCGGTGTCCTTGAGCGCCCAGAGATTCGCGCGATAGTTCACCTGGTGCGGCGCGATCGTGTGGCCGTAGCCGTGGCGCGCGAGGAACATGACCTCGTGGTCGGCGATGCGCCCCAGCGTCAGCGGACCGGAGGGCTCGCCGTAGGGCGTGCGCACCACCTTGCGCTGGCTCACTTCGAGGTTGCCGAGCTGCGACAGGCCGCTGCCGCCGATGATGGCCAGCATCAAGTCCCCTTCATCGCCCGGATTTCCGGGAGGTTGCGCCAGTAGCCCTTCGCGTCCATGCCGCAGCCGAAGACGAAGCGATCCGGGATGGTGAGACCCACGAAATCGGCGTGGATGGGCTTTTGCTTCGCCAGCCTCTTCTCCACCAGCACGGCGCAGTGGAAGGAACGCGCGCCCAGCTCGAGGAGGCGGTCGCGGATCGCGGCCATCGTGTCGCCGGCGTCCAGGATGTCGTCCAGCACGAGGACGTCGCGGCCTTCCACGCCTTTCGGCGGCGTGACGCGCCATTCGAGCTGCGCGCCGCGCGTCGCCGAGCCGTAGCGCGAGGCATGGATGTAGTCGAAGTCGATCGGGAAGCGCAGCTTCGGCAGGATCTGGCCGGCGAAGACGATCGCGCCGCCCATGACGGCGAGCACGAGCGGATAGGACTCGCGCAGCTTGCTGTCGATCTCGGCGGCGAGGCGCTCGACGGCGGCCCGGACCTCCTGCTCGCTCGACACGAGGTCGGACTCGCGCAAGAAATCCCAGGCCTCTTTCGGCTCAGGCATGGGCGAAGTTTACTAAGAACTACGAGCGGGACTTCAGGAACTTGGCGAAATCGGCGCCGACCTCGGGATGGCGCAGGCCGAGCTCCACCGTCGCCTGCAGGTAGCCGAGCTTCGAGCCGCAGTCGAAGCGGCGCCCGGGCAGGCGCACGGCAAACACGCGCTCGTGCCCGAGGAGCGCGGAGATCGCGTCGGTGAGCTGGATCTCGCCGCCGGCGCCCGGCGTCACTTCCCCGAGGAGGTCGAAGACGCGCGGCGTGAGGACGTAGCGGCCGATCACGGCGAGGTTGGACGGCGCGTCGGCCGGCTTCGGCTTCTCGATGATGCTATGGATGCGCGCGATGTCGCCCTGCATCTTGTCGACCGTGACGATGCCGTAGCTCTGCGTCTGGTCGCGCGGCACCTCCTCCACGCCGAGCAGCGACGAGCCTTCGCGCGCGAACACCTGCGCCATGCGCGCCATGGCGGGCGGCTGGGAGTCCATGAGGTCGTCGGCCAGGATGACGGCGAAGGGCTCGTACCCCACGGCAGGCTGCGCGCAGAGCACCGCATGCCCGAGCCCGAGCGGCTCGGCCTGGCGGATGTAGATGCAGCGCACGCCTTCGGGGAGCACCGACCGGACCATGTCCAGCAGGACGTCCTTGCCCTTGCGCTCGAGCTCCGTCTCGAGCTCGTAGGCCTTGTCGAAATGGTCCTCGATGGCGCGCTTGTTGCGGCCGGTGACGAAGACCATCTCCGTGATTCCGGCCGCCGCCGCTTCCTCGACGGCGTACTGGATGAGCGGCTTGTCGACGATCGGCAGCATTTCCTTGGGGCTGGCCTTCGTCACGGGAAGGAAGCGGCTGCCGAGGCCGGCGACGGGGAAGACGGCTTTCCTGAGCTTGGCGTGCATGCCTAGATTTTGCTCAATAAATCGATGAACTGCTGCTCGTCGAGCACCGGGATGCCCAGCTCGCGCGCCCGCTCCAGCTTGCTGCCCGCTTCCTCGCCGGCGACCACGAAGTCGGTGTTCTTCGATACGGATCCCGCCACCTTGTGGCCCTTCGCCTCGAGGGCCGCCTGCGCCTCGCCCCGGCTCATGCCGGCGAGGCTGCCCGTCAGGACGAAGGTTTTTGCCTTTTCCGCCTTGACGGTGGATTTTTTCTCGGAAAAGGCAATGTTTCCCAGGAGGCGTTCCACCACCGTCCAGTTGTGCGGCTCGTGCAGGAACTTGCCGATGCTTTCCATGAGCTCCGGACCGATTCCCTCCAGGGGAACGGCGAGGGGCGGCTCGCCGCTCTTCTTGCGTTGCGCATTCTGCTTGCGCACCGACTCCTTGTCTGCCGCCAGCTTAGGCCAATCGGCCTCCCTCAGCCCCGGGACCGATGGAAACTCCCGGGCGAGCAGCTTGGCCACCTCCTCGCCCACGCCAGGGATGCCGAGGGCGTAGACGAAGCGCTGCAGCTCGGTCTTCCTCGACTTCGCGATCTGCGAAACCAGGTTCTCGGCCGACTTGCGCCCCATTCGCTCGAGGCCCGCGAGCGTCTGCACGTCGAGCGAATAGAGGTCGGCGGGGCTCTTCACGAGCTCGCGCTCGACAAGCTGGTCGACGAGCTTTTCGCCCAAGCCTTCGATGTCCATCGCCCGCCGCCCGGCGAAGTGCAGGAGCGCCTGCTTGCGCTGCGCCTTGCAGTAAAGGCCGCCCGTGCAGCGCGTCGCGGCCTCGCCTTCCACGCGCACCACGGGAGAGCCGCACTCGGGGCACGCGCGCGGCATCTCGAATCGATCCTGCGGCCGCCGCGGCCCGGGCTTGCTCACGCCGACGATCTCAGGGATGACGTCCCCCGCGCGGCGCACGATCACGCGGTCGCCTACCCAGACGTCCTTCCGCCGCAGTTCGTCCTCGTTGTGCAGGGTCGCGTTCGTGACCGTGACGCCGCCGACGAAGACCGGTTGGAGCTTGGCGACCGGGGTCAGCGTGCCCGTGCGGCCCACCTGCACCGCGATGGCGGCGACCTCCGTGGTTTCCTCCTGCGCGGGATACTTGTGCGCGACCGCCCAGCGCGGCTCGCGCGCCACGAAGCCCAGGCTGCGCTGCGCGTCCAGGCTGTTCACCTTGTAGACGACGCCGTCGATGTCGAAAGGCAGGGCCGCGCGCCGTGCGCCCATCTCGCGGTGATAGGCGATGAGGCCCTCCGCGCCCTTGACGACCTTGCGGTCGCGGCTCACCGGCAGGCCGAGCGCCTCGATGGCATCGAGGACGGCGCTCTGCGTCGGCGGCACCTTCCAGCCCTCGGTGACACCGATGCCGTAGGCGAAGAACCGGAGCGGACGCTGCGCCGTAAGAGCCGGATCGAGCTGGCGTACGGCCCCGGCGGCGGCGTTGCGCGGGTTCACGAAGACCTTCGCGCCGGCGGCAAGCTGGCGCTCGTTCAGCTTGTCGAAGTCCTTGCGGTTCATGTAGACCTCGCCGCGGACCTCGAGCCGGGCCGGGGCGCGGCCGCGCAGCCTGAGCGGGATGCCGTGGATCGTGCGGATGTTCTGCGTCACGTCCTCGCCTACTTCGCCGTCGCCGCGCGTCGCCGCGCGCGAGAGCCGGCCATCCTCGTAGAGCAGGCTGATCGCGACACCGTCGAACTTCGGCTCCGCGGCATACTCGATGGGCGCGGCGCCGGCGCCCAGCTCGCGCAGCATGCGCGCGTCGAAATTGGCCGCGCCCGAGTCTTCGGTGTCCGTCTCGGTGCGGATCGAGAGCATCGGCAGCTCGTGCCGCACGGGCTGCAGCTCCGGCAGCGGCGCTCCACCGACCCGCTGCGTAGGGGAATCGGCAGTGCGAAGCTCGGGGTACCGCTCTTCAATGTCCTTTAATTCATTGAAGAACCGGTCGTACTCCGCATCGCTGATCTCCGGAGCGTCCTTCACGTAGTACAGGTACGCGTGGCGCTCGAGCAGCTCGCGCAGCTCGGCGGCGCGCTGCCGTGCCTCCTTCGGCACGCTCATGAGAACAGGCGCAGGGCGAGCGGGCCGCCGGGCTCGATGCCACGCCCGGCAAGAGAAGCCCGCACGGCATCGATCTCCTTCTCGATGGTCGCGAGCGCCCGATCGTCGAGCGAGTGGCCGTTGTCGTCCACGATGCGCCCGGCTTGTCCGGCGAGCTGCCGCGCGGCGCGCGTCATTGCCTCGAACGCACGCACGGGATCCGCGGTCCGCGCGACATCGAGCACCAGCGTGAGGCCATCCTCGCGCGCTACCGCCTGGAAGGGGCGGCCGGCGAAGTCATCCTGGGACGCGCCGATTCCGACGACGTGCAGCGCGACCTGGATGTCGGCGTCCGCGCACGTCCGGTCGAGGTCCCGAGCCCCGTCCAGCGCCATTCGCATCTCCGGGGCGGCGACACTCGCGCCGATGCGCGTGGCCAGCGTTTCGACCTCCGAGCGGAACTCCAGGAGCTCGACATCGCTCACGACGCCGGCACGGCTCACCATCTGCAGCGAAGCTCGCAGGGCGGTGCAGCTGCCCAGGTCGCCGGGAAGCAGCCGCCGCCAGCCGCTCCCGGCGGAGGCCGCGAGCATGGAGCGGCGCCCGAAGCGCGCCTCGATCGGATGCCACGCCTCGAGCACCGCGGCGCCCGGCACGCCTACGGCGCTGCGCAGCGTGACGATGTAGTCGGCCGCCTCGTCGGGCAGGACGCCTTCGGGCGGCGCTTCCTTCGGGAGGGCCGCCGGCCTGCCGGCGGCCTGCTCGCCGAGGAGCGTGTCCGCATGGCCGGACGAGAAGGCGCGCTCCGCCTGGCGGCGTGCCCTGCCCTCCTGGACGCGGTTGAACAGCAGGACCCCGGCTACCGCCACTCCCCCGATCACGAGCAAACCGAGCTGCAGATCGGTCATGGGCGGCGGCTCAGGCTGCGAGCTCCTCCCGGATGCGCAGCGCCTCGTCGATGTCGACGGCGACGACGCGCGAGACGCCGGACTCGGGCATCGTGACGCCGATCAGCTGCTCCGCCATCTCCATGGAGATCTTGTTGTGGCTGATGAAGAGGAACTGCGTCTGGGCGGACATCTTGCGCACCAGGTCGCAGAAGCGCGTCGTGTTCGAGTCGTCGAGCGGCGCGTCCACCTCGTCCAGCAGGCAGAACGGCGCCGGGTTGAGCTGGAACATGGAAAAGACGAGCGAGATGGCGGTGCGCGCCTTCTCGCCGCCGGACAGCAGGTGGATGCTGCTGTTGCGCTTGCCGGGCGGGTGCGCCATGACCTGCACGCCGGCGTCGAGAATCTCCTCGCCGGTCATGATGAGCTTCGCCTCGCCGCCGCCGAAGAGCGCCGGGAAGAGCGAGCCGAAGTGGCGGTTGACGCTCTCGAAGGTCTCCTTCAGGAGCTCGCGCGTTTCCTTGTCGATCTTGCGGATCGCGTCTTCCAGGGTGCGCACCGCCTCCTCGAGGTCGGTGGCCTGGGAGTCGAGGAAGCCCTTGCGCTCCTTGCTCGTCGCCAGCTCTTCGAGCGCGGCGAGGTTCACCGCGCCGAGCTCGCTGATCGACTGCGTGAGGCGCGTGATCTCGCCCTGCAACGTCGAGGGCCGCGGGGCTTCCTGCGCCGCCGCCGCGAGCAGGGCCTCGTCGGCGTTTGCCTCGCGCAGCTGGCCGTCGAACTGCTCGGCGTTCAGCTGCGCCGCCTGCTCCTTGAGCTTCAGCTCGCCCAATCGCTCGCGCAGCGGCACGACCTTCGAGTCGCTCTGCAGCCGCTTCTCCTCCAGCTCGCGCAGCGCGTTGGCGGCCGCCTCGACCGCGTCGCGCGCCTGCGCCAGCTCTTTCTCGCAGACGATCCTTTGCTGGACGGCGACTTCGAGCGCCTCGCGCACCGCCGGGATGGGATCGGCGGCGAGCTCCTCGGTCAGCTTCACGATCTCGGCGTCGGCGCGCTCGATCTGCTGGTCGATCACCTTCACCGAGTTGTCGATCTCGCTGATCTTCGAGGTGCACTCGCGCTCGCCGAAGACGGCGTCCTGCGCGTCGCGCTCGGCCTGCTGCACGGCCCGGCGCTGCTCGGCGAGCGCCGTCTCCGCGGCGATGTGCGCCTCTCGCGCGGCTTCCAGCTGGCGCCGTGCCTCGACGATGGCGGCCTCGATTCCTTGCAGCTTGGCGCGCGCGTCGGCGAGCGCCTGCGCGCCCGCCTGCCGCTCGCGGCTCACTTCGGAGAGGTCGGATTGCAGCTGGTCGTGCAGCTCGCGGTAACGCTGCTCGGCCTGGGCATGCTTCAGCTGCTCGATCTGCGCCTCGTGGTGCGCCTTCTGTCGCTCGCTGACGTCGCCGCGCGTTCCCTCGAGGGCAGCGGTACGCGACGCGAGATCGCTTTCGGCCTTCTCCAGGGATTCCTTTTGCGACGCCAGGCGCGAGCTCAGCTCATCGCAGTGGCGTTGCAGGTCTTCGATCTCCGCCTGGCGCGAGAGCACGCCGGCGTCGCCCGCATCCTGGGCGTGGAAGCTCACGGTGTGGTGCGTGAACTGGTCGCCTGCGCGGTTCACGAGCACGCCGCCGGCCGGCAGCGAAGCCCGAAGGGAAGCCTCCGGCGTCCCGTCGACCGCGAACACCCCGTGCAGCCAGTCGGAAAGCGCGCCAGAGATGGCCGCTTCGGAGGCGTGCACCTTGCTCGCCAGTGCGACGAAGCCGGCGGTCGTCTCCATCGGGGCCGCCCCGGTCCCGCCAAAGACGGCAGCCTTGGCAGACGGATGGTCGGAAAGGAGCGCGGCCAGCCGTCCGGGCTCGCTGACCTCGACCGCATGCAGCCGCTCGCGCAGCACCGACTCCACGGCGGTCTCCCAGCCGTGCTCGATGCGAAGCTTCTGCCACAGGCGGGGCAGCGAGGCGAGGCCGTGCCTGCCCTGCCATTCCTTCAGCTTGGCGTCGTTGCCCGCCGCCTCCTGCACTTGCCGCAGGGTGGCGAGCTGCGCGCCGGCGCCGGCATGGTCGCGCTCGGCCTGGGCAAGAGCCTCCGCCGCAGCAGCGCGCTGATCCTCGGCAGCGGCGCACTCCGCCTGCAGCGCCTCGACCGACGCTTGGGCGGCCTCGACCGCGGCCGCGAGCTCGGCCAGGCGGCGCGCAAGCGCTTCGCTCGCCGCCGCGTCCGGGGCCTCCAACGTCTGCAGCTCGCCCTGGAGCCGCTGCTCGCGCTGCTCCAGCGCCTGCCGCGCCCGCTCGAGGTGCTCGACGTTCGCCTGCTCGAGCTGGAGCCGGCTTTCCGCCTGGATCACCGCGGCGCGGGTTTCGTTCAGCCGCTCCTGCGCGGAGCGGAAAGTCGATTCGGCCTGGGGCAGCCGCGCGTTCTGCTCTTCGAGGACCTGCTTCTTGCGGGCGACGTTGTCCTTGGCGCTGCCCGAGCGCGAGGCCCACATGTGCAGGGCCTGGGTGAGCTGCGAGCGCTGCTCGCGCCAGCTGGCGAGCTGCGCCCGGCGCTCCGTATGCTGGCTCTCCAGGCGCTGGCGCGTTTCTTCCGCGTGCCGCAGCTCCGACTCGTGCCGCGCCACCTCCGCGTTCGCCGCGTAGAGCTCTGCCTGCGCGGTATTCAGCTTGTCGCCAGTAGCGTAGTGCGCGCTGCGGGCCGTTTCCACGCGCGACTCGATGCTGCGCAGCTCCGCGGTCTCGCCTTCGAGCTCGTTGGTCGTCCTGGCGATGTCCGCGGCGTGACGCTCGCGGTCGGCGGCGGCGTCGCGCCTGCGCAGGAACCAGAGCAGGTGCTGCTTGAGCTGCAGGTCGGACTGGAACTCCTTGTAGCGCGAGGCGATTTGCGCCTGCGCTTCCAGCTTCTCCAGCTGCGCGCCGAGCTCGAGGCGGATGTCGGTGATGCGTGCCAGGTTCTCGCGCGTGTCGGCGAGCCGGTTCTCCGTCTCGCGCCGGCGCTCCTTGTACTTGGAGACGCCCGCCGCTTCCTCGAGGAATACGCGCAGCTCCTCGGGCTTCGCCTCGATGACGCGCGAGATCATGCCCTGCTCGATGATCGCGTAGGCGCGCGGGCCGAGGCCGGTGCCGAGGAAGATGTCCTGGATGTCGCGCCGGCGCACGTGCGTGCCGTTGATGTAGTAGGACGACTCGCCGTCGCGCTGCAGGACGCGCTTGACGGAGATCTCCGCGTACTGCGACCACTGCCCGCCGGCGCGGCCGAGCGAGTTATCGAAGACGAGCTCCACGGAGCACCGGGCGAGCGGCTGGCGGTTCGCCGAGCCGTTGAAGATCACGTCCTGCATCGAGTCGCCGCGCAACGCCGAGGCGCGCGACTCGCCGAGCACCCAGCGCACGGCGTCGATGACGTTCGACTTGCCGCATCCATTGGGGCCGACGACGCCGACCAGCTGGCCCGGGACGTGGATGCTTGTTGGATCGACGAAGGACTTGAATCCGGAGAGCTTCAGTTGGGTCAGTCGCACGCGAAAATGATAACATCTGCGCCGCACAAATCGGCTCGTTTTTCCCTCGGTTCCTCCGGTGCCTTCGCGTCCGAGCAAGCGTCTCGAAACGTTTCCCAATCCCGCGCCCGAGCGCGACTACCGGATCCGCATGGAGATCCCGGAATTCACTTGCCTGTGCCCGAAGACCGGCCAGCCGGACTTCGCGACGCTGCAGCTCGAATACATTCCGGACCGCAAGTGCGTGGAGCTGAAGTCGCTCAAGCTCTACGTCTGGTCCTTCCGGGACGAAGGCGCATTCCACGAGGCCGTGACCAACCGCATCGCCGACGATCTCGTGCGCGCCACGCAGCCGCGCTACCTGCGCCTCGAGGCGCGCTTCAACGTGCGCGGCGGAATCTACACATCCGTCGTCGCCGAGCACCGCAAGAAAGGCTGGAAGGCGCAAGAGGCAGGGGCTTGAATCCGCTGCTCGGCCGGCTGCAGCCCTATCCGTTCGAGCGCATGCGGACGCTGCTCGCCGGCGCCGTGCCCAATGCGAGGCTCAAGCCGATCGACCTGTCGATCGGCGAGCCCAAGCACCCGACGCCGCAGCTGATCAAGGACGCGCTGGTCGCCGCGCTCGACGGCCTCGCCACCTACCCCAAGACCGCGGGGTCGCCCGAGCTGAGGAAAGCCATTTCCGACTGGCTGGCGCGCCGGTACGGCATCCCTGCGCCCGATCCGGAGAAGGAGATCCTGCCGATCAACGGCTCCCGCGAGGCGCTCTTCGCCTTCGCGCAGACGGTCCTCGCGCCGGGCGGCAAGGTGGTGTCGCCGAACCCCTTCTACCAAATCTACGAAGGCGCGGCCCTTCTCGCAGGCTGCAGTCCTGTCTATGCCGAGAACGTCGTCGAGCACGACGATTGGGCAGGCGTCCAGCTCGCGTACGTCTGCTCGCCCGGCAATCCCACGGGCAAGGTCCTTTCCTTCGGCGAGTGGAAGCGGCTCTTCGAGCTTTCGGACCGCCACGGCTTCATCATCGCCGCCGACGAGTGCTACTCCGAGCTCTACTACGGCAAGCCGTCGCTCGGCGCGCTTCAGGTCGCTTCAGAGCTGAAGCGATCCTTCAAGAACCTGGTCGTCTTCTCGAGCCTCTCCAAGCGCTCCAACGTCCCGGGAATGCGCTCGGGATTCGTCGCCGGGGATGCCGGGCTCCTCAAGAGCTTCCTCCTGTACCGTACCTACCACGGCTCGGCCATGAGCGTGTCCGTGCAGAAGGCCTCCATAGCCGCCTGGCAGGACGAGAAGCACGTCGAGGAAAACAGGCGCCTCTACGCCGCCAAGTACCGGGCCGTATTGCCTTTGATTGAAAAGCCTTTGACTACGGAAATGCCCGACGGCGGCTTCTACCTCTGGATGCGCACGCCGATCGACGACCAGGCTTTCTGCCGCCGCCTGCACGAGGAGCGCAACGTGCTGGTCCTGCCGGGCAGCTTCCTCGCCCGGGACGGCCGGAACGGCAATCCCGGGCGCAACCACGTCCGCGTCGCCCTGGTGGCGCCGCTCGAGGAGTGCGTGGAGGCCGCCCAACGCATGATGGACTTCGCGAAGACCCTATGACAACCCAACAAATCATCGACAACGGCTGGGAACAGCGCGCCAACTTCAACCCCTCCAACGCCCCGCGCGAGCTGCGCGATGCCGTCGAGGAGGTCATCGCCGGCCTGGACGCGGGGCGGCTCCGCGTCGCGGAGAAGAAAGGCGGCGAATGGGTCACCCACCAATGGGTCAAGAAGGCGGTGCTCCTCTCCTTCCGCCTGGAGGACAACCGCCCGATGGACGGCGGGTCGACGCGGTACTTCGACAAGGTGCCGACGAAATTCTCGAAGGATTTCGATTTCTCGAAAGGCGGCTTTCGCGTGGTTCCGCCGGCCATGGCGCGCCGCGGCGCGTTCATTGCAAAAAATGCCGTCCTCATGCCCTCGTACGTGAATATCGGTGCCTACGTGGACGAAGGCACCATGGTGGATACCTGGGCGACCGTGGGCTCGTGCGCGCAGATCGGCAAGAACGTGCACCTTTCCGGAGGGGTCGGGATCGGCGGCGTCCTGGAGCCGTTGCAGGCCAACCCGGTGATCATCGAGGACAACTGCTTCATCGGCGCCCGCTCGGAGGTGGTCGAGGGCGTCATCGTGGAGGAAAACAGCGTCCTCTCCATGGGCGTGTACCTGGGCCAGAGCACGAAGATCCTGGACCGCGCCACCGGCAAGGTGACCTACGGGCGCGTGCCGGCGGGGTCGGTCGTCGTCTCCGGCAGCCTGCCCTCGCCCGACGGAAAGTACAGCCTGTACTGCGCGGTCATCGTCAAGCGGGTGGACGCCCAGACGCGTGCCAAAACGTCCCTCAACGAACTGCTGCGGGGCGATTAAACTAGGGCCGTAAGGATTCCAAGGGGGACGCGATGTCCGCGATGAAACGGCTGTTCCAGGTCATGGCCGACAAGAAGGCGTCGGACATCTTCATTTCCGTCGGCGCGCCGATCAACATCAAGATCAACGGCGTGGCGGTGCCGGTCAACCAGACGGTGATGACCTCCGACACGGTGAAGCAGCTCCTCTACGAGGTGCTGAACGAGTACCAGATCAAGGAATTCGAGCAGGAGATGGAGCTGAACACCGCCTTCAACCTGGAAGGCGTCGGCGCGTTCCGGATCAGCGCCTTCCGGCAGAAGGGCACGCCCGCGGTGGTCGTTCGCTTCATTCCCGGCAACATCCCGCCCATCGACACGCTCGGCCTGCCCGAGGTGCTGAAGGAAGTGATCATGCAGAAGCGCGGCCTGATCCTCATGGTCGGCGCGACCGGCTCGGGCAAGTCGACCTCGCTCTCCTCGATGCTCGACTACCGCAACGAGCGCAAGTCCGGCCACATCCTCACGCTCGAGGACCCGGTCGAGTTCATCTTCAAGAACAAGAAGTCGATCGTGAACCAGCGCGAGGTCGGCACCGATACCAGGGCCTTCGAGGTGGCGCTGAAGAACGCGCTGCGCCAGGCGCCGGACTGCATCCTGATCGGTGAGATCCGCGACAAGCAGACGATGGGCATGGCGCTCGCCTACGCCCAGTCGGGCCACCTGTGCCTGGCGACGCTGCACGCGAACAACAGCTATCACGCGATGAACCGGATCATCAACTTCTACCCGCTGGAGAACCGCCCCAGCCTGCTGCTCGACCTTTCGGCGGCGCTGCAGGCGGTGATCTCGCAGCGCCTGATCCGCACCAAGGACGGCCAGCGCAAGGCGGCGGTGGAAGTGCTGCTGAACACGCGCCACATCGCCGAGCTGATCGAGAAGGGCGAGATCAACGAGATCAAGGACGCCCTGGAGAAAAGCATGTCGCCCGGCTCGCAGACTTTCGAGCAGGCGCTCTTCAAGCTCTTCATGGACGGCGTCATCACCCAGGACGAGGCGATGGCGAACGCCGACTCGGCGACCAACATGCTGTGGCTGATCAACCAGGCCACCGCCGGCTCGATCACCTCAGTCACCAACATCTCCGCCGCCCAGGCCGCCTCGGCCGCGGCCGCGGGAGCGCCCCCGAAGGCCGGCGAAGAGAAGAAGGAAGGCGTGCTCTCGGGCGGCCGCGGCGACACCTCGTTCGACGGCATAAAGATCGACATGAATGCCTGAGCCGAGCGCCGCGGGATCGCCTTCGGCCCTCGAGCTCACGAAGGAGCTGATCGCCCGCAAGTCGATCACGCCCGAGGACGCAGGCTGCCAGGAGGTCATCGGCGCCCGCCTGCAGCGCGCAGGGTTCCGCCTGGAGCCGATGAAGTTCGGCGACGTCACCAATCTGTGGGCTCGCCGCGGCACCTCCGGCCCCGTGGTCTGCTTCGCCGGCCACACGGACGTCGTTCCCACGGGGCCGCTTTCCGAATGGCACTCGGACCCGTTCGTGCCGACGATACGCGACGGCAAGCTCTACGGCCGGGGCGCGGCGGACATGAAGTCCTCGATCGCCTGCTTCGTCATAGCAACGGAGCTCTTCCTGAAGGAAAGGCCCACGCACTCGGGCTCGATCGCGTTCCTCATCACGTCCGACGAGGAAGGCCCCGCGGTCGACGGCACCGTGAAGGTCGTCGAGGCGCTGCGCAAGCGCGGCGAAGGCGTCGACTACTGCATCGTCGGCGAGCCGAGCTCCGTCGATTGGCTGGGCGACACGCTCAAGAACGGGCGGCGCGGTTCCCTGTCGGGAAAGCTGATCGTCCGAGGCGTCCAGGGGCACGTCGCCTATCCGCACCTCGTCAAGAACCCGATTCACCTCGCGGCGCCGGCGCTCGCCGAGCTCGCCAAGACACAGTGGGACAAGGGCAACGACAGCTTTCCGCCCACCTCCTTCCAGATCTCGAACATCCATGGCGGCACGGGCGCCGCGAACGTCGTGCCCGGTGCCGTGGAGGTCGATTTCAACTTCCGCTTCTCGACCGAGAGCACGGACGCCTCGCTGAAGGAAAGGGTGGACGCGATCCTGAAGAAGCACGGGCTCGAGTTCTCCGTCCAGTGGACCCTGGGCGCGAAGCCCTTCCTCAGCAAGAACGGCCGCCTCGCCAAGGTGGTGCAGGAGTCGGCTCGCCGCCATACCGGCCGCCATGGCGAGCTCGAGACCACGGGCGGCACCTCCGACGCCCGCTTCATCATCGAGATCTGCCCGGAGATCATCGAGCTCGGCCCGGTGAACGCCAGCATCCACAAGCTGAACGAGAACATCGAGCTCTCGGCGCTCGAGCAGCTTCCCCAGATCTACCTGGACATCCTCCGCAGCCTCCTGCCCTGAGGCGCGCGCGCCGATCCCCATGTTGCTCGGCGAGCTCATCCGGGACACCGAGAAGCGATTCCGCGCGGCGAAGCTCTTCTACGGCCACGGCACGTCGAATGCGCGAGACGAGGCCGCCTATCTCGTTCTTCGGGCGCTGCGCTTGCCTTTCGATTCGCCTTTGGACCAGGCCGCCGCGCCGAAGGCTGTGAAGCACGTCGCGCCGCTGGTGCGAAGCCGGATAGAAAAGCGCATCCCGGTCGCGTATCTCCTGAACGAAGCGTGGCTCGACGGCCATGCTTTCTATGTCGACCGCCGCGTCATCATCCCGCGCTCCCACATCGCCGAGCTGATCCGCGGCTGGCGCCCCGCCCCGAAAAGGATCCTGGACCTGTGCACCGGCTCGGGATGCCTCGCCATCCTTGCGGCGCTCGCCTTCCCGAAGGCGCGGGTCGACGCCGTGGACCTGTCGAAGCCCGCGCTGCAGGTCGCCGCAAGGAACGTCTCCCGATACAAGCTCGCGAAGCGAGTGTCGCTGATCCATTCCGATCTCTTCGAGAACGTGAGCGGCAGGTACGACCTCATCGTCACGAACCCGCCGTACGTCGACCGCCGGGCGATGAAGGCGCTGCCGCGCGAGTACCGCTACGAGCCGGGGATGGCCCTCGCCGGCGGCCCGGATGGCCTTTCCCTGGTCAGAAGCATTGTCGAGAATGCACGAAAGCATCTGGCCCAGGACGGTGCGCTCGTCTGCGAGATCGGCGACGGCCGCAAAGCGCTCTTGCGCGCGTTCCCGCGCCTTCGGTTCCAGTGGCCCGAGACCGCCGCCGGATCGGGGCAGGTTTTCGTCCTGCGCGCGCCCTACTAAGGAGAAGAAGCCGTGCCCCGCGTTCCCGTCCTGCTTTGGACCGACAACACTGCCCCTTACCTGGAGGCGATCAAGGCCGCCGGCGTGTCCGAGCGTGTCGAAGTCGATACGGTGCCGCGCAAGGAGAAGCCCTCGGCGGCGCAGCTCGCCAGGACCGAGGCGCTCATGGCGTACACGTCGCCGCCCGGCGTCCTGTCGGCCATGCCCAAGCTGCGCTGGCTCCAGGCCATGACGGCGGGCGTGGAGGGCTGGCTCGCGCTTCCCGACCTGCCACAGGGCTTGGCGCTCACGTGCGCGCGCGGCACGCACGAGGAATCGATGCCCGAGAACATCCTGGCCGCGATCTTCTACGTCGCGAAGCCGTACGCGATCGCCGCGGAAAACCAGAAGCGCGCAAAGTGGGTGCCGACGATGGCGCAGCCGCTGAGCGGCAAGACGCTCGGCATCCTCGGGCTCGGCGCGGTCGGCCAGCGCGTCGCCCCCCTCGCCTCGATGCTCGGCATGCGGGTCATCGGCACGCGGCGCGGCTCGGGAAGCCTAGCCCACGTCGCCGAGGTGCTTCCGCCCGCGCGCACGCCGGACGTGCTGGCGCAATCGGACTTCGTCCTCCTTCTCCTTCCCGCGACGCCTGAAACGGACAACTTCATGAACGCCGAGCGCCTCGCCATGATGAAGCCCTCGGCCTGGCTGCTGAATTTCGGCCGCGGCCACCTCATCCAGGACGCAGACCTCGTCGCCGCGGTGAAAGCCGGCAAGATCGCCGGCGCGGTGCTCGACGTGTTCCGCCAGGAGCCGCTCCCCGCGGAGCACCCGTTCTGGACGACCGAGCGGATCCTCGTGCTGCCGCACATCGGCGGCCCGCATCCGCAGCGCGACCGGTTCGTCGCGCGGCTCTTCGCCGAGAACCTCGCGCGCTTCCTGGATGGAAAGCCGCTGCGCGAGCTCGTGGATCGCGCCGCCGGCTATTGAATGTGGGGTGAGCGATGGGAATTGAACCCACGACCCTCGGCTTCACAAACCGATGCTCTAACCAACTGAGCTACGCTCACCGTCGGTGCTGCTCTAACTTTTGGCCTGCCCGGCGGGACTCGAACTCGCAACCCCCAGCTTAGAAGGCTGGTGCTCTATCCGGTTGAGCTACGGGCAGCCGGGCAACCCTGCAATTGGTCGGGGTGGCGTGATTTGAACACGCGACATCCTGCTCCCAAAGCAGGCGCGCTACCAGGCTGCGCTACACCCCGCAAAAGGGGCCAAATGATACTCTCGGCCCCCCTTTCCGGCAATTTACTTGGCTTGCCGCAAGGGGCTGTTTTCTGCTACAAAGTCGCCTCATTTTTTTAAGGCCGGACTCCAAATGGCCGTAGAAATCACCCGCAAAAGCTTCACGCCCTATGTCGCGAAGAAGGGCGAGGAGTACATGAACGCGCAGCAGCGCAAGCACTTCCGCAAGATCCTGGAGGGTCTGAAGGCGGAGCTTGCCGAGGAGATCGACCGCACCGTCCACACGATGCAGGACGAGGCGACCGTCTTCGCCGACCCCAACGACCGGGCCAGCCAGGAGTCGGACATGGCGCTCGAGCTTCGCAACCGCGACCGCGAAAGAAAGCTGATCAAGAAGATCGACGAGACGATCGCGCGGATCGACGCCAACGAGTACGGCTACTGCGACAGCTGCGGGGTCGAGATCGGCCTCAAGCGCCTCGAGGCGCGCCCCACCGCCACGCTCTGCATCGACTGCAAGACCCTCGACGAGATGCGCGAGCGCCAGGTCGCGAAGTAGCTTCGCGGCATCCCAAACAAAACCCCGCCTCGGCGGGGTTTTTTGTTTTCGGCCTGCGGCGCCCTACCCCTGCTTCGCCGCCTCCTGCTCCTTGCCGACGGCCTTCATGGAGAGGCGCACGCGTCCCTTGTCGTCCGCCTCGAGCACCTTGACCTTCACGATCTGGCCTTCCTTGAGGTGGTCGGACACGGCGTTGACGCGCTCGTTGCTGATCTGCGAGATGTGCAGCAGGCCGTCGCGTCCCGGCAGGAGCTGGACGATCGCGCCGAAGTCGAGCAGGCGCAGCACCGGGCCCTCGTAGACCTTGCCGACTTCCACGTCGGCGGTGATGTCCTGGATGCGCTTCCTGGCCGCCTCGCCGCCCTCCGCCTGCACGCAGGCGATGGAGATCGTGCCGTCGTCCTCGATCTCGATGGTGGTGCCGGTCTCCTCCTGGATGCCGCGGATGACCACGCCGCCCTTGCCGATGACATCGCGGATCTTGTCCGGGTTGATCTTGATCTTGATGATGCGCGGCGCGAAGCTCGACAGCTCGCTGCGCGAGCCGCCCATCGCCTGCTTCATCTGCGCCAGGATGTGCAGCCGCGCCTCGCGCGCCTGGTCGAGCGCCACCTTCATGATGCCCTTGTTGATCGACTCGATCTTCAGGTCCATCTGCAGCGCGGTGAGCCCCTTCTCGGTGCCCGCCACCTTGAAGTCCATGTCGCCGAGGTGGTCCTCGTCGCCGAGGATGTCGGTGAGCACGGCAAAGCGGTTGCCTTCCTTGATGAGGCCCATGGCGATGCCGGCCACGTGGTCCTTGATCGGCACGCCGGCGTCCATCAGGGCGAGCGAGCCGCCGCACACCGACGCCATCGACGAGGAGCCGTTCGACTCGGTGATCTCGGAAACGACGCGCAGCGAGTAGCCGAAGTCGGCCGCCGCCGGCAGCATGCCCACCAGCGAGCGCTTGGCGAGGCGGCCGTGGCCGATCTCGCGCCGCTTGGTGAAGCCGTAGCGGCCGGTCTCGCCGGTGGCGTACGGCGGCATGTTGTAGTGGAACATGAACCGCTCGCGGTACTCGCCCGACAGCGCGTCGATGATCTGCTCGTCGCGGCCGGTGCCGAGCGTCACGGTGACCAGGGCCTGCGTCTCGCCGCGCGTGAACAGCGCCGAGCCATGGGTCCGGGGCAGCACGCTGGTGCGGATGCTGATCGGCCGCACGGTGCGCGTGTCGCGGCCGTCGATGCGCGCTTCGCCGTCGAGGATCCTGTTGCGCACGATCTTCGACTCCAGCGCGAAGGTGATGTCGTTGACGGTGTTCGCGTCCGGCCCGCCCTCGGTGCCGACGCCGCAGGCCTCGTGCACCTTCTGGGCCACCGCCTTGAGCGCCTCGGAGCGGGCGCTCTTCTGCCGCAGGTCGAAGGCGGCGCGCAGGTCGGCTTCCGCCAGCTGCGCGATTTTCGCCGCGAGCGCCGCGTCCTTTTCCGGGGCCTTCCAGTCCCACGCCGGCTTGCCCGCCACTTCGGCGAGCTCCTCGATGGCGTTGATGACCGCCTGCATCTGCTCGTGGCCGTGGACAACGGCGCCCAGCATCACGTCCTCGGGCAGCTCGAGCGCCTCCGACTCGACCATCAGCACGCCCTGGCTGGTGCCGGCGACGACCAGGTTGAGCTGCGACTCCTTGAGCTGCGTCGCGGTGGGGTTGAGCACGTACTGGCCGTTGAGGTAGCCGACGCGGCACGCGCCGATCGGGCCGTTGAACGGGATGCCGGAGAGGGTCAGCGCCGCCGAGACCGCGATCATCGCCGGGATGTCGGAGTCGACCTCCGGGTTGAGCGAAAGCACCTGAGCGACGACCTGCACCTCGTTGTAGAAGCCGTCGGGGAAGAGCGGCCGGATCGGCCGGTCGATGAGGCGGCTGGTCAGGGTTTCCTTCTCGGTGGGCCGCCCTTCGCGCTTGAAGAAGCCGCCGGGGATCTTGCCCGCGGCATAGGTCTTCTCGGCATAGTCGACGGTCAGGGGGAAGAAGCTCTGCCCGGGCTTGGCGTTCTTCGAGGCGGTGACCGCGGCCAGCACCACGGTGTCGTCCATCTTGCACAGCACGGCGCCGTGCGCTTGGCGGGCGATCTCGCCCGTCTCGAGCGTGACTTCGTGATCGCCGTACTTGAAGGTCTTGGAAATGGGGGTCATGGGGAGGTCTTCGAAAATTCTCTAGTTGGGACCGCAGAAAACAAAAACGCCCACCGGTGGCGATGAGCGTTTCAGTGCTGCGGCATCGGGATGCTTATTTGCGCAGGCCGAGCTTGTCGATCAGGGTGCGGTACTTGTCCGCGTCCTTGACCTTCAGGTAGTCGAGCAGCTTCCGGCGCTGGCTGACGAGCTTGAGGAGCCCGCGCCGCGAGTGGAAGTCCTTCACGTGCGTCTTGAAATGCTCGGTCAGCCCGTTGATCCGCTCCGTGAGGAGCGCGACCTGGACTTCCGGCGAGCCGGTGTCGTTCCCGGCACGCTGGTAGCTCTTCACCACCTGCGCCTTCTGCGCGACCTGCAAAGCCATGCTCTCTTCTCCGCTTCTTCGTCTCTAAGTAAGCCCGCGATTCTATCGCAGTTCGGCGCCCTTGCACAGGTTTTCGCCAGCTATTTCAGCCGCTTGCGCTAGCGGTCAGGCGCAGCGGCCGCAGGCGGCCGTCGCTCCCCTCGCCCAGGCCGATGACCTTGCCATCCGGCCCGTAGACGCCGCAAACCGGCCCGCTGGCCGCGTGACCCACCGTCTGCCCGTTCCTGAAGCGCGCGGCGGCATCGGTGTCCAAGTCTGCGCGCGGCAGCGCCTCCAGCAAGGCTTCCAGCCCGAGGAGGCGGCCGATCCGCTCCTGCGCCGGCAGCGAGGCGAGGCGCTCCGGCGTCGCCGCCTGCCCCACCGCGAAACGGCCGCTTGCGGTGCGCCGGAGCGCGGCGAGGTGCGCCACGGTGCCGAGGGCGACGCCGATGTCCTCGGCCAGCGTCCGGACGTACGTGCCCTTGCTGCAGCGGACGCGAAGCTCGACCGTCGGCTTTTCGATCCTCAGAACCTCGATTTCGTGGATGCGCACCTTGCGCGGCTTGCGCTCGAGGGCTTCGCCGCGGCGCGCCAGGACGTAGAGAGGCACGCCGCCGCGCTTGAGCGCCGAATGCATGGGCGGGACCTGCTCGATCTCGCCCCGGAACTGCTCGAGCACCGCTGGAAGCGTTTGCGCCAGCGCCTCGGGAACCGCCTTCGTCTCGAGCATTGCTCCCTCGGCATCGCCGGTGCTCGTGCGCTCGCCGAGCTTCACCGTGGCGACGTATTCCTTGTCCTCGTCGAGCAGGAAGGCGGCGAACTTCGTCGCTTCGCCGAAGAGCACGACCAGCAGCCCGGACGCGAGCGGGTCGAGCGTGCCCGCGTGGCCGGCCTTGCGGGCGGCGAAAAGCCTTTTGATTTCCTGCAGGACCGCATTCGACGTTCGCCCGACCGGCTTGTCGACGAGGACCGCCCCGTCCATCACTTCCTCGGATTGGCCTGGTCGATCAGCCGCGACAGGCGGTCGCCCCGCTCGACCGACTCGTCGTACTCGAAGCGCACCTCGGGCGTCGTGTAGAGCTTGAGGCGCCGCGCGAGCTGCGAGCGCAGGAAGCCGGACGAGCGCTTGAGCCCGATGAGGGTGGGCTCGAGGTCTTCTTTCTTCAACACCGTGAAGAAGACCTTCGCATGCGACAAATCCGGCGACACGTCGACCGACGTGATCGTCAGCATGCCCACCCGCGGATCGCGCACCTCGGTGCGCAGCAGCTCGGAGAGCTCCCGCTGGATCTGGTCGCCGAGCTTCTGCGGCCGGCCGGTGGCTTTTCCGGAGCTTCTTTTCAGAAAAGCCTTACAGGGTCCGCGCGACCTCGACGGTCTCGAACACCTCGAACTGGTCGCCTTCCTTCAGGTCGGAGAAGTTCTTGACCGACATGCCGCACTCGAAGCCGGCCTTCACCTCGCGCACGTCGTCCTTGAAGCGCTTGAGGGAGTCGATGTCGCCGGTGTGGATGACCACGTTGTCGCGCAGCACGCGCACCTGGGCGCCGCGCTTGACGAGGCCTTCCTTCACGTAGCAGCCGCCGATCGTGCCCACCTTGGAGATGCGGAAGACCTGCCGCACCTCGACGAGGCCGAGCACCTGCTCCTTCCGCTCGGGAGCGAGCATGCCGGAAAGGGCGGCCTTCACCTCGTCCACCGCCTCGTAGATGATGTTGTAGTAGCGGATCTGGATGCCGGAGGTCTCGGCCAGCTTGCGCGCCGCAGCATCCGCGCGCGTGTTGAAGCCGACAATGACGGCTCGCGACGCCATGGCGAGGTTCACGTCCGACTCCGTGATCCCGCCCACGCCCGCGTGCACGACGGTGACCTTCACCTCGTCCGTGCCCAGCTGCGTGAGCGCGTGCACGAGGGCTTCCTGCGAGCCCTGCACGTCCGCCTTGATGACGAGCGTCAGCACCTTCTTGCCGCTCTCGGCCATCTGGTCGAACATGTTCTCGAGCTTGGCCGCCTGCTGCTTGGCGAGCTTCACGTCGCGGAACTTGCCCTGGCGGAAAAGCGCGATCTCGCGCGCCTTGCGCTCGTCGGCGAGCACCATCATGTCCTCGCCGGCGCCCGGCACCTCGGAGAGGCCCTGCACCTCGACCGGGATGGACGGCCCGGCCGTCTGCACCGGCTTGCCGGTCTCGTCCAGCATGGCGCGCACCCGGCCGAAGACCGCGCCGGTGAGAATGATGTCGCCGCGATTCAGCGTTCCCGACTGGACGAGGAGCGTCGCCACCGGGCCCTTGCCCTTGTCGAGGCGCGCCTCGATGACCACGCCCTTGGCGGGCGCGTCGACCGGCGCCTTGAGCTCGAGGACCTCCGCCTGAAGGAGGATGTTCTCGAGCAGGCTGTCCACGCCCTGGCCGGACTTCGCCGAGACCGGGATCACGGGCGACTCGCCGCCGAATTCCTCGGCGACGACGCCGTGGCCGAGCAGCTCCTGCTTCACCTTGTCCGGGTTGGCCTCGTGCTTGTCGATCTTGTTGAGCGCCACGACGATGGGCACTTCCGCCGCCTTCGCGTGGTTGATCGCCTCGATCGTCTGCGGCATGACGCCGTCGTCGGCGGCGACCACCAGCACGACGATGTCGGTCACTTTCGCGCCGCGGGCGCGCATGGCCGTGAAGGCGGCGTGGCCCGGCGTGTCGAGGAAGGTGATGATGCCGCGCGGCGTCTCGACGTGATACGCGCCGATGTGCTGCGTGATGCCGCCCGCCTCCCCCGCCGCGACCTTCGTGCGGCGGATGTAGTCGAGGAGCGATGTCTTGCCGTGGTCGACGTGGCCCATGATGGTGACCACCGGCGGGCGCGGCTCGCCCGTCATTTCCTCTTCCTGCTGCTCGCCCTCGACGAGGTACGCCTCGGGATCGTCGAGCTTGGCCGCCTTCGCCTTGTGGCCCATCTCCTCGACCACGATCATCGCGGTCTCCTGGTCGAGGACCTGGTTGATGGTCGCCATGGTGCCGAGCTTCATGAGCACCTTGATGACCTCGGCCGCCTTGACCGACATGCGGTGCGCGAGCTCGCCCACCTGGATGGTCTCGGGCACCGCCACCTCGCGGACCACCGGCTCCGTCGGCTGGGCGAAGGTCGTCTCGCCGCCGGCCGCCGGCGCGCCGCGATGGCGGCCGCCGCCGCGGCCGTGCCAGCCGCCGACGCCGCCGCCCGCGTCGCCGCGGGTCTTGATCTGGCGCCTGCGAACGGAATCGTCGCGAAGGATCGTGGTCGTCTTCGCCTTCTTGGGCTTCTTGTCCCCCTTGGCGTCGCCCGCAGCGGGCTTCGGCGCATGCAGCGTCGTCGCCGGCGCGGCAGCCGCGGCTGCCGCAGCGGCCGCCCTCTGCTCCGCCTCGCGCTTCTCGCGCTCCTGCTTCTCGCGCAGCTCGCGCGCCTGGATCTCGGAAAGCTGGTCGTGGCGGCGAGCCTCTTCCTCGCGCAGCTGGCGCTCGCGCGGATCGAGGGAATGGACCGCGGCGGCCGGCGCCGGGGGCGGCGGAGGCGGCGGCGCCACGACGACCGGCGCCGGAGCCGGCTCAGGCTCGGCGACCGGCGGCGGGGGCGGCGTCTCGGCCGCGACGGCAGCGGCGGTCACCTCGTTCGGATCGCGCTTCACGAAGACGCGCTTCTTGCGCACCTCGACCTGCACGGTGCGGTACTTGCCGGTGGCGTCGGCCTTCTTGATCTCGCTCGTCTGCTTGCGGGTGAGCGTGATCTTGTTCTTGCTCTCCGCGGAGCCGTGCGCCTTGCGCAGGTACTCGAGCAGGCGCGACTTGTCCGATTCGCTGAGCGAGTCGTCGGCCGCCTTCTTCTCGACGCCGGCGGCGCGGAGCTGCTCGAGCAGGACCGAAGGCGGAACCTTCAGCTCGCTTGCAAATTGTGCAACGCTGGTTTGCGCCACGTTATGCGGATTCCTTGTTTTCGAACCAATGCGCGCGGGCGGCCATGATGAGCTTCTTCGACTTTTCCTCGTCCAGGCCGGTGATCTCCGCGAGCTCGTCGACCGCGAGGTCGCCGAGGTCGTCGCGCGTCTTGATGCCCTTCTCCGCCAGCTTGCCGGCGAGGCCGGCGTCCATGCCCTCGAGCTTGAGGAGCTCGGGGTCGACGCCTTCCATCTTCTCCTCGTTCGCGATCGCCGCGACCAGCAGCGCGTTACGGGCACGGTTGCGCAGCTCGTTCACCGTGTCCTCGTCGAACGCCTCGATCTCGTTCAGCTCGTTGATCGGCACGTAGGCCACTTCCTCGAGCGTGGAGAAGCCCTCCTCGATGAGGATGTTCGCCACTTCCTCGTCGACGTCGAGCTTCTCCATGAACTGCTGCTTGATCCGGTCGCCTTCCTCCTGCTGCTTCTTCTGCGACTCCTCCTCGGTCATCAGGTTGATCTGCCACCCGGTGAGCTCCGAGGCGAGGCGCACGTTCTGGCCGCTGCGGCCGATGGCGACCGCGAGGTTCTCCTCGTCGACCACCACATCCATCGCGTGCTTCTCCTCGTCCACGACGATCGAGCTGACCTCCGCGGGCGCGAGCGCGCCGATCACGAACTGCGCGGGGTCGGCGGACCACAGCACGATGTCCACGCGCTCGCCGGCGAGCTCTTGAGTGACGGCCTGCACGCGGGAGCCGCGCATGCCGACGCAGGTGCCGATCGGGTCGATGCGCTTGTCGTTGGTGTGCACGGCGATCTTCGCCCGGATGCCCGGGTCGCGCGCCGCCGACTTGATCTCGAGCAGCCCTTCCTCGATCTCCGGCACCTCGAGCTCGAAGAGCTTCATGATGAACTGCGGCGCGGTGCGCGAGAGGATGAGCTGCGGGCCGCGCGCGGCGCGGTCGATCTTCATGACCCAGGCGCGCACGCGGTCGCCCACGCGCAGGTTCTCCTTGGGGATCATCTGCTCGCGCGGCAGGAGCGCCTCGAGCCGCCCGGACTCGATGATGGCCGAGCCCCGCTCCATGCGCTTCACCGTGCCGGTGACCAGCTCGTCGCCGCGGCCCAGGAAGTCGTTGAGGATCTGCTCGCGCTCGGCGTCGCGGATGCGCTGCAGGATGACCTGCTTCGCCGTCTGCGCGCCGATGCGGCCGAAGTCCACGTTGGGCAGCGGCTCCTCGACGAAGTCGCCGACCTTCAGGCCGGGGTCGCGCTTCTGCGCGTCCTCGATGTGGATCGAGTGCGGCACCGGCGTCTCCATGTCGTCGTCGGAGACCACCTTCCAGCGACGGAACGACTCGTAGTTGCCGGTGTTCTTGTCCACCGCCACGCGCACGTCGATGTCCTCGCTGTACTTCTTCTTCGTCGCCGAGGCGAGCGCCATCTCCAGCGCGCCGAAGACGATGTCGCGCGGCACGTTCTTCTCGCGCGCGAGCACGTCGACCAGCATCACCAGCTCCCTGTTCCCTGCCTGCTGCATGTTCGCTACCGCCACTGTGTCCTCACAATTCGGGCACCAGCTTCGCCCGGTCGACATCGTCGATCGGCAGCCGGAGCGTCTGTCCTTCCAGTTCGATGCTCACGTTCCCTTGCTCTTCCCCGCGCAGCACGCCCACGAACTTGCGCCGCCCGGTCGCGTCCGGGGTGCGCATGCGCACCTCGGCCCGGTGCCCGGCGAAGCGCGCGAAGTCCGCGCGCTTGCGCAGCGGCCGGTCCAGCCCCGGCGAGGAAATCTCCAGCCGGTCGTAGTCGACGCCTTCCACTTCCAGGACCCGGGAAAGCTGCCGGCTCACCGAGGTGCAGTCGTCGAGGGTCACGCCCGCCGGCTTGTCGATGAACACGCGCAGGAGGCGTCCGCCGTTCGACGACTGCACGTCGACCAGCTCGTACCCCATGCCGCTGACCACCGGCTCGATCTTCGCTTCGATTGCCGCCATACAAACAAAAAATGGGCCGAAGCCCATCTCTGCAAACCCGCACTAAAGCTTTTGAACTATAACAGCTTTTCAGTCCCTGGACAACTCCCGGACGAGGCTCGCGTCCAGCTCGCGCCACTGCCCCGGCGGCAGGTCGCGAGGAAGCTCTACGGCCCCGTAGCGCGTGCGCACGAGCTGGTTCACCTGCCCGCCGACCGCCTCGAAAAGCCGCCGCACCTCCCGGTTACGCCCCTCGCGCAGGCGGACCCGGTACCAGCGATTCGTTCCCGCGCCCCCACCGCTTTCGTCGATGGAGCTAAAGCGCGCCAACCCATCCTCGAGCTCCACCCCTTGCCGCAACCTTTCAAGGACTTCCGGAGCCAGCCGGCCATGAACGCGCGCGCGATATTCGCGCTCCACTTCGTAACGCGGGTGCATGAGGCGATTGGCGAGCTCGCCCGAATCCGTGAAGAGCAGCAGCCCCGAGGAATTGATGTCGAGCCGGCCCACCGAGACCCAGCGGCCCGGCGGCAGGCGGGAGAAGACCGTCGGCCTCCCCTCGGGGTCGTCGCGCGTGACGAGCTCGCCGACCGGCTTGTGATACGCGAGCACCCGGACGCGCGAAGCGGCTGAAAGGGTGATGGTTTTTCCATCGACGAGCAGGACGTCGGAAGGCTCGGCGCGATCGCCCAGCTTGGCTTTGCGGCCATTGACCGAGACACGCCCGGCTTCGATCCACATCTCGATCTCGCGGCGCGAGCCGAGGCCTGCGGCGGCCAGGACCTTTTGAATCCGCTCGGCTCTAGCCGGTGGTGCCGGTTCGCTCTTCTTCGCCGCTGACGGCGGCGTCGGCCGTGGGGCCTGAGGATTCGCCCGCGGGCTCAGCGGCTTCTTGTGCGGCTTCGCTTGCCACGGGCGCGGACTCGAGCTGGAGGGTCTGGGCGATTTCTTCAAGCGGCGGCAGCTCCTGCAGAGAGCGCAGCCCCAGGTCGTCCAGGAACTTGCGCGTCGTGGCGTAAAGCGCCGGGCGCCCGGGCGTCTCGCGGTGGCCGACGGTGTCGATCCAGCCGCGGTTCTCCAGGGTCTGGATGATCTGCGACGAGACGGCGACGCCGCGGATGTCCTCGATGTCTCCCCGGGTGACGGGCTGCCGGTAGGCGATGATCGCCAGCGTCTCCATGACGGCGCGAGAGTAGCGCGGCGGCTTCTCGGGCTCCAGGCGCTCCAGGTACGGCTGGAAGTCCGCGCGCGTCTGGAAGCGCCAGCCGCTCGCGAGGCTCACGAGCTCGATGGCACGGCCGGACTCGGCCCATTCCTGCTTCAGCTCCTCGAGGAGCTTGCGCAGCGTGTCGACGTTCAGCTCCT
>JBLNDP010000022.1:0-25358 GCA_050261755.1 Clostridia bacterium
GCACGCTCCATACAGGAGGGCGCCGGACGGCCCACGATCGGCGCGCAGGCGCTGGACGTGCGTTTCAAGGCGGAGGATCTCTACGCGCGCCCGCACCTCATGGCCGAGCCGCTGCTGCGCGCAATCCTCGTCGAGCGGCTGCATCGACTGGAAGCCGCTGTGCGCGCGAATTCAGGTGAAGAGAGTTTCCCGGCCGAGCGACGGAACAATGTCCGCGCGGGTCGGCGCTGGACCGACCGCCTCGCCGGATTGCAGAGCGAAACGTAGCTCGCGACTAGCGAACGACCGTCAGCGTCGGCTTGGGCCGCTCGACGCTGGTGATCCTCGCCGATCTGAACGTGCCGTTGTTCCAGTTTCGCAGCATCTCGAGGACCACGGCATCGGACAACTCGCCCCAAGAAGCGACGACGGCAAGTAGCTGAGGCTCGGCTCCAAAGCCCTCAAATGCCTTGAGGATTTCGGCTTTGATTTCGGCTTGTTTGTCCATGCCCGGAGCCGTGCAAGCGTTGTGCCGCTTTCTTGTTCGTCCCGTCAGGAACCGTGCCGCCGATCAGGCATCGAAGACCGGATGGAATTCGCCGCCCGCCTGCGCCCCGACGCCGAAGTGACCGACGAAGCGCTGGAGCGCGGCAAGCGCTTCATGGTGCAGGACGCCGCCTGGGCGAGCCTGGTCGGCGCTCTGTATGGCGGCGTCATCCTCGTGGGCTTCGCTCTCGAGCTCAATGCTTCACCGTTCGTCATCGGCCTCATCGGCGCGGTGCCGTTCCTAGCGCAGCTGGGCCAGCTGCCGGCCATCGGCCTCATCGAACGGCTGCGCGAGCGCCGCAAGATCGCCGTGGTCGTGGTCAGCGCGGCGCGGCTCCTCATCCTGCTGCTCGCCTTTATACCGTTCCTCGACGACCCGCCCGCGCAGCTCACGCTCCTCGTGGGCGCGCAGGTCGCGATCACGCTCTTCGGCTCCTTCGCCGCCTGCGCGATCAACTCGTGGTTCCACCAGCTGCTCCACGGCCAGGGCCTCGGCGCGCTTTATGCGCAGCGGCTCTTCTGGTCCACCGTGCTCGCGTCGGCCGGCGGCGTGCTCGCGGGCAACTTGATCGAGCACTGGCCGCTCGGCGATAGGTTCGAGGCGTACGGGCTTTGCTTCGCGGCGGCCGGCGTCGTCGGCTTCATCGGCGTGCGGGCGCTCTCGTGCATCCCCGAGCCGGTCATGCACCGCACCGGCCCGCCGAAGCCCATCTTCCACATGCTCGCGGCCGCCTTCGTCGACCCCGACTTTCGCCGCGTCATCGTCTTCATGGCGGCGTGGAACTTCGCCTCCAACCTCGCCGCCCCCTTCCTCACGGTTTACCTCCTCAAGCAGCAGGCGATCGGGCTCGGCATGGTGACGGCGATGGGCGCGGCGAGCCAGATCGCCAACGCGCTCACGCTCTATGCCTGGGGGCAGATCTCCGACCGGCTCTCCAATAAAGCGCTCCTCGCCACGGCGCTGCCCGCCTACTTCGGCTGCCTCATCGCGCTGCCGCTCACCGCGGTGCCGGCGGCGCACGAGCTCACCCTGCCGCTCCTCTGGCTCATCCACATGATCATGGGCACGGCGAGCGGCGGCATCGGCCTGGCCACGGGCAACCTCGGCCTCAAGCTCGCGCCGCAGGGCAAGGGAACGGCCTATCTCGCCTCCGTGAGCCTCGCGGGATCGGTGGCCGCCGGCATCGCCGCGCTGCTGGGCGGCGCGCTCGCGACCTGGTTCTCCGCCCGGCACCTGTCCATCGTCGTGCACTGGGATTCGCCCGTGCGCAGCACCGGCTTCGTCGCGCTGCGCTTCGAGCATTGGGAGTTCCTGTTCGGCCTCTCCTTCGCCTGCGGCCTGTACGTCATGCATGCCCTCTCGCGCATCCGCGAGGGCGAGGAGCACAGCGAGCGCACCGTCATCCGCAACTTCGCCCTGGAGACCGGGCGCGCCTTCGACCAGATCTCCTCCACGGCCGCGACCGCGCTCGCCGCCCTCTTCCCGCTGGGGCGGCTTTTCGACCGGCGCCGTCGCGATCGCGCGGCATAGGTACAGCGCTTGCACGGCGGGGCGGCGTGGCGCCCTACGTCTCCGTCGTCGTGCCGACTTGCGGCAGGCCCGATCTCCTGAAGCGCTGCCTTGCCGCGCTCGAGCGGCAGTCGCTCGCGAGGCACGCGTACGAGATCATCGTCGTCGAGGATGCGAAGCGCGAAGGGCCGGCCACGGCGCGGAACCGCGGCTGGCGCCAGGCTCGCGCTTCGATCGTCGCCTTCACCGACGACGACTGCGTGCCGGAGCGCAGCTGGCTCGCCGCCGGCCTCACCGCCATGGCGCGCGGCTACGACGCCGTGACGGGGCGCATCGTCATGCCCCTGTCGGGCCGGCCGACCGACTACGAGCGCGACGCGCAGCAGCTCCAGGCCAGCGAATTCGTCACCGCCAACTGCTTCGTCCGCCGCGCGACGCTGGAGCGCATGGGCGGCTTCGACGAGCGCTTCCGGCTCGCCTGGCGCGAGGATTCGGACCTGCATTTCAGCCTGCTCCGCGGCGGCGCGCGCATCGGCCGCGCCCCCGGGTCGGTCGTCGTCCACCCCGTGCGTCCAGCGGGCTGGGGCGTGAGCCTGAAGCAGCAGCGCAAGGTCATGTTCGACGCCCTGCTCTTCAAGAAACATCCGCGCCTCTATAGGGAGCGCATTCGGGCCACGCCACGTTGGGACTACTACGCCATCGTCCTTTCTCTTCTCATGGCCCTTCTATTGCCCTATCCGGCCGGGGCCGCTGCGCTGGCCCTTTGGTTCGTCCTTTCCCTAAAGTTCTTCCTTGCAAGGGTCCGCGGCACCTCTGCCAAGCCGCTTCACGTAACCGAAGTGCTTTTTACGTCCTTCGCCATCCCGCCCATCGCCGTGTTCTGGCGCATCGTGGGCGCGCTGCGCTTTCGCGTCGCGTTCTCCTAGGCCGCAAGCTTCTGCTGCGTGACCAGGGCGAAGGCCCGGTTCCAGTCGGTAACGAAGCGCTCGATGCCGAAGCGCTCGAGGGCGGTGCGGCGCGCGCCGAGGCCGAGAAGCGCCGCCGCGCCGCGATCCTTGAGGAGCCCCTGCATCGCCTCGACGAGCCGCGCGGGATCGGTGCCGGCCACGCCGTTCGCGCCATTGCGGATCACGGTCGCCATCTCCGTCGTGGCGAGCGCGACGATCGGCAGGCCGGCCATCATGGCCTCGATCACGGCGAGGCCCATGCTCGTGTAGCGGATGGGATTGAAGAAGAAGCGGTAGCGGGCGAGGAACGACGGCAGCTCCTTGTGCAGCACCTCGCCGATCCCGTCCGGCCCCATGCCGGCGAGGTCGAGCGGAACGGCGGCTGCGGCCTGCTCGTACAGGTCGAATCCCAGGCGCCGGCCGCGCGAGCGGATGTTGTTGACGACCACGATGCCGCGCTCGAGCTCGCCCGTGTAGCGATAGCCGGGATCGACGACGCCATGATCGATCACGGCAGTAGGCGTGCGGCCGCTGTCCCACATCAGCCGGTTGAAGTGGGTGCAATGCACGAGCAGCACGTTCGGGTCGTCGACCGGATGCCGGGTGTCGACGGGCGACTCGCGTGGCGGGTCGTGCTCGAGATAGATCTGCGGCAGCGCACGCTGCGCCGGCGAGAGGAACTCGTGCTGGTCGCGCTCGTACTGGTGGTCATCCTGGAAGAGCACCAGGTCCAGGGACTGCTGCCTGGCCTGCTCCACCGGCAGGTCATGCACGTTGGGTCCCCACGGCAGGTGGCCGCAGCGGCCGCCGTAGCCCGCGGGCCGGCCGGCCTTCGACAGCACGTAGAAATCGTGGGGCGCCTGCGTGAGGTAGTAGAGGTAGCTGCCGTGCGTATGCCAGGTCAGGATCTTCAGGCGGCGCATCGGGCCAGTCTCCATGCTTCCGCCAAGACCTCGTCCACCGTCACGCCGAGCGCACAGGGATGCCCGATGGGGCATTCGCGATGCGCGCACGGCCGGCAGTCGACCTCGTAGGAAAGCACGCGGTGCAGCTCGCGGTTGAGCGGCGCCCAGCGCTTGGGATCGGAGCCGCAGGCGATGATGACGCTCGGCGTTCGCATCGCCGCCGCGATGTGCGACACGCCCGTGTCGTTGGAGACGAGGAGCCGCGCACGGCCGATCACGGCCGCGAGCGCGCCGAGGGAGGTGCGCCCGGCGAGGTCGATCGCCGGCTCGCGCATCGCCGCTCGCAGCCTCGCAGTTAGCTCCGCCTCGCTGCGCGAGCCCGTCAGCACGACGCGCAGTCCCTCGGCGGCAAGCGCGTCCGCCACCTCCGCGAAGCGCTCCAGCGGCCAGCGGCGCGAGGGCAGCTGCGACCCGGGATGCACCACGGCGTACGGGAGGTCCGCGAGGCGAAGGAGCTGGAACTCGCGCAGGTCCTGCTCCGCCAACGGGAATTCGAGCTGCGTCCCTTTCGCGGTCACGCCCATGCGCTCGAGGAGGCGCAGCCACCGCAGCACTTCGTGCTCCTCCGCGCGCCACTCGACGAACCGATCCGGGTCGGGGCAATAGTGCCCGGCCGCGTAGAACCCGGCGTTGCGCGCCGCGCCCATCAGCATCGTGAGCGGATTCATGAGCTGGCCGCTGCCATGCAGCTGGATGGCGAGGTCGAAGCGCTGCGCCCGCATGCCGGCGAAGAAGTCCGGCAGCGCCGTTGCGGCGCATTCGCGCTCGGGAAGGCCCGGAAAACCCGGAAACTCGATGAAGGCGTCCAGGTAGCGGAAAAAGCGCGCCACGAACTCCCTCGCCCATGGCAGGCCGACGAACGCGATGTGCGCGTCGGGATAGGCGCCCCGCAGCGCGCGCAGCGCGGGGACGGCGCACAGGAGGTCGCCGAGCTGCAACGCTCTCACCACCGCGACTTTCATCATTTTTCCAGGAGAAAGCTTCCGATGGCGAGCGCGTCGATGGGCGACGTCCAGAAGCACTCGACTGCGTCGCGCGGCGAGCAAACGACCGGCTCGCTCCGCGTGTTGAAGGAGGTGTTCACGAGCACCGGCACGCCGGTGCGGGCCTGGAAGGAGCGGATGAGGTCGTAGTACAGCGGGTGCTGGTCGCGCGCCACCGTCTGGATCCGCGCCGTGCCGTCCACGTGCCGCACCGCCGGGATGCGCTCCGCCTTGTCCGCGGTCACCTCATGCACGAAGAGCATGAACGGCGAACGGCGGGCGCCGCTGAACCATTCCCCCGCTTCCTCCTCCAGGACTACGGGCGCCACGGGGCGGAAATCCTCGCGATCCTTGATCTCGTTCAGGCGCTGCTGCATATCGGCCGACAGCGGCGACGCAAGGATCGAGCGGCCGCCGAGCGCGCGCGGCCCGAACTCCATGCGGCCCTGGAACCAGCCGACGATGCGGTCCTGCGAGAGCACCGCGGCCACATCTTCCGGCACATTCGCCATGCGCCTGAACTTGAGGCGCGAGCGCCGCAGGAATGTCTCGATCTCATCGTCCGCGTAACTCGGGCCCAGGTAGGCGTGGTTCATCCGCCAACGGCGCCGGCACCCGCTTTCCTTCCAATCGATCCACAAGGCCGCGCCCAGCGCGGTGCCCGCGTCGCCCGCGGCGGGCTGCACCCAGACCTCGGAGAAGCCCGCTTCGTCCCGGATGCGGGCGTTCATGACGCAATTGAGCGCCACGCCACCCGCCATGCACAAGTTCTCGCTTCCCGAGGCGCGCCTCAGCCAGCGTCCGAGCGCGACCGCCGTCTCCTCGAGCACGAGCTGCAGCGAGCGGGCGATGTCGAAGTGCCGCTCCTCGAACGGCCCGCCCCGCTCCCGCGCGGGACCGAAGTGCTCGGCGAGCGAATGCGGGGCGATCTCGTAGCTGCCGTCGCCGCCCAGTTTCACCAGCGAGCGGAAGTAGTCCGCATGCAGCGCCTTGCCGTACGAGGCGAGCGCCATCACCTTGTATTCGTCCGAGGAATGGAGGAAGCCGAGATACGAGGTCACCTCCTCGTACAGCAAGCCGAGCGAGTGCGGCATGCGCACCTCCGCCGAGCGCTCGAAGCGCTCGCCGTCGAACCTGCCAAAGGTCGTCGTGGCCACCTCGCCGCGTCCATCGAGCGTCATCACGGCCGCCTCGTCGAAAGGCGCCGCGAGAAACGCGCTCGCCTCATGCGCGAGGTGGTGCTCCACGAAGTGCCAGCGCCAGTGCCGCTTCGCCTTCGCGCTCGCGAAGCGCGTCTTCACGTGGTGCGGCGCGCCGTCGATCAGCTGCCGCTCCGCGTTGACCACGTACGCCAGCGCCAGCGGCTCCCAGGGCGAGCTCCACGATCGTTTCGTCGCCAGGTCACTGGGGCGCAAGGGAAGGCGAATCCCTTCCTTCTGAAAGTCTTTCTGGAGAAGAAGATCCGGATCGTATGAATAGGCAACATGGTCGACATCGGCGAGCTCGACGCCTGCGGCCGCGAGGCAGTAGTCGATCGCGTGGTAGGGCAGCTCCCAGACGGTAAAGGGAACGGGCCGCTTGCCGTGCTTGATGCGCGTGAAGCGCTCCTCCTCCGCGGCCGCGAGGACTTCGCCGTCGCGGACCAGGCAGGCGGAGGAATCGTGGAAGGCCGCGTTGATGCCGAGCGTGATCATGCCGCAAGGAGCTCCTGCGCCGCCGCTGCGACCCGCTCGGGCTCGACCCGGCGCAGGCAATCGTTGTGGCCGTGAGGGCAGCGGCTCTTGTAGCAGTTGCGGCAAGGCACGTCGTGGAAGAGGACCCGGCTCTTCACGCGCCAGGGCGTGTGCTGCGGGTTGGTGAGCGCGTAGAGATCCACGACCGGCGTGCCGAGGGCCGCGGCCAGGTGCGCAGGCCCCGTGTTGTTCGAGACGAGGAGGTCGGCGGACTCGATCAGCGCCCCGAGCTCGCCCAGGTCGAGCTCGCCCGCGAGCGAGCGGCTCGGCGCCGCCATGTCGCGGCGGATGGCCTCGACGAGGTCGCGCTCGCCGGCGTCGCCGGTGAACACGATCTCGCACGGCCGGTTCTGGGCAACCAGCTTCATGGCGCGGGCGAAGCGCTCCGGCGGATAGCGCCGCGAAGGGGCGCTCGCGCCGGGATGGACCACGACCAGCGGCGACGGCAGCGCCAGCTCACGCACCCTGCGCCGCGCCGCCTCGGGAACGGCGAAGGAGAGCCGCTCGTCGCTCGGCCGGCAGCCGACGGCCGCCGCGATCGCCAGTTGGCGCTCGACCTCGTGGCGCAGCAGCCGCTCCGGCTCCGGCTCCGGCTGCCAGTCCGTTAGCAGGTGGTACGGATTCTCGCGGCAATGCGCGAGACGCAGCGGGATGCCGGCCAAATAGCAGAGATAGGCGGCGGGAAGCGCGCTCTGGCTGTAGACGGTGAAGATGACTGCGGCGTCGAAGCGATTGCCGCGTAGTGCCTCGATGAATCTCATATCGGCCTGCGGATCGGCGCCATTTACCTTCATCCACGGAGCCGCAAAGACGATCGCCTCATCGACTTCCGGCACGTAGCGCGCCGCGGCGGCGCCGGAGGCGGAGCTGAGCAGCGTGATGCGGCAGTCCGGAAGCGACTCCCGGAATGCGCGCAGGGCGGGCGTCGTCATGAGGACGTCGCCGAGGCTGTCCAGCCGCACGCAGAGCAGGCGCCGCACTCCCTTCCAGTCCGCGGTCATCGGCCGACGATGTGCGCCGCGGCAGCGGCGAGGTCCGCGGCAACGTGGTGCGGCTCGCGCGCCGCGCCACGCTTCCACTCGGTTTCGTTGCCGTTGTCGATCAGGCACGTGCGGCAGCCGGCGCGCCGCCCCGCCTCCACGTCGTCGAGGATGTCGCCGATCATCCAGGAGCGCGCGAGGTCGAGCCGCTGCTCGGCGGCCGCGCGGAAGATGAGGCCGGGCCGCGGCTTGCGGCAATCGCATCCTGCGCGCGGGTGGTGCGTGCAGTAGTAGAAGCCGGCGAGCGCGCCGTCCAGCAGGCGCTGCAGGCGGCCGTTCAAGACCACGAGGTCGGTCTCGCGCAGCCGCCCGAGGCCCACGCCGCCCTGGTTCGAGACGACGATGAGTCGGTAGCCGTGCGCGGCGAGGCTGCGGACCGCCGCCTCGGCGCCCGGCCCGAGCCGCACGCGCGCGGAATCGACGTTATACGGCACGTCCTCGACGAGGGTACCGTCCTTGTCGAGGAACACCGCGGGCGTCACGGCCACGAGGTCTCGCGCATCGGGATCACCATGACCTCGGGAATCACCGTCTCGGCCGGCAGCGTGAGGAGGAATCGCACGGTCGCCGCGACGTTCGCAGGATTCTGCAGCACGCCCGGATCGATGTCCGGAAAGCGATCGAGGAGGAAGGGCGTGCGCATGCCGCCGGCGACGATCGCGCTCACCTTGATTCCGTGCGGCCGGAGCTCCGCGTGCAGCGCGTGCGAAAGGCCGAGCAGGCCCCATTTGCTCGCGTGGTAGGCGCTCGCGTTGGGCCACGCCCGCTTGGCGGCCGTCGAGGCGATGTTGACGATCTGGCCGCCGCCCTGCCCCTTCATGCGCGCCGCGGCGAGCCTGGACATGACGAACGGCCCGCGCAGGTTGACCTGCATCACGGCGTCCCATTGCGCGAGCGAGAGCTCGTCGACCGGCAGCGTGTGGTCGATGGCGGCGTTGTTGACGAGGACGTCCACGCGATCGAGGCCGCGCAGCGCCGACTCCGCCGCCGCGGCGTCGCCCACATCGAGGCGCAGCGCGCTCGCGCGCCCGCCTGCCTTCTCGATCTCCGCGGCGACGCGCCCGGCGCCGTCCGCATCGCGGTCCGCCACGGCCACGGTCGCCCCGCCGCGCGCCAGCTCCCGACAGATCGCGGCGCCCAGGCCACGGCCGCCGCCCGTGACCAGCGCGAGCTTTCCTTCCAGCGTGGACATCAGGCGGCGACCGCGTAGCGGGACGGCCGGCGGGCGCGCTCCGCGGCCACCTGCTCGTAGAGCGTCGCGATGGCGCGGCCGACCTTCTGCCAGGTGAACTGGGCGTTCACGCGGCGTTGCCCGTTGCGGCCGTATTCGCGCCGCGTGTCCGGGTCGCGGTAGAGCTCGGCAAGGCGTGCCGCCAGAGCGTCGGGGTCATTGGGCGGCACCAGCGCGCCGGTGACGCCATCGGCGACGCTGAAGCGGATGCCGCCCACGTCCGATCCGACGACCGGGACGCCGCAAGCCATCGCCTCGAGCGGCGTGATGCCGAACGGCTCGTACCAGGGCGTGGTGACGAAGAGGTCCGCGGCGCTGTAGTAAAGCTTCAGGAACTCGCGGCTGCGCCTGCCGGTAAACGTGACGCGCGCGCCGACGCCCTCTTCTTCCGCGAGGGCGCGCAGCCGGCCGATCTCCGGCGTGTTATCGGGATGCGGCAGGTCCGAGTTGCCGCCGACGATCACCAGGCGCGCGTCGATGCCGTGGCTTCGCACGAGGCGCCCCAGGCCGCGGATGGCGTTGTCCACGCCCTTGCGCGGCACGAGCCGGCCGATATTGAGGAGGATGCGCTCCTCCATGCGGTAGCCAAGCGTGCGGCGCGCGAGAGCGCGTGGCACCGGCCAGAACTCCGCGCGATCGAAGCCGCACGGAATGATCGTGACGCGGGACGGATCGGCGGCGTACAGCGTCGCCAGGTCGGCGCGGTCCTGCGGGCATTCGGCGATCACCCGCTCGGCGCCCTCGATGACCGCATCCTCGATCGCCAGGCGCTCGGGCGGAAAGCGGTCCGCTTCGCCCTGGTGCAGCCGGCGCACTCGGCCGAGCGCGTGGAACGTGACCACGAACGGCAATCCGAGCTCGTGCTTCAGGTCCAGCGCGCACAGGCCCGACATGAAGAAGTTCGCGTGCGCGAGCGCATAGCCTTCCCCTTGCGCGGCGGCGCGCCGCGCGAAGTCCGCGACGAAGGCGGCGAAGTCCTTCATGTGCGGAAGCAGGCGCTCCTTCTCCACTACGCTCGCCGGCCCTGCGGGAACATGCACGATCCGTACGCCCGGCAGCCAGTCGGCCACCGCGGGCAGCTCGGGCGCGTCGCGCCTCGTGAAGACGTCGACCGCGTAGCCGAGGTGCGCGAGCTGCCGCGCGACGTTCGCCACGTAGATGTTCTGCCCGCCGCTGTCCACTCCGCCTGCCGCGGCGAGCGGCGACGCGTGTTCACTGATGAGCGCGATTCTTTTCGCCATGAGCCCTCGCTAGGAAGATGAGGGCCTTGAGCAAAGCCTGTTCCAAGGCCGCGCGCGCTAACGCTCGCGCCTCGCTTCACTATGGGAATGATTTTCCTGGCGATCCGCGCAGAGCGCGGCGGATCAGTAAAACTTTCGAATCGCTTGTAGGGGCTACAACCGCAAGCGTTCCGCGCGAAACTCGCTTAGCGAAACCGCGCGATCCATCGACGGTCGATGCGGTCCTTCACGCGCCACAGAAGGCGCCCGCTCGCGCGCGCGCCACCCCACATCGCGAGCGCGCGCTTCTCGCCGCAGGAGACGAGCATCAATGTTCTGGCCGGCGCAGTGTAGTCCTTCATGCGACCTTCCTCGCCGAGCGCGACGCGCAGGTTGTTCTCGAGCACCGGGCCCTGGCGCACCGCGTGCACGCCGGACTTCGCCAGCGGCGCGTCACGCAGTGTCGCGCAATCGCCGACGGCAAATACCCCGGGATGCGACGCGCTTCGCAGCGCGCGGTCCGTGAGAAGGAAGCCGCGCTCGTCGAGTGCGAGGCTCGAGCCGCGCAGCCATGAATGCGGCGCAGGGCCCGTGGCGAGCACGACGGCGTCGAAGCGCGCGTGTGTAGATTTGGTGGTCACCTCGAGTCCCGGCGCGATGCCCGTGACCGCGGCGCCGATGCGCGCCTCGACCCGGCTGGCGCGCACCGCGCCGGCGAGCGCCGGTTCCATCGGCGCATCGTAGTAGAGCGCGACGCCGAAGCCCGCGTGCGCGAGCGCCATGGCGACCTCCGCCCCGGCCGCACCGCCGCCGACGATCGCCACCTTGCCCCCTTCCAGGGCTTCGATGCCGGCGAGGAAGTCGGGCAGCGGCCGCACGGGAATGGCGAGGGCGGCGCCCGGCAGCGACAGCTCGGTCGCGGCGCCGACGTCTATGGAGAGGACGTCGTATTCGAGCTCGCCGCCGCCCTCGAGCCGCACGCGCGAGCGTGCGGTATCGATCGCGGCCGCCGTGCCGAGGACCAGCTCGGCTTGCGCGCGCGCCGCCATGGCGGCGCAGTCGACCGTGATCTCGTCTCGACGGTAGTGCCCCGCGAGGTAGCCCGGCACCATGCCGGAATAGATCTGCCGCGGCCGCGGCGTGACGAGGGCGACGGAGACGCCCGAAGGCAGGGGCTTTCGCGCGAAGCGCTCCAGGGCGACGGCGTGCGCATGCCCTGCGCCGAGGAGCAGCAGGCGCTTCACGCCCGGCCGGCGCTCTTCGCTTCTTCGCGCTTGCGCAATTCCTTGCGCTGCACCTTGCCCGTGGTGGTCATGGGCAGCGCGTCGATGAACTCGATCTCGCGGGGATATTCATACGGCGCGAGGCGCCCGCGGACGTGCTTTTGAATCTCTTCGATGAGCTCCTCTCCGGGCTTGTGGCCCGGCTGGAGGACGATGAAGGCCTTCACGATCGCCCCGCGGGCTTCGTCGGGCTTGCCGATCACCGCGGCATTGGCCACCGCCGGATGCTTGACCAGGCAGTTCTCGATCTCGGCCGGGCCGATGCGGTACCCGGAGCTCTTGATCACGTCGTCGCTGCGGCCCTGGTACCAGAGGTAGCCGTCCTCGTCCATGCGGCCCTGGTCGCCCGTCACCGCCCAGTCGCCGATGAACTTGTCCCGGGTCGCCCGCGGGTTCTTGAGGTACTCGAGGAAGAAGACCGGATCCCGGCCCTTCTTCACCGCGATCTCGCCGAGCTCGCCCCGTGGAACCTCCTTGCCTTCTTCGTTGATCACCGCCACGACGTGCCCCGGATACGGCCGGCCGATGGAGCCAGGCTTGGCCGGCCAGGCGGTATGCGAATTGCCGACCACGTAGTTGATCTCGGTCTGGCCGAACATCTCGTTGATCGTCACGCCGAGCTGCTCGCGCGCCCATTCGTGCACCGTCACGCCCACCGCCTCGCCGGCGCTCATCATGCTCCGCAGGTCGATCTTGAACTTCTTCCGCGGCTCCGGGTACGCCTTCATCATGAGCTTGAGCGCGGTCGGGAAAAGGAACGTGCTGCGGATGCCGTACTTCTCGAGAAGGTAGTAGGCCTTCTCGGCGTCGAACTTGCCCCGGTAGCCGAGCACCGGCACGCCATGGTGCCAGCTCGGCAGGAGCGCATCGAACAGCCCCCCCGCCCAGGCCCAATCGGCGGGCGACCAGAAGATGTCGCCGGGCTGCGGGAAGAAATCGTGCGAGTAGTCGAAGCCCGGCATGTTGCCGAGCATCACGCGGTGCGCATGCAGCGCGCCCTTGGGCGCGCCGGTCGTTCCGCTGGTATAGATGATGAGCGACGGATCTTCTGCCTTTGTATCGACTACCTGGAACGCTGCGCTGGCCTTTTCCAGCAGCCCTTCATAGGCGTGAACGCCATTTTCGCGCGCCCCGCCCACGCCGATGACGTGCTTCAGGCTCGGCACCTTGTCCCTGACCGCCCAAAGGTTCGCAAGGGTGGTCGGCTCGGCGATCGCCACGCTCGCTTCCGCGTGGTGCAGCCGGTACTCGAGCGCTTCGGGGCCGAAGAGGTGCGAGAGCGGCAGCGCGATCGCGCCCATCTGGAAGACGGCGATGTAGGCGATGGCCGTCTCGGGCCGCTGGGGCAGCAACAAGGCGACCCGGTCTCCTCTCTGCACGCCAAGGCCCCGCAAGGCGTTGGACAGGCGATTCGCCGCGGACTGCACTTCGCCGAAGGTCAGCTTCGCGGTCGCGCCGGACTCGTCCTCCCAGAAGAGCGCGACGCGCGAGGCGTCGCCGGCCCAGCGGCCGCAGCACGCCTGGGCGATGTTGTAGCGCGCCGGCACGTCCCAGCGAAAGCCGCCATAGAGCTCGTCGTACCGGTCTTTCACTTGGTCTCGATCGGCGTCTGGATGGATTCCGCGAGTCGCAGCCGTGCGCTGTCCTTCGACTCGGCGAACATGGGGGGCTCGGCGGGACGGATGACGCCCTGCTGGACGTTGTGCGCGCGCGCCTGCGAGAGCGCATCGTAGGCGGCGGGCGTAACGACGGCAGATGGCATGATCTGGTACGCGACCCACGCGACCCAGGCCGCCATGACGAGCATCAGGCCGGCGAGCACGCGCCAGAACCATTCGCGGGCGGGCGGCGTGGGCGCGGGCTGCGTAACGATGCTCGAGGGCTGCGTCACGGTGCGGGGCAGTTTAACATCGGCCCCATGGTGACTTCCTCGCGGCTCGCCGGGCTCGATGCCCTCGTCTTCGATGCGTATGGCACGCTTTTCGACGTCCACTCGGTCGTGCGGCGCTGCGATGCGTGCTGGCCGGGAAAAGGCACCGCCCTCTCCGCCGCGTGGCGCTCCAAGCAGCTCGAATACACGTGGCTGCGCAGCCTCATGGGCCGCTACGCGCCTTTCTCGCAAGTCACGCGCGAGTCGCTCGAGCACACGTGCGAGGCCATGAAGCTGGACCTCTCCCGCGAGCACGCCGACGGCCTCATGGACGAATATCGCCGTCTTTCTCTCTTCCCTGAAGTGGCGAAGGAAATGGAAAGGCTGGGAGGCTTGAAATGCGCCATCCTTTCCAACGGCTCCCCGGACATGCTCGATCCGCTGGTCGCGCAATCGGGCCTGAAGCTCGCTGCGGTGCTTTCGGTCGACGCGCTGAAGGTGTACAAGCCCGCGCCGCAGGTCTACCAGCTTGCTGTCGAGAAGCTGTCCGCCGGGAAGGAGCGCGTCGGCTTCGTCTCGTCCAACTGCTGGGACGCGCTCGGCGCCAAGTCGTTCGGCTTCAGGGTGTTCTGGATCAACCGCGCGGGCGCGCCGCTCGACCGCCTCGGCTTCACGCCTGACGCGATCATCCGCTCGCTCGCGGACCTCGCGTGAAGTTCTGCTCGTATTGCGGCTCGCAGGTCGCGCGGCGCGTGCCGCCGGGCGACAGCCTTCCGCGCTTCGTGTGCGACCAGTGCGGCATCGTGCATTACCAGAACCCGCTGCTCGTCGTCGGCGCCATCCCCGAGCACGAGGGGCGCATCCTGCTCTGCCGCCGCGCCATCGAGCCGCGCTACGGCTACTGGACCCTGCCGGCCGGCTTCATGGAGAACGACGAGACGGCCGGCGCGGGCGCGCTGCGCGAGACGCGAGAGGAAGCCGGCGCGCGCATCGAGCTCCTGGCGCCGTTCAGCCTCGTCTCGGTGCCGCGCGTGAACCAGGTGCATCTGTTCTACCGGGCACGCTTGCTCGACCTCGACTTCAGCCCCGGCGAGGAGTCGCTCGAGGTCGCGCTCTACGACGAAGCGGCGATTCCGTGGAAGGAGATCGCGTTCCGCACCGTCGGGCTCACGCTGAAGCTCTGGTTCGCCGACCGCGCAAAGGGCTCCTTCGGCTTCCACGCCGAGGACATCGCGCCCGGGTAGCCGCGACGCCCCGGCAGGATGCGGTATGCTTTGTTCCGGTGCGAAGAGGGCACCAAGAACAAGCAAAAAGGGGAAGGTCCATGAAATTCCTGCGTCCGTTCGCGCACCGTTTTCTCCTGCTCGCGATCATCCTGGTGCAGGCACCCGCCGCGCTCGCTGCCGAGCCGCCCAAGATGGACCCCGCGAACACCGCCTGGATGCTGAGCGCCTCGTGCCTCGTGCTCTTCATGACCCTGCCGGGCCTCTCCCTCTTCTACGGTGGGCTCGCCCGCGGCAAGAACGTCCTCTCGATCCTGATGCAGTGCTTCGCGATCACCTGCATCGTCACGCTCGCCTGGGTGGTGGTCGGCTACAGCATCGCCTTCGGCGACGGCGGCGCGCAGCAGGGCTTCTGGGGCGGGCTCGGCAAGTCGTTCCTCGCCGGCGTGGACTTCAAGGCGGTCAAGGGAACGATCCCGGAGACCGTGTTCGCGATGTACCAGATGACATTTGCCATCATCACGCCGGCGCTCATCATCGGCGCCTACGCCGAGCGCGTGCGCTTCTCCGGCATGCTCGTCTTCAGCCTGCTCTGGCTCATCCTCGTCTATTGCCCGGTCGCGCACTGGGTGTGGGGCGACGGCTGGCTCGCCAAGATGGGGCTCATGGACTTCGCCGGCGGCACGGTCGTGCACCTGAACGCCGGCATCGCCGCGCTCGTCTCCGCCCTCCTGCTCGGCCGGCGCCGCGGCTTTCCGGAGACGGCCATGATGCCGCACAACATGACGATGACCGTCACGGGCGCCGGCATGCTCTGGTTCGGCTGGTTCGGGTTCAACGCCGGCAGCGCACTCGCGGCTGACGGCTCCGCGGGCATGGCCATGCTCGTTACCCACATCGGCGCCGTGAGCGGCGCCATGGCCTGGATGGCGCTGGAGTGGATCCGCTACGGCAAGCCCTCGGTGCTCGGCATCGTCACGGGCGTCGTCGCCGGCCTCGGCACCATCACGCCGGCGTCCGGCTTCGTGGGACCGATGGGGGCGATCGTCATCGGCCTCGCCGCGGGCACCGTGTGCTTCTTCGCCACGAACTACATGAAGCGCACCCTGCACATCGACGACTCGCTCGACGTCTTCCCGGTGCACGGCGTCGGCGGCATCCTCGGCACGATCCTCACCGGCATCTTCGCCTCCGCCGCGCTCGGCGGGGTCGGCTATCCCGAGGGCAAGACCATGGGCGACCAGGTCGTGACCCAGCTCATCGGCATCCTCGCCATCGGCGCCTGGTCCGGCCTCATCAGCATCGTCCTCCTCAAGGCCTCCGACGCGCTCGCCGGCATGCGCGTCACCGCCGAGGAAGAGACCGAGGGCCTCGACACCGTCCTGCACAACGAGAAGGGCTACAACCTCTAGCGGGCGGCCATGAAGGCAAGAGCCAAGGCCGTCATCTGCTACGTGGCGGCCTTGGTCTACACGTTCGGCGGCATCTGGCTGCTGAAGGCGGTCTTCGGCGACACCTTCCGGACCCTGCCGATCTGGGTCTCAGGCGGCCTCTATCTCCTGTTCATGCTCCCGAACTTCGCCCTGGTCGCGTACGGCTACAGCCAGTGGCTGAAAGCGGGCGCCGGACGCAAATAAGCCGGAAATCGGGGACGTGCTCCGATTTCGTTTTGCGACGCGACAAACGCTAGCGTTCTTCTTTGCCGCAGGTAGAAATGCCCAGCGGCTTGTAGAGCATGCACCTGCCGGTGAAGCCGGTGATGGCAAACACCAGGAAGCCGGCATAGAGAATCGCGCTGACCGGCGGCTTGGCGAGGAAAGCAAACAAGAGAAGCGCGAAGCCGAGGCCTACGCGCAGGGTCTGGTCGAGCGCTCCGACGTTCTGTTCCATAGGACGTCCTCCTCCAGGTTGGCGACGTCCTGACACTGCCTCCGGCTGGAGGCAGTGCCTTGATGCACGTCAAACGGCGGCTACTTGGCCATGCCGTCCTTCTTCTCCATCTTGTCCATCTTGTCCTTCTTGGCCATGCCGTCATGGGCCATCTTGTCGGACTTCTTCTTCGCCTTGTGCTTGGGCTTTTCCATGCCTTGCTTTTCCATGCCTCCTTTCTCCATGCCGCCCTTGTCCATGCCCTTGTCCATGCTGTTCTGGGCGAGCGCGGGAACGGCGGCGAGCGCGACGACAGCCGCAGCGATCGATGCGATGAGGGTTTTCACTAGTTCGTCTCCTTTTGGGTAGGCGAGCCAATGCCCATGCATCGGCCGCGCGCGTTCGTCGCCGGAGGGGCGGAAAGCCTTACTGAACGGTCGCGCCGTTGGGAAGCTGGTAGAGGGCGTCGACCGTCTCGAGGTCGCGCGGCGTGATGGTGCGCTGCTTGGCGCCGGGCAGCATCTGGAAGTACATCACGTCGTTGGCGTTGTCGCTGTGCGTGAGGCCGAGTGCGTGCCCCATCTCGTGCGTCGCGACCGCGCGGATCCATTCCGCGGAGGCCTCGTCGAGGCTGCGCCCGAGCGCCGGCGGCACCACGATGGCGAGGCCGTCGGTGTTGAAATCGATGCGCTTGCCGTCGACGTTCCAGCCCACGCGCATCTGCCCCGCGGCCGCGTTGTAGAGGCCGACCGACCAAACGACGTTCACGTCCCAGCCATGCCAGGGGATGGCGCCCGTGTCGACGACGATCGGGAACGGGTGGCCGTCCCACGCCTGGATACCCTCGATCACGACGTCGCGGATCTCCTTGGCGAGCGCGCCCTTGGCGAAGTCGGGCATCGACACGCGCACGCGAAGCTTCCCCTTGTCCAGCTGCCAGCGCCCGAGCTGGAACGATCCCTTGCGCTCGTAGCACAGGTATCCGGACGAGGGACAGACGTCGCCGCGCGCGAGGGTGGTCCCCACGCCCTCCTCTAGGGCGGCGGGCGGGCAGGCCACGGCGCCGCGAGTGCCGCAGCCGCCGCGCAGGAAGAACCAATAGCCGCCGAATGCGAGCGCGGCAACGAGCACGAATCGGATCATGCCGCCCCCTTCCGGCCGCGATGACGTTCTTGCCGGCGATATTACAATCGCCGCATGGAACGACGCGACTTTCTCAAGGCGTGCGTGGCCTCCGCCGCGGCGGCGAGCACGCCGGCGCTTCCCGCCGACACGCGAGCGCACCTGTACGCCAAGGCCAAGCTGCTCGACGAGTCCGGGAAGCCCATGCTCGCCAAGGGAATTCCCGTGAACCGCAACCTCGTCTTCAACTATCCCTACGAAGCGACGCCCTGCTTCCTCCTCAACCTCGGCCGGCCGGCGAACGGCGCGCGGCTCAAGACCGTCGACAACCGGCCCTACGAATGGAACGGCGGCGTGGGGCCGGGACGCTCGGTGGTCGCCTATTCCGCCATCTGCGCGCACAAGCTCACTTACCCGACGCGCGACATCAGCTTCATCAGCTTCCGCCCGGAGCGTACGCCGGCGAACAAGCACGCCGCCGTGATCCATTGCTGCTCCGAGCACAGCCAGTACGACCCGGCCGAGGGAGCGCGCGTCGTCGCCGGCCCCGCGCCGCAGCCCCTCGCAGCGATCCTTCTCGAGCACGATGCCAGGACCGACGAGCTGTACGCGGTGGGAACCGCCGGCGGCGAGATGTTCGACGAGTTCTTCCAGAAGTACGAGTTCAAGCTCGCCATGGAGATGGGCGGCCAGACGCGCCGCGCCGCGGGCGGCAGCTGCGTCGTGCGCCCGCTCGAGAACTACTGCAGGCAACAGGTTCAGTGCTGACCTGGATTGCCCGCGACGATCCCTTCCCCCCCGTGGAAAGGGCGTTGCGGGAGCCGAACGGCCTGCTCTGCGCCGGCGGCGACCTCGCCCTCCCGCGCCTCCTGGAGGCGTACCGGCATGGGGTCTTCCCGTGGTACTCGCGCGGCGAGCCGATCCTCTGGTGGTCGCCCGATCCGCGCATGGTGCTTTACTGCGAGGAGCTGAAGGTCTCCCGCTCGCTCTCAAAGAACCTGCGCAACAAGGGGTTCGAGCTGCGCATCGACACGGCGTTCCGCGAGGTGCTCAAGGGCTGCGCCGCGCCGCGCAAGGACGCCGCCGGCACCTGGCTCAGCCCGGCGATGCGCAGCGCCTACCTCGCGCTGCACGAGTCGGGCCATGCCCACAGCTTCGAGACTTGGCACGCGGGCGAGCTGGTGGGCGGGCTCTACGGCGTGGCCATCGGCCGCATGTTCTACGGCGAGTCGATGTTCTCCCGGGCGACCGATGCTTCCAAGGTGGCGCTTGTCCACCTCGTGCGCACGCTCGAGCGAAAGGGATTCCCCCTCATCGACTGCCAGATGAACACGCCGCTGCTCGCGTCGCTGGGCGGCCGCGAAATCCCGCGGCGCGCTTTCTTGCGCGCGGTGTCGGCATTGGTAAACTACCCCGAGCCGCCCATGAAATGGACCCTGAAAGCGGAAGGTAACTGAGTGTCGAGGCTGAACGATCTTCCGCACGCAGTCCTGCAGTTCTACGTCACGGCGCCTTATCCGTGTAGCTATCTGCCCGACAGGATGGCGCGCTCGCAGGTCGCGACGCCCAGCCACCTCATCAACACCGAGCTCTACGGCGACCTCGTCAAGACCGGCTTCCGCCGCAGCGGCATCTTCACGTATCGCCCGCACTGCGACAGCTGCCGCGCCTGCGTGCCGGTGCGCATCCCGGTCGCGGAGTTCGACCCCAACCGCTCGCAGCGCCGCGCCTGGAAGCAGCACCAGGGCCTCACCGCCCAGGCGCAGCCGCTCAAGTTCCGCCTCGAGCACTACGCGCTTTACCTGCGCTACCAGTCGCGGCGCCACTCGGGCGGCGGCATGGACAACGACAGCCGCGACCAGTACTCGCACTTCCTGCTGCAGAGCCGCGTCGATACGCGCCTGGTCGAGTTCCGCGACCATGGCCAGCTCGTCATGGTGTCGATCGTCGACTACCTGCCGGACGGCCTCTCCTCCGTCTATACGTTCTACGAGCCGGAGCGCCGCACCGCGAGCTTCGGCACCTACAACGTGATGTGGCAGATCGAGTCGTGCAAGGCGCTCGGGCTCCCGTACCTGTACCTCGGCTACTGGATCCGCGAGAGCCCGAAGATGGCCTACAAGTCCAAGTTCTCGCCGATCGAGGGCTTCGTGGGCGGCGCCTGGCGCCGCCTGCGCGGCCGCATGGTCGACGACGCGCGGGCTTGAGCCTCTACCGCCTCGCCCGGCCATTCCTTTTCGCGCTCGATCCCGAAACCGCCCATCGGCTAACGCTCGGGCTGGCGGATGCTTTTTCGCCATTGCTTTTTCAAAAGAGATCTTCTTTTGAAAATCCCGTACGCGCCATGGGCCTTGAATTCCCCAATCCGGTGGGCCTGGCCGCAGGCCTGGACAAGGACGCTGCGCATATCGACGCGCTCGCGAACCTCGGCTTCGGCTTCCTCGAGGTGGGCACGGTGACGCCTCGGCCCCAGCCCGGCAATCCCAGGCCGCGGCTTTTCCGTCTTGTCGATCAGCAGGGGCTCATCAACAGGTTCGGCTTCAACAACGTCGGCGTCGACCAATTCCTGCGCAACCGCGAGCGCGCGCGGTGGCACGGCATCGTCGGCATCAACATCGGCAAGAACGCCGACACGCCGCCCGAGCGCGCGGTGGACGACTACGAGATCGGGCTGGACAAGGTCTACGCTCACGCGTCGTACGTCACGGTGAACATCTCCTCGCCGAACACCAAGGGGCTCCGGTCCCTGCAGGAGAAATCTTCGCTGGAGGCGCTGCTGCAAAGATTGACTGCAAGAAGAACCGTCCTGGAGCAGAAGCACGGCAAGCGCGTGCCGCTCGCCCTCAAGGTCGCGCCGGACCTGCAGGACGACGACATCCGCGATATCGCCGATGCCGTTCGGCGGCACCGCTTCGACGCGGTGATCGCCACCAACACCACGGTGTCGCGCGAAGGCGTGGAATCGTCGCCTCTCTCCCGGGAAGCGGGCGGCTTGTCGGGCGCGCCGGTGAAAACGAAGTCCACGGAAGTTCTCCGCAGGTTTGCTTTTCATCTGCAGAACGAGGTGCCCCTGATTGGCGCCGGCGGCATCCTTTCCGGCGCCGACGCGGCCGAGAAGCGCGCCGCCGGAGCCACCCTCGTGCAGCTCTACACGGGCCTCATCTACCGCGGCCCGGAGCTCGTCGCCGAATGCGCATCGGCCTTGCGCGCGAAGTAAAGGACGGCGAGCGGCGGGTGGCGCTCACGCCGGCCGGTGTCTCTTTTCTCTTGCGCTCGAAACACGAGGTCGTATTCGATCCCGCCGCCGGCGTGGGCAGCGGCTTCGCGGACGCCGAGTACCTGCGCGCCGGCGCGGTGGCGGGGGACGCGTGGCAGTGCGACCTCGTCGTCAAGGTCAAGGAGCTCCAGCCTTCCGAATACGGCAAGCCGCGGCGCGGCCAGACCGTCTTCGGCTTCCAGCATTTCGGCCCGGAGCCCGAGCTCCTCGATGCCGCGCTCGCCTCGGGCGCCACGTTCGTCGCCTTCGAGACGGTCGGGCAGGCCGGCGGGCGGCTGCCGATCCTTGCCCCCATGTCGGCGATCGCCGGGCGCCTCGCCGTGCAAGTGGGCGCCTGGTTCCTCCAGACGCAGAACGGCGGCAGCGGCGTCCTGCTTTCCGGCCTGGATGGCGTCGCACCCGGAAAGGTGGTCATCCTCGGCGCCGGCAATGTCGGCTCCAATACGCTTCGCGTGGCGCATGGCATGGGCGCGAACGTCACGGTCTTCGCCAAGTCCACGAAACGGTTCCCTCCCCTCCGCAATGCCTTTCCCCACGTGAACTTCAGCACCGGCACGGAGGAACTCGACAGAGCGGTCCGCGACGCGGACCTGGTCGTGGGAGGAGTGCTCACGCCGGGCCAGATGTCACCGAAGCTCATCACGAGACACATGCTTGCCCGCATGCGGCGCGGTTCGGTGTTGGTGGACGTCGGCATCGACCAAGGCGGCATCGCGGAGACGTCGCGGCCGACGTCGCACAGCGCACCCACGTACGTGGAGGAAGGCGTCGTGCACTACTGCGTGCCGAACATGCCGGCCGCCTGCGCCCGCACCGCGAGCCTGGCGCTCGAGCAGGCGGCGCTTCCTTTCGTCGCGCAGCTGGCCAACAATGCCGTCGATGACGACCTGCGGACCGGTTTCCAGGTGCACGCCGGCAAGGTGACGCACCAGCAGCTCGCGCGCGATACGCGCCGCGCCTATTCGCCGCTATGAGGCGCAAGGCCGTCGCTCGCATCGTCGAGGCGAAGTGCATAGGCTGCACGCGCTGCATCGCCGCGTGCCCCGTGGATGCGATCGTGGGCGCGCAGGCGCTGATGCACACCGTCGTCGAGCCCTGGTGCATCGGCTGCGACCTCTGCCTTCCCGCCTGCCCCGTCGACTGCATCGAGCTCGTTCCGGCGCAACCCTGGAGCGAGGAGGCGCAGCGAGGCGTCAAGCGGCGCGCGCTCGCTCGCAAAGCGAGGCTGGCGAGCGCTGCCCGCCGGGCGCGACCGGCGGATCCCAAGGCGCTCATCGCCGCGGCGCTCGTGCGCCGCAAGCGCGCATGAACCCGGAGAAGCGGCGCAAGATTTACGAGCGGTTGCGGGACGCGAACCCGCATCCCACGACCGAGCTCACCTACGGCACGCCGTTCCAGCTTCTCGTCGCCGTGGTGCTCTCGGCGCAGGCGACCGACAAGTCGGTGAACAAGGCGACCGAGGCGCTTTTCAAGGACCACGGCACGCCGCAGAGGATGGCCGCGCTCGGCGTCGCCGGGCTCGAGCGCTACATCAAGACGATCGGCCTGTATCGAATGAAGGCCAAGAACGTGGTCGCGCTCTCGAAGCTGCTGCTGGAGAAGCACGGCGGCGAGGTCCCCGCCGACCGCGAGGCGCTCGAAGCGCTTCCCGGCGTCGGCCGCAAGACCGCCAACGTGGTGCTCAATACCGCCTTCGGCCAGCCCACGGTGGCGGTCGACACGCACATTTTCCGCGTGGCGAATCGAACCGGCCTCGCGCCTGGGAAGGACGTGCTGGAGGTGGAGCAGAAGCTCCTCAAGTTCACGCCGGAGGAGTTCCTCCACGACGCGCACCACTGGCTCATCCTGCACGGCCGCTACGTGTGCCTCGCGCGCAAGCCGGGCTGCCCGCGCTGCCTGATCCGCGACCTGTGCGAGTTCAAGCCGAAGACGAAGGATGTTTAGCCCGACGCGCGAGCAGGTGCGCGAGCTTTTCTTCGGGACGTGGCGGAAGTACCGCGCCGGCCAGCCGCTCGCGGGCGCCGAGACGCTGGCGCTGGAGGCGATCCTCCTGCATCCGGAGTATCACGGCGCGCTCGACCACCCCGAGCGCTTTCGCGACAAGGACTACACGGACGAGACGAACCCGTTCCTGCACATGAGCCTCCACATCGCGCTCGCGGAGCAGCTCTCCATTGATCAACCGCCCGGAATCGCTTTTCTTTTTGCCGAGATCCTGAAGACGAAAGGCGATCGGCACGCGGCGTTGCACGAAGCGATCGAGTGCCTGGCGGAAACGGTGTGGCGGGCGCAGCGGCACAGCCAGCCGCCGGATGCGGCCGCGTATCTCGCCTGCCTCCGCGCGAAAATCGAGGGAACCGCCCCGGATTGACGGGCCGAGCGGACTAGGCGCGCTCGGCGCGGGGGACACATTCCCCGCCCATGATCTCCTGACCGCCGCGGGAGACCAAGTCATGAACGCCTTGCGCAACGCCCTGCTCGTCCTCCTGTTCCTGCTTGCCGCGGTGCCCGCGGCCGCCCAGGACGTCGCCACGGCAAAGGTCCTCGTCGCCCGCCGCCAGCTCACCGATCCCTTCTACCGGCACACGGTGCTGCTCGTGCGGCCGATCGGCAACGACCAGCACATCGGCCTCATCCTCAACCGGCCGACGAAGGTGACGCTCGGCCAGCTCTTCCCCGAGCACGGACCGTCGAAGAAGGTGCCCGACCCGGTCTACGTCGGCGGCCCGAACAACGCCACCGTCCTCTTCGCCCTCGTGCAGAGCAAGACGAGCCCCGGGGGCAAGTCGCTGCGCCTCAAGCCGGATCTCTACCTCGCTTTCGAGGGCGACACGGTGGACCACGTGATCGAGACCGACCCGGCCCACGCCCGCTTCCTCGCCGGCCTCGTCACCTGGCAGCCGGGCGAGCTCGCCGACGAGATGCGCCGCGGCGCGTGGTTCGTGATGGACGCCGACCCCTCGATCGTCCTTCGCAAGCCGACCGAGGGGATGTGGGAAGAGCTCGTGCGCCTCGCCGAGATGCGCGCGAACGCAATCTAGGCTTCTAGCAGCCGGACGGGCAGTAGACCCGCACCGTATTGAACTGCGCTGTCCCGGAAGCAGCGGAAAGCGTCACGCCCGCGTGGTCACCGACGGGGCCGAGGAAGATGCCGCCGGCTTTTGCGGCAACGGTGCTGCCACAGCCGATTCCAGAGCAGGTCCATCCGCCGCTGCCGTTGGTCCCGCTCCCCTGAACAAGGAAGAAAGCACCCGCGCCCGGTACGACGGTGATCGGCCCGCTTCCGCTCGGCATCTGCCAGAAGTTGCTCGTGAACGAGACGGTCGCACTCGATATCGTCGCCGTGCGATTGGTGAAATTCACCACGATGCTCGGGAACGAACCACTGCCTAGCTCGCCGACTTGGTTTGTCGGCGTCGTCCCAAGGGAGCTACTGAACAAGGTGAGCGAGCCGCTCTTAGCGGAGATGACGTCTGCAGGCGTAAGCGTGCCATACATCAGGTGCGCCTGGTTCGACGCACTCAGATTGAACGTCTGACCGCCTGATGTAATGGTTCCGGTGTCCCAACGTCCCCAGAAGATGCCATTAGCCGAACCGTCTGGGAAGCCGACCCCAGTGCTGCCGGCGATTGGAGCACCCAAGGTCGCGCTGGGAGGGTTATTGCAGCCCCCATTCGGCCCAACGCAGTTAAACGGAATCTGGAATGCGGTAGGGAAGCCGCTGCTGCTGAAAGTGATGACACTAGCCGGCACGAGGCCGCCGCCGCCGTTCGGCTCGGTGCTGCCGGGTTCGATCCAGCCGCCCAAGACTCCGATTGTCCCTGTCGGGAGAAGGACCGATGTGCCCGTGGTCGTGACGGTGTTTGTCACCGTGTACTGAGTGTTGCTCACAAGCTGGATTTGGGTGGTCGTCGGGCTGGTGGGCGACTGCGGACGACTCTCGGCGGAAACACCGCTCGAGCTGCTCGCCTGCTCGCCGCCGCTGCCCTGACCGCCTTGCTGGGCCGCCTGCCCCTTGCCCTGCGGGGTGAAGGAGACGAACGTCGGCGGCTGCAGGAGCTGCTGTGGCGGCGTTCTCACATCGGGTACGTAGAAATGCTGGCCAATACTGAACACCCTGGGCTGCGGCGTCCCTTCATTCTGGACGGTGATCTGGTTCGAACCGTGTGACAGGCCGAGAACCGTCCCGTAGAGGCCGTCCTTCACGTCCTTGCCGCAGTCGCCGCCGCTACACAGCCTCGCTGCGTAGTCCGTGCCGCGGATGCCGATGGTCGCGGTCTGTGTTTGCACGCGGTAGTTCGCGTTTCGCGCACGCCCAATCAAACCGGTCACCGAGCGGAAGCCGCCCTTGATGAGGCGGAAGAAAGCCCTTTCCTGCTCGGGCTGCTCTGCTGCGAACTTGTAATCCTCGATCGCAAATTCGCTGCTCTCGCGCAGGGAGATCAGACCTTCGTCGACGAAGCGCACCTGCAGGGAGCTCGAGGGACCGGTGCGCAGGACGTCATGGAATTCGACCGGGGAATTGAACTGCAGCCGCACCGGCTGGCCGTTACGAAGGGC
>JBLNDP010000023.1:0-19905 GCA_050261755.1 Clostridia bacterium
CATCAGGAAGCGCTCGAGGTGCTCCGCGTCGGCGTGCAGCTCGGTGGACGGCGTCTTCAGCGCGACCGGCGCGCCGCTCTCCAGGTCCACCGCGAGGTAGATATGGCTGCGCGCCGAAGCGTGAATCTCGCGCACCACGCGGTAGCCGTCGATCTCGTCGCGCGCCTCGAGTAGCGGCGCCGGCTGGAGACGCGCAAGCTGCTGCTGGAGCTCCGAGAGGCCGTGCTCGGGCAAGTCCTCGACGACCACGATCTGCACGGTGAGGTTGTCCGCGCTGCCGCGCCGGTACGCTTCCTCGACGATGGCGCGCGCCGCGCCATCGAGGTCGCCCTGCGCCTGCCGGATTGCGCCGGCGACGAACGGCCCGTCCACGTGCTCGTGGACGCCGTCGGTCGCGAGCAGGAACACGTCGCCGCGCTCGATCTCCAGCGAGTGGTAGTCGATCTCGACCTGGGGATTGAAGCCCACCGCGCGGCTCAGATAGCTCTCGCCCCCGGAGACCCAGGTCCGGTGGTCGCGCGTGAGCTGCTCGAGCGAGCTGCCCTGCAGGCGATAGACGCGGCTGTCGCCAACGTGGAAGACGTGCGCGGTCGTCGACTTGAAGACGACCCCGCTGAAGGTGCAGACGTAGCCGCGGTCCTTGTCGTAGCGATACGGGCTCTGGTGCGTGCGCGAGTGCAGCCAGGAATTGGTGGCGGCGACCACCCGGTCGACGGACTTCCTCACCGACCAGGTCTCTGAGGTGCAGTAGTAGTCGTCGAGGAAACCCATGACCGCGAACTCCGCCGCCACCTGGCTCACCTCGCTCGAGCCGATTCCGTCCGCGAGCGCCACCGCGATGCCTTTCGAGGAAAGCTGCGGCTCCTCCGGCAGGCGCCAGCCGTAGAAGTCCTGGTTGAGCGGCTTGCGGCCTTTTTCCGAGTGCTGCCCGACCGAGACCCTCAGCCTCGGCTCAGGCAACTTGTCGGAGAACACGCTTCGGCGCCGTCTTCACGTGCGTCGCATACAGCGTCAGGCCCGTGAACGAGAGCCCGCCGACCAGGTTGCCCAGCACGGTGGGGATCTCGTTCCACAGCAAGTAGTCCATCCAGGTGAAGTGCGCGCCGAGGAGCAAGCCGGAGGGGAACAGGAACATGTTGACGATGGAGTGCTCGAACACCATGTAGAAGAACAGCATGATCGGCATCCACATCGCCAGCACCTTGCCGCTCACGTTGGTGGAGATCATCGCGCCCACCACGCCGGTGGAAACCATCCAGTTGCACAGCATCCCTCTCACGAAGAGCGTCAGCATGCCGGCGAAGCCGTACTTCGCGTAGCCGAGCGTCCGGTTCTCGCCGATCACGCTGATCGCCTTGCCGACCGCGCTCGGCTCGGTCGAGAACCCGTAGGTCACGTAGATGGCCATGAACAGCGCCACGGTGAAGGCCCCCGCGAAGTTGCCGGAGAACACGAGGTACCAGTTCTTGAGCACGCCTTTCAGCGTGACGCCGGGACGCTTGTCGATCAGCGCGAGCGGGGTCAGGACGAAGACGCCCGTGAGCAGGTCGAAGCCGAGCAGGTACAGGATGCAGAAGCCGACCGGGAACAGGATCGCCCCTGCGAGCGGCTGCCCGGTGCTGACGTTGATGGTCACGGCGAACCACGCCGCCAGCGCCAGGATGGCACCGGCCATGTAGGCGCGGATCACCGTGTCGCGGGTCGACATGAAGATCTTCGCCTCTCCGGCGTCGACCATCTTCGTCACGAATTCGGAGGGGGCGAGGTAGGACATTTCAGTTTTCTCCCTTTAGTTTTCAATCAAGATGTCTTCGTCGCGCAGGCTGGCGCAATAGACCGGCACGCTTACTGCGGCGTCCTCGACGCAGCGGCCGGTGACGAGGCTGAAGTGCTGCTTGTAGACCGGCGATGCGACGACCAGCTCGCCGTTCAGGTCACCGACGATGCCGCGCGAGAGCACGTTCGCGCCGGAGAACGGGTCGCGATTGCCGATGGCGTAGACCTTGTCCTCGATGCGGAACACGGCGACCTGCGCGCCGTTCACGAGCGCGCAGACGCCCGTGTCCGGCAGAATGTCGTCGAGGCGGCAGACCTTCATGCCGGAACCGCCTGGCCGCGCTCCTGCACGAACGCGACGCCGCTGTCGGGATCGTCGCTGTTCACGAAGTGCCGGAAGCGCCTCAGGACCTCGGGGCTCTCGAGCGCCTTCTTCCATTCGCACTCATAGGTCTCGACGTGGCGCGCCATGTCGGCCTCGAGCTCCGCGCCGAGGCCGAGCGAATCGTCGCAGACCACCGCGCGCAGATACTCGATGCCGCCCTCGAGGTTCTCCAGCCAGACGCTGGTGCGCTGCAGCCGGTCCGCGGTCCGGATGTAGAACATGAGGAACCGGTCGATGAACCGGATCAGCTCTTCTTCCGCCAGGTCCTTGGCCAGCAGGTCCGCATGCCGGGGCTTCATGCCGCCGTTGCCGCACACGTAGAGATTCCAGCCGCGCTCCGTTGCGATGACGCCGACATCCTTGCCCTGCGCCTCCGCGCACTCGCGCGTGCAGCCCGAGACGGCCATCTTGAGCTTGTGCGGCGCGCGGAGGCCGCGATAGCGGTTCTCGAGGTCGATGGCCATCTTCACCGAGTCCTGGACGCCGTAGCGGCACCAGGTGGATCCCACGCACGACTTCACCGTCCGCAGAGCCTTGCCATACGCGTGGCCGGACTCGAAGCCCGCGTCGACGAGCTCTTTCCAGACGAGCGGCAGCTGCTCCAGGCGCGCGCCGAACAGGTCGATGCGCTGACCGCCCGTGATCTTGGTGTAGAGGCCGAACTTCTTCGCCACCTGGCCCAGCACGATGAGCCTCTCGGGGGTGATCTCCCCGCCCGGGACGCGCGGCACGATCGAGTAGGTGCCGTCCTTCTGCATGTTGGCGAGGAAGCGGTCGTTCGTGTCCTGCAGCGGCGCGTGCGCGGGCTTCAGGATCATCTCGTCCCAGCACGAGGCCAGGATCGACGCCACCGCCGGCTTGCAGACGTCGCAGCCCCTGCCTTTCCCGTGCGCGGAAATCAGGCCGGCGAAGGTCTTGATGCCGTTCACCTTGACCAGGTGGAACAATTCCTGGCGGGAGAAGGCGAAGTGCTCGCAGAGGTGGTTCGCCACCGCGATGCCCTGCTTCTTGAGCTCCGCATCGATGATCGACTTGGCGAGCGGCCCGCAGCCGCCGCAGCTCGTGGCGGCGCCGGTCTTCGCCTTCAACGAAGAAAGCGACTTGCACCCTTCCTTCACCGCGGCGCAGATCTGGCCCTTGGAGACGCTGTTGCACGAGCAGATGAGGGCCTCGTCCGGCAGCGCGTCGACGCCGATGCCTTTGCCGGCGCCCCGGCGCAGCGGCAGGATGAGCTCCTCGGGATGCTCGGGAAGCGGCACCGCGTTGAGCGTCAGCTGCAGCAGCGCCCCGTAGTCGGAGGTATCGCCGACGAGGATGGCGCCGATCAGGTGCTTCCTTTCCTTCGTCGTGACCAGCTTCTTGTAGACGCCCGAGGCCTCGTCGATGAAGACGTAATTCAGCGAGTCGGGGGTGCTGCCGTGCGCGTCGCCGAGCGAGGCCACGTCGACGCCCATGAGCTTGAGCTTCGTGCTCATGTCGGCGCCGAGGAAGTGCACGTCCTCGCCCAGGAGGTTGCGCGCCGCGACCTCGGCCATCTGGTAGCCCGGCGCGACCAGCCCGAAGGTGCGCCCCTGCCAGAGCGCGCACTCGCCGATGGCGTAGACGTCCGGGTTGCTCGTGCGGCAGCGCGAGTCGATCTGGATCCCGCCGCGCTCGCCGACCGCCAATCCGGCGCGGCGCGCCAGCTCGTCGCGCGGCCGGATGCCGGCGGAGAAAAGGACGAGATCGGTCTCCAGGGAAGTCCCGTCCCCGAACTCCAGTCTCTGCCTCCGGACGCTCCCCTCCTTGATGGACTTCGTGGTCTTCTGCAGGTGGACCCGGGCGCCGAGCGACTCGATCTTCCGCTTCAGCAGCCTTCCGGCCGCGTCGTCCAGCTGCATGGCCATGAGGCGCGAGGCCGATTCGACGATATGGGTCTCGAGGCCGAGATCCTTGAGCGCCTTGGCCGCCTCGAGCCCGAGCAGGCCGCCGCCGATGACGACGCCCACCTTCGAGCGCAGCGCCGTCGCGGTGATGACCTCGAGGTCCTCGATGGTGCGATAGACGAAGCAGTCGCGGCGGTCCCTCCCGTCCATGGGCGGCACGAACGGATACGAGCCGGTCGCGAGCACGAGCTTGTCGTACGAGATTTCCTTGTAGCGGGCCGAGCGCACGACCTTGCGCGCCGGGTCGATGGCCAGCACGCGGTCGTTGAGGCGCAGGGTGATGCCGGCCTTCTCGAAGAACTCCCGCTTCGCGAGGCTCAGGTCCGAGGCGGTCTTGCCGGAGAAATAGCTGGTGAGCTGCACCCGGTCATACGCCGGGCGCGGCTCCTCGCACAGGGCCGTCATCTCGAAGTCGCCGCCGCGCTTGACGAGCTGCTCCAGGAAGCGCTGCCCGACCATGCCGTTGCCGATGACGACGATCTTTTGCTTCATGCGGCTCGCCTGTCCTCGGAGCGCGCTTCCCTCGCCAGCCCGACCACGGGGCCGATCACGACCAGCGCCGGCCCTGCGAAGCCGGTCCCGGATAGGGTGCCGAGCGTGGCGATACGTTCCTTCTGGCTGCCCAGGGTCCCGTTCTCGATCAGGCAGGCCGGCGTGGCGGCCGCAAGCCCTGCCTTGAGCAGGCCTGCGCGGATGCTTTCCAGGTTCTTGAGCCCCATATAGACGACGAGCGTCGTGCCGCCGCGAACGAGCGCATCCCAGTCGGGCTCGGCACCGTCGTTGGCGTGGCCGGTGATGAACGTCACGCCGCGCGCGAGGGTGCGATGCGTCACCGGAATGCCGGCCGCGGCAGGCACCGCGGTTCCCGCCGTGACGCCCGGAACGACTTCCACCTCGATGCCGGCAGCCCTCAGCGCCGCCAGCTCCTCGGCGCCGCGGCCGAAGACGAAGGGGTCTCCGCCTTTCAGGCGGGCGACGGTCTTGTCCTGCCCGGCGAAGAGGATCATCAGCCTCTCGATGAACGCCTGCGGCGTGGACTTGCAGCCGCCGCGCTTGCCGACTTCCACCACGCGCGCATCCGAGCGCGCATGCGCGAGGCAGCCGCGGCTTACCAAGTCATCGACCAGGACCACGTCTGCGGAGCCAAGCGCGCGCGCCGCCTTGAGCGTCATCAGCTCCGGATCGCCGGGACCTGCGCCGATGAGGAAGACTTTTCCCATGCGGGCCTTTTCGCAAATCGCATGCCAATCGTTTTTGCCCCTCCAAGCGCCTCTTGAAAGAGAAATCCGCACTTCAATGGGGCACACGGCTACGGCGGTGCATCGGTTTGTGGCACTCTCGGGATATGAAAGAGCCGCTCTCCAAAGCCGTAAATCTCAAGGACTACACCCCGCCCTCCTTCTTCGTCGACACGGTCGAGCTCGACGTGGACATCCGCGCGAGCGACGCGCTGGTCAAGGCGAAGCTCGCCGTTCGCCGCGGCCCGGGGCCCTCGCGCGACCTCGTGCTCGACGGAGACGAGCTGGAGCTCGTCTCGGTCGCGCTGAATGGGACGCCCCTTAAAAAGAATGAATACGAATTAAAGAGCGACCGGATTTCCATTCCCGGCGTGCCGGATTCCTTTACGCTCGAAACCGTCACGCGCATCGTCCCGCAGCAGAACACCAAGCTCGAGGGCCTCTACGCCACGAAGCACGGCTTCGTCACGCAATGCGAGGCGCAGGGATTCCGGCGCATCACCTGGTTCGTGGACCGCCCCGATGTGATGGCGCGCTACACCACCACCGTGCGCGCGGATCCGGCCAAGTACCCGGTGCTCCTCTCGAACGGCAACCTCGCCGCCTCCGGCCCCGGCTGGGCGAAGTTCCAGGATCCCTTCCCGAAGCCCTCGTACCTTTTCGCCCTCGTCGCGGCGAAGCTCGACGTGCTCGAGGACTCCCATGCGGGGAAGAAGCTTTTCGTCTACGTGGAACCCGGCAAGCTCGATCAGGCGGCATGGGCGATGGACTGCCTCAAGCGCTCGATCGCCTGGGACGAGAAGCGCTTCGGCCTGAAGCTCGACCTGGACCAGTACAAGATCGTCGCGGTCGGCGACTTCAACTCCGGGGCAATGGAGAACAAGGGCCTCAACATCTTCAACACGAAGTACGTGCTGGCGCGCTCCGATACCGCGACCGACATCGACTACGTGAACATCGACCGCGTCGTCGCGCACGAGTACTTCCACAACTGGACCGGCAACCGCGTCACCTGCCGGGACTGGTTCCAGCTCTCGCTCAAGGAAGGCCTGACGGTCTTCCGCGACCAGGAATACGGCGCCGACACCTACTCGCGCGCCGTGACCCGCATCCAGGAGGTGCGCGGCCTGCGCGCGGCCCAGTTCCCGGAGGACGCGGGGCCGATGAAGCATCCGGTGCGGCCGCAGTCCTACGAGGAGATCCGTAACTTCTACACCACCACCGTCTACGAGAAGGGCGCCGAAGTGGTGCGCATGCAGCACACGCTGCTGGGCGAAGAGAAGTTCCAGGCCGGCATGCGGCTCTACTTCCAGCGCCACGACGGCCAGGCGGTGACCTGCGACGACTTCGTGCAGGCCATGCAGGACGCCTCCGGTGTCGACCTCTCCCAGTTCAGGCGCTGGTACGACGTTCCCGGCACGCCGGTCCTGCGCTGCTCGGGAAGCTATGCGGACGGCACGTTCACGCTCACGGTGCAGCAGTCGATGAATCCGCCCTTCCACATTCCCCTGGCGGTCAAGGTCGGCCAGGAGGAACGGGTGCTGGATGTCCGCTCTTCGACGGAGACCTTCACCTTCGGAAAGCTGAAGGAAAAGCCGGTCCCCTCGCTCCTTCGCCGCTTCTCGGCGCCGGTGATGCTCGAGTACCCGTATACCGAGGCCGACCTGCTGCACCTGCTCGCGAACGACGACGACGCGTTCAACCGCTGGGAAGCCGCGCAGCGCCTTTTTTCGAGCGCGATCCTGGAGAAGCACGGCCAGCCGAGCGCCGCGTTGGTCGCCGCGCTCAGGAACGTGCTGGCCGGCAAGGACGAGGCGTTTGCCGCCGAGGTGCTCGTCCTGCCCGCGGAGAGCTTCCTGGCCGAGCAGATGGACGTGGTCGACCCGGACGCGCTCCACGACAATCGGAATTCCCTGAAACGCGCGCTGGCTTCAGGCCTTCGCGCAGACCTGGAACGCCTGCACGAAAAGGCCAGGACCAGCGGCCCCTACTCCCCGGACCCCGCCTCCATCGGCCGGCGCTCGCTGCGCAACGCCGCCTTGAGCTACCTGTCGGAGCTCGGACGGTCGAAGCTCTGCTACGAGCAGTACCGCGGCGCGAACAACATGACCGACGCCATGGCGGCGCTGGCATGCCTCGCCAACAACGAGTGCCCCGAGCGGCAGCCCGCGCTCGACGCCTTCTACGAGAAGTGGCAGCACGAGCCCCTGGTCGTCGACAAGTGGCTGGCGGTGCAGGCCACCTCGCGGCTGCCCGATACGATCCGGCAGGTGACGCAGCTTTTGCACCATCCGGCCTTCGACCTCAAGGTGCCGAACAAGGTCTATGCGCTGATCCGCGCCTTCGGCTCGAACCACGTGCGCTTCCACGCGGCGGACGGCTCGGGCTATGCGTTCATGGCGGACCAGGTCATTGCGCTGAACGACCTCAATCCGCAGGTGGCCGCGCGAATGGCGCGCGCATTCGACCGCTGGAAGCGGTTCGACGCGGGCCGGCAAGCCCATGCGCGGGCGGCCCTTGAGCGCATCCGTGCCCACAAGCGGCTCACGAGCGACGTGGGCGAGATCGTGAGCAAGGCGCTGCAGTAACGTGTTGGGCGCGAGAACCCGCGTAAGCCTGTCGGGCGCGAGAATCCGCGTAAGCCTGTTGGACGCGAGAATCCGCGTAAGAAGCAGATGACGCCGACCGTCCACCTCGCCGCCGCCACCACCGCCTTCCTCGTCAGCCATTTCGTGCCGAGCACGCCGCTCCGGCCCGCGCTCGTCCGCGCGGTGGGCGAATGGCCGTATCGCGGCCTGTATTCGCTGGTGGCGCTCGTCACCCTCTGCTGGATGATCTGGGCCTACAACCACGCGCCGGTCGAGCCGCTGTGGCCGGGGCTGCGCCTCGTTCCCGCCGTGGTCATGCCCTTCGCCTTCGTGCTCCTCGCCTGCGGCTACGCGCGCAATCCCACCGCCGTGGGCGCCGACAAGCTGCTCGCGAGCGAGGATCCGGCGCGGGGAATGATCCGCGTCACGCGCCACCCGCTCATGTGGGCGATCATGCTCTGGTCGGCCGCGCACGTGCTGGCGCGCGGCGACGTGAAGTCGGTGATCTTCTTCGGCGGCCTGTTCGCCCTCGCGGCGATCGGCACGATCTCGATCGACTCCCGGAAGCAGAAGAATGCGGACTGGCCGCGCTTCGAGCGGCTCACGTCGAACATCCCGTTCGTGGCCATCGCGCAGGGACGGAACCGCATGGCCTGGCGCGAGATCGGCTGGGCACGGCCGGCTGCCGGCCTGGCGCTTTACGTGCTATTCTTCGCCATCCACCCGTACTTGTTCGACGCCCGGCCGTACTAAGCCGGTCGATAGCGCTCCCGGAGCTTCGCCTTCCAGAACTTCCCCGTGGACGTGCGCGGGATCTCGTCGATGAAGTCGTAGCGGTCCGGCAGCTGCCATTTCGCAAATCTGCCGGATAGGTGTTCACCCAAGGACTTCTCCAGGGACGCATCTTTGGAGATCCCAGGCTTCAGCACCACGCACGCGAGCGGCCGCTCGCCCCATTTCTCGTGCGGCACGGCGATGACCGCGGCCTCGGCGACCGAAGGATGCGCCATGAGCGCGTTCTCGAGGTCCACCGAGCTGATCCACTCGCCGCCGGACTTGATGAGGTCCTTGGTGCGGTCGGTGATGCGCACATAGCCGTGCGGGTCGACCACGGCCACGTCGCCCGTCCGTAGCCAGCCATCCGTGCTGAAGCGGTCGCGCTCCTCCACGCCGTGATAGCGGCCGGTGATGAACGGGCCGTGCACCTGGATCTCGCCAACCTCCTTGCCGTCCCAGGGCGCGACACCCTCGTCGCCGACGATGCGCAGGTCGACGAGCGGGATCGGCAGCCCCGCCAGCGCCTTGCGCCTGAACTTCTCCGCCTCGTCTTCGATCCGGAACTCGGGCTTGACGTAGGCGATGGTCGCGACCGGCGAGGTTTCCGTCATGCCCCAGCCCTGGTCGACGCGGACACCCTGCTTCGCGTAGGCGCGGATGAGCGACTCGGGCACCGCCGCGCCGCCCACGAGCGTGCGCAGGTTCGGCGGGAACTTCCACCGGCCAGGCTTCGCCTCGTAGAGCTGGATCATCGACAGCCAGATCGTCGGCACGCCGAAGGCCATCGTCGGTTTTTCCTTTTCGATCAAATCCAGCAAATCCTCGGGATGGAGATGGGGGCCGGGAAACACGAGCTTGCAGCCTGTCATCACCGCGCCGTAGGGCACGCCCCAGCTGTTGGCGTGGAACATCGGCGTGACCGGCAGCACCACGTCGCGCGCCGAAAGCCCCCAGTTGTCCGGCAGCGCGGCGGAAAGCGTGTGCAGGACCGTGGAGCGATGCGAGTACACGACGCCCTTCGGCCGTCCGGTGGTGCCGCTCGTGTAGCACATCGCGATCGGGTCGTTTTCATCGTGCGCCGCGTATTCGAAGGACTTTCCTTCCTCGCCCTTCACCAGGGATTCATAGTCGAGAAACGCCTTCTCCACCGGCGCGCCGCTGAACGGGAAGACGATGACCCGCTCGAACTGGTGCTTGGCCGCGAACTGGCGGTAGAGCGGCAGGAGGATGTCGTCGACGATGAGAAAGCGGTCCTTCGCATGCCCGGCGATCCAGCCGATCTCGTCCGGCGACAGGCGCAGGTTGAGCGTGTGCATCACGCCGCCCGCGGCCGGGATGCCGAAGTAGCACTCCAGGTGCGCGTGGTGGTTCCAGCACAGCGTCGCCACGCGGTCGCCCTTCTTCAGCCCGAGCTTGAGGAGCGCGGCAGCAAGCGCGCGCGTGCGGCGGTAGTAGTCCCCGTAGGTCTGGCGCCGCAGGCTCTTGTCGGGCAGCCGCGAGACCACCTCTTGCGTGGGGAACAGCTTGCCCGCGCGCTCGAGGAAATGGTTGAGCGACAGCGGGACCTGCATCATCGTCGACTGCATGCGCTCTCCTCGCGGTCGCGCGGCTAGTTCGCGCGCGCGAACTTCTGCGCGCGTCGCCCGGTGCCCACTTCCGCGGTGTAAAGGTTGCCCTTCGAATCGATCGCCATGTTGTGCACCCATTTCACCTCGCCGGCCATGCGCCCGGGCCGGCTGAAACGCGAGAGCGTGCGGCCGGTGGCGCGGTCGATCACCAGCATCTGGTTGTTCGCGCCGTCGGCGATGAAGATGTACTTCTGTCCAGGATCCTCGGAAAGCACGAGGTCCCAGACCGAGCCGTTCTGCCGCGTCTCGGGCTCGACGCGGAATTCGCGCACGAACCGGCCGTCCTTCTGGAACACCTGAATGCGGTCGTTGGCCCGGTCGCAGACGTAGACGAGCCCCTCGCGCGAGATGCGCACGCAATGCACGGGATTGCCGAAGGAGTGCTCCGGATCCGCCTTCGGGTCGTACGGTGGGAGTTTGTTGTCGTGCGGGCGCTCGCCGTAGGCGCCCCAGTGGCGCTTGTACGCGAGCGTGCCGGCGTCGAAGACGATGACGCGGCGGTTCGCGTACCCGTCGGCGACGTAGAGCTCGCCGGAGTCGATGATCATGTGCGCCGGCCGGCCGAGCGCCGCGGTGTTGTTGGAGCCGCCCGCGGGGCCCGGCTTGCCCAGCTGCCGGATGAATTTGCCGTCGCCGGTGAACTCGAGGATCTGCGCATCCTTGTCGCCATTGCCGGCGAGCCAGACGTTGCCGGAATCGTCGACGAAGATGCCGTGCTCATTCTCCGGCCAGTCGTAGCCCGGGCCCTTGCCGCCCCAGTGGCGCAGCAGGTTGCCCTGCGCGTCGAACTCGAGAACCGGCGGCGCCGGCTTGCAGCACTTCGTGAGCGGCGGGTTCTGCAGCGCCCCCTTCTCGTCGTCCACCAGCGTGGACGGGCGATGGATGATCCAGACGTGGTCGTTGCGGTCGACGGCTATGCCCGCGACCTGGCCGAGGATCCAGTTCTCGGGAAGCGGCTTCGGCCAGTAGGGATCCACCGCGAACTTCGGCACGTCGGTCGCGCTCGCCCGCTCCGGCATCTGCTGGCAGCTCGCGGCGAGCAGGGACGACGCTACGGCAACGGCAAGCAAAGCAGCGCGCATGGCTCCTCCTCCAAGGAGGACCAAGAGTAACGCTAGTAAAGCTTGTCCCGGTAGCTTTCCTGCACCGACGCCTCGACTTCCTCGAGCGACTGCGGCGGGCGCGCCTGGTCGAGCAGGCAGCGGGCGTGGCTGGGGAGCGCCGCCGTGTCCGCCCAGCGTTCCGGGTGCCACAAGCCGGAGCGGAGCATGCATTTGCCGCAGTGCACGAACGCTTCCTCCACTTCCACCACGAGCGCGAGCGCCGGGACCTTGCCGTCGATGGCCATCGATACGCGCAAGCCGGCGTCGCGCACGAGCTGCGCGCGGCCGTTGACGCGCAGCGTCTCGTTGCGGCCCGGCACGACGAACAGCAGGCCGACGCGCGGGTTCTGCAGCACATTGCGAAAGGTATCCGCGCGGCGGTTGCCGGGCCGGTCCGGTATGGCGAGCGTGCGGTCGTCCAGCACCTGCACAAAGCCGGGCGGATCTCCCTTGGGGGAAACATCCGCCCGCCCCTGCGCATCGGACGAGGCAATCAGCACCAGCGGCGACGCGGCGATGATGGCGCGGCAATGCTCGTCCAACCGCGCCATCTCCTTGCCGAGCGCGCGATCCGACGGCTCGCCAAGGATCGCGCGAAGCTCTTCCTCGGACGACACAACGGAGAAGTCTCGGGTCACTCTGCCGTCGCGCCGGACGCGCGCACCACTTTCGCCCATTTCTCTACCTCCGAAAGCTGGAAGGCGGCGAGCTGTTCACGGGTCGAGGCGGACGCCGTGGCCCCGAGTTGGGCGAAGCGCTCGGCGAGGCCCGGCGCCGCCAGTGCCTTGACCGCCGCCGTGTTCAACCGCGTGAGGACGGGCTCAGGCGTCGCCGCAGGCGCAAAGAGCGCGTACCACACGACGACCTCGAATCCCGGAACGCCCGCCTCGGCGAGGGTCTGCACTTCGGGAAGCTGCGGGCTCCTCTTCGCGGTGGTCACGGCGAGGGCGCGCACTTTGCCGGCGCGGATATTGGCGATCTCGGTCGGCAAGATCTCGAACATCGCCTGGACGCGGCCGCTCAGCAGGTCTCCCATGGCCTGCACGCCGCCTTTGTACGGTACGTGGACGACGTCTATGCCCGTCATCGATCGGAGCATTTCCATCGACAGGTGGAGAGTGGTGCCGTTTCCCGCCGACGCATAGCTGATCTCCCCGGGGTGAGCTCTGGCGTAGGCAACGAACTCCGTCACGGAATGGACCGGAAGCGCGGTATTCACCACCAGCACGTTGGGCAACGTCGCGACCCGCGAGACGGGCGCAAAGTCCTTCACCGGCTCGTACGGAAGCTTTTTGTAGAGGCTCGCGAAGATCGCATTGGAGCCATTGCCGCCAAAGAGCAGCGTGTAGCCGTCGGGTTGCGCATGCGCCACCGCGTCGGCGGCCACGAGTCCGCCGGACCCCACGCGGTTTTCGACGACGACGGGCTGGCCGAGCTGCTCGGCGAGCCTCTCCGCCGTGGCGCGGGCGAGGACATCGGCTCCGCCTCCCGCCGGCAAGCCGACGACCAGCCGGATGGGCTTCGTCGGATAGGGCTCGGCGTGCAGGCTGGCTGCGAAGGCCAAGGCGCCGAGGAACATGCTGACTCGTTTCTTCATGATCGCCTCCGTGTGCACGCACTCTATGCGCTCCGGCGCGGGGCTAGAATCCCGGCGGCTGGAACAGCACCTATGACAGGGAGTCATAAGTGGCACGAATCGGCAACCGCAGCGAGCTGGAAGCGTTCGTCCGCGCCGTCGAGCTGTCCAGCTTCTCGGCCGCGGCGCGCGATTTGAAGCTCACGCCTTCGGGCGTGTCGAAGCTCGTCACGCGCCTTGAGCGCGTGCTGCGCACGCGGCTCCTGCACCGCACGACCCGCAAGGTGGCCCCCACGCCTGAGGGCGAGCTCTTTCTGGAGCGCTGCCGCCGCGTCCTCGCCGAGCTCGAGGACGCGGAAACCGAGATCGGCCGCTCACGCGAGCGCCCGCGCGGACGCCTCCGCATGCACGTGGGCGTAGGCTTCGCGGTGCATCAGGTCGTCCCGGCGCTGCCACGGTTTGCGGCGAAATATCCCGAGGTCCAGATCGATCTCCTCGTGGAAGATCGCCAGGCCGAGCTCGTGAAGGAAGGGCTGGACCTTTCCGTCCGCCCTGGGCCGGTGACCGACACGTCGCTCGTCGCACGCAAGCTGTTCGGCTTCGAGCGGATCGTCTGCGCATCGCCGGCATACCTGAAGCGGCACGGCACGCCCGCGGTTCCTGCGGACCTGCTCTCCCATCGCTGCATCGTCATCTCCGGCTTCCCGGGCCGCGGCCAGTGGCCGTTTCGTGCCGGCGCCGGAAGGGAAATCCTGAGCATCGCACCGGCGATGACCGTGAACAACGCCGATTCGGTCCTGCACCTCGGCCTCAGCGGCGTAGGCATCGTCCGCCTGAACGAGTTCATCGTCGCCGACGCGTTGCGTCAAGGGCGTCTCGTGCCGATCCTCGCCGACTTCCGCGAGCCGGAAGAGGTCGAGATGCTGGCGATCTACCCGCACGAGAGGCATCGCCTGCCGCGCGTCGCGGCGATGCTCGAGTTCCTGACGGAGACGTTCTCGACGCGGCCGTGGCGCCGAGGTAGCGGCGGAACGCTCAGTACCTCTTCACCGCGCTCAGCGCCATCCGGTCGGCGAGCGAGGACACGAGGAGCTTGAACCACGGGCCGAGCCGCGGCGGACGGCCACGCCGATGCAAAAGTGTCTCATTCGGGCGTGATGTGCAGCTTCGGGATGAGCGCGCCCCAGCGGGCCATCGAGTCGAGGATCATGTCGTTCAAGCGCTCCGGCGTCGTCGCGGCTGCATCGAAGCCGCCTCCGGCCATCCTGTCGCGCACGTCCTGAGCTTCGAGCGCCCTGCCGATCTGCGCGTTGAGGCGCCCGACGATTTCGGCTGGCGTGCCGCGCGGCGCCAGCATGAAGATCCATTCGTAGAGATCGATGCCTGGCACGCCCGCCTCGGCGAGCGTCGGGACCTCCGGAAGCGCGGCCGAGCGCTTTCGGGTCGTCACGGCGATCGGGCGAAGCTTGCCGCTGCGCGCGTAGCCGATCATTGGCGACTGGCCTGTCAGCGCGACGGGCACTTGGCCACCCACGAGGTCGGTCACGGCCGCGGGACCGCCCTTGTAAGGGACGTGTGCCATCTCGAATCCGGCGGCTCCTTGGAGCGTCTCCCCCGCGAGGTAGTGGGCGAGAGCCCCAGTGCCGAACGTGATCTGCCCGGGCTTGGCCTTCGCGAGCGCAATGAGCTCCGCTACGGAGGCAGCGGGAACCGCTGGATTCACGGCGAGCACTAGAGGCTGCGTAGCAAGGAGCGATACCGGCTGGAAGCTCCCTGGAACTTCGAACGCCAGCTTCCGCTCGACGAACGGCATGATGGTGAGGGCGTCGCTGAAGACCAGCAACGTGTAACCATCCGCGGGGGCCTTCGCCACCTGCTCCGTCCCGATGGCGCCGCGCGCCCCGGGGCGGTTTTCGACGAGAAAAGGCTGGCCCAGGGATTCGCCGAGCCGGGCAGAGATGAGCCGCGCAATGATGTCGATCGCTCCGCCCGGCGGCACAGGAACGATCACGCGCACCGGCTTGGTGGGCCAAGGCTCCGCCGCGCGCGCCGCCGAAGCCAGCATCAGGGCGACGACCAAGATCGACAGCATCGACTTCCGCATAGGGTGCCTCCTTGACAGCCACTCTACGGCACGGCCTCGGCTATACAATGCCGCGACCCGGCACAGCATATGTGACGAGCGTTCACAAATGGCGCGAATAGGCGATCGGCGGGAAATGGAGGCGTTCGTGCGGGCCGTCGAACTTGGCGGCTTCTCGGCCGCGGCGCGCGAGCTGAAGCTCACGCCCTCCACCCTCTCGAAGCTCGTGACTCGACTGGAAAGTGGCCTCAAGGTGCGCCTCCTTGCGCGCACGACGCGCCGGCTGGCCCTCACCCCCGAGGGGGAGCTATTCCTTGCACGCTGCCGCAGGGTGCTCGCCGAGCTCGAGGACGCGGAAAGCGAAGTGGGCCGGCGACGAGCGCAGCCGCGCGGGGCCTTGCGCCTGCAAATCGGAGTCGGCTTCGCGACGCATGTCGTAGTTCCGGCCCTGCCGCGCTTTCTCGCCCAGTGGCCGGAAGTGCAGGTCGAACTCATCGTCGAAGACCGTGACGTTGACCTGGTGCGGGAAGGGATCGATATATCAGTGCGCCCCGGTCCGCCGCGCGATCCGTCGCTCGTCGCCCGCAACCTTGGTGAATTCGAGCGCATCGTGTGCGCGTCCCCGGCATACATTGCCCGCCGCGGCATGCCGCGAAGCCCGGCCGAGCTTGTCGATCACGACTGCATCACGCTGGCCCGGCTCGCCGGGCGATCTCAATGGCCGTTCGTGACGCCCGAGGGACGGCAGATCATGCAGATCAACCCGCGCCTCAGCGCTACCAACAACGACAGCGTATTGCAGTTTGCCTTGATGGGGTTAGGCATCGTCCATCTCAACGACTTCATCGTCGGCGAGAGCCTCGGTAGCGGCCGGCTCGTTCGAGTGCTGGCCGACTTCCATTGCCCGGACCGGCTGCCGATGCACGCTCAATACCCGCCGGACCGCCACCGCCTGCCGCGCGTGGCGCTCATGCTCGACTTCCTCGCGGAGGCCTTCGCCAAGCCGCCTTGGCGTGGACGACCTACTGCTTCTTCAGCGCGCGCAGCGCCATCCGGTCGACGAGCGAGGGCGCGAAGAGCTTGAGCCACTGGGCGAGCCGGCCGCGGGTGGTCATGACGACTTCGCGCGACCGGCGTTCCATGCCGCGACGTATGAGGCGAGCGCATTCCTCGACCGGCATCGCGCCGGCTTCGTCGAGCCCGCTCGTCCCGGCGGGCTGCCCGCTGGCGCCGTAGCCATTGATGCGGATATCCGTCGCCACCACGCCTGGATAGGCGACGGTGACATCGACGCCGCTGCCGAGGAGCTCGATCCGCAAGGCCTCGAGGAACCCGGCTTGCGCGAACTTCGACGGGCTGTAGGCGGTGCGGCCAGGGATGCCGTGCTTGCCGGCGAGCGACGAGACGCCGACGACGAGGCCGCGGCGCGCCTTGAGGTGGGGAAGCGCATAGCGCGTGCACCAGAGGGTGCCGAAGAAGTTCACGCGCATCATGTCCTCGTACCAGCCGAGGTCCTCGACTTCGTGGAGGAAGGCGTGGCCGGAGACGCCGGCATTATTGACGAGCACGTCGATGCCGCCGAAGGACTCTACCGCCCGCTCGACCAGCGCGCGGCAGTCGCCCTGCACCGCGACGTCGCAGCGCACCGCAAGGGCGCGCGCGCCTTTCGCCTCGCACTCCTCGGCCACCTTCTGGAGCTTTTCGAGGCCGCGCGAAGCGAGAACCAGGCTCGCGCCCGGGGCGGCGAGCTGGCGCGCCAGCTCGGCGCCGATGCCGGCGGACGCGCCCGTGATGACGGTCGTGGTCACCGCGCGAGCTTCTTCTGCACGCGCTCGTCGAACTTCGCGACGTTCACGACGACGCGCTCGTGCGTGCCGTCGCCGATCAGGTCCTTCTCGTCGCGCGCCTCGACGACGAAGGAGATCGTCCTTTTCGAGACATCCGTTACCGTGGCCGTCGCCCGGACCCTCATCCCCACGGGCGTGGCGGCGATATGGCGCACGTTGAGGACGGTGCCGAGGCTCTGGTAGCCCGGCGGCAGCAGGTGCTCCGCCGCCTGCAAGGCCGCCGCCTCGATCACGTTGATCATGACGGGCGTAGCGAGGACATGCACCTTGCCGCTGCCCACGCGAGGCGCGGTGTGCTCCTCGCCGACGACGAGCTCCGCGCTGCCGCTCATGCCGGGGTGGATTCGGTCGAGGTCCATGAAGTTATGATTGTCCCATGCGCCCGCACTTCGTCCTGGGTTGCGGCTTCGGCGGCCTCTGGGCGGCGCAGGCTCTACGGCTCTGCGCGGCGCTTGGCGCAGCCCTCCTCCTCGCAGGCTGCGGCCGCGCGCCGCAGCTGCCGCGGCTTTCAGCAGACGCCGTCGTCTTGGCGTTCGGCGACAGCCTGACCTACGGCACGGGCGCGAACGAGGACGAGAGCTATCCGGCGCAGCTCGAGAAGCTGATCGGCCGCCGCGTGGTGCGCTCGGGCGTGCCGGGCGAGCTGAGCGCCACCGGCCGCGAGCGCCTGCCGGCGCAGCTGGACGAGCACCAGCCCAGGCTCCTCATCCTCTGCGAAGGCGGCAACGACTTCCTGCAACGCCAGCCCAAGGAGGCCGCCGCCGAGAACGTGCGGGCGATGATTCGCCTGGCGAAAGACCGGCACATCGACGTCGTCCTGATCGGCGTGCCCGACTTCGGCTTCACGCTCACGCCGGCCGGGTTCTACGCCGACATCGCCAAGGAGTTCCACATCCCTTACGAGGGCGATGTCATGGGGAAGATCCTGCGCGACTCGACGCTCAAATCCGACCAGGTGCATCCGAACGCGCAGGGCTACCGCCTGATGGCCGAGCGGCTCGCCGCGCTGCTCAAGAACGCAGGCGCCCTCTAGTCCTTCAGTCGGCCGGCCAGAGCCATGCCGCGCCTCGCACGCCGCTCGAGTCGCCGTGCGCGTTCCTCACGAGCCGCGTGTCGACGCGGTCGGAGAAGACGTAGCGCGCCCATAGCCGCGGCACTTCCGAATAGAGGGACTCCACGTTGGAGACGCCACCGCCCAGGACGATGACGTCGGGATCGAGAATGTTGATGACGAGGCCGAGCGAGCGCGCCAGCCGCTCGGTGTAGCGCGCGTCGTCTCCGTCCTTCTCTCGCGCCGGGCCGCAGAGGTAGGTCTCGATGCAGCCGAGGCGCCCGCAATAGCACTTCGGCAACGGCAGGTCGGCGCCGGCGGGGAGCGGCAGCGGGTTGTGGCCCCACTCGCCCGCGATCGCGTTGACGCCCTGCAGGACCTTGCCCTCCACGGCGATGCCGCCGCCCACGCCCGTGCCGAGGATGACGCAAAAGACCACCCGCGCGCCCTTCCCGGCCCCATCGACCGCCTCGGAGAGCGCGAAGCAGTTAGCGTCATTCTCGATCCTGACCTCGCGCGCGAGCCGCCGCTCGAGGTCTGCCTTGAGCGGCTTGCCGATCAGCCACGTGGAGTTGGCGTTCTTCACCAGCCCCGTGGCGCGCGAGAGCATGCCGGGAATGCCGATGCCGACGCTCCCTTTCGCGCCGAGTGCCTTCTCGGCCTCCTCTACCAACGCAACGAGGGCGCCGACCGTCTGTTCGTATACGCCGCGAGGCGAAGGAATGCGCTTGCGGAAGAGCTCTTTTCCTGAACGATCAATGACAATCGCCTCGATCTTCGTGCCGCCGAGGTCGAGGCCTATGCGCAAGGTCATGCGGAAATGATAGCTTTCCCTTCGATGCTCCAGTTCGATGTCGAGCCGCGCGCGGGATACCTCTACTACCGGGTTTCGGGGACCATCGATACGCCGCACGCGCAGAACGCGTATAGCGAGGCGCTGCGGCAGGCGGTGCGCTATGGGCAGGCGCGCCTGCTGATCGACCTCACCGGCGTGACCGGGACGTGGCCGGCCGAGAACCGCCTGCTCTTCGGCATCTTCATGGCGGACGAGCACCAGCGCATGCAGGCGCAATTCGCCGAGCCGCTGCGCGTGGCGATGCTGGCCGTGCCGCCGATCATGGACCCCGGCAGGTACACCCAGGCCGTCGCCAACAATCGCGGCGTGCAGATGAAGACGTCCGAGAGCCTTGCCGAGCTCCTTGGCTGGCTACTCATAACGCCCGCGCAGTAGTCCGGCAGGACTACGCCGCGGCGTGGAAAAAGCTACGGGAAGGTCGCAGAATGTCTACAGGCATTCACCAGCACACTGTTACCAGCTCCACGTCGGACCCCGACCGCCCGGGGATTTAGGGTCCGAACAGCAGGGCCAAACAACGTGTAGCGACTGCCGGATCACCGCTTGAGGCTTCACCGGAGGGCAAGGCTACCGGCCTTGCCCTCTTTCATTTCCGCCTCGGCAACCACTCTAGCGGCCTCCGGCCGCGCCTGCTATCGCCGCGCTTCGCCGCGAGTTGTCATTGCGCAGTCCACCCGCCGTCGACGGGGAGCGACGCTCCGCGGATATTCGCGGCCGCATCCGAGCAGAGGAATACGGCGAGCGCCCCGAGCTGCTCCGGCGTCGTGAACGCCCTCGACGGCTGCTTCTCCGATAGCAATTGGGTCTTCGCTTCCTCGATCGATAGATTGAGTTGAGAAGCCTTGGCGTCGACCTGCTTCTGCACGAGCGGCGTGAGCACCCAGCCCGGGCAGATGGCATTGCAGGTGATGCCGGTCGTCGCCGTCTCGAGCGCCACCACCTTGGTGAGGCCGACGACGCCGTGCTTGGCCGCCACGTAGGCCACCTTCTGCACCGACGCCACCAGGCCGTGCGTCGAGGCGATGTTGATGATGCGGCCCCAATTGCGGCTGCGCATCTGCGGGAGCGCCGC
>JBLNDP010000024.1:0-5936 GCA_050261755.1 Clostridia bacterium
GTGGTCACCGACATCGCGCGCGCGGAGCTGAAGAGCTACCGCCGGCTGCCGGTGCACCTGTACCAGATCCAGACCAAGTTCCGCGACGAGCGGCGGCCGCGCTTCGGCATCATGCGCGGGCGCGAGTTCGTCATGAAGGACGGCTACTCGTTCCACGCGAGCTACGAGGACCTGCAGCGCGAGTACGGCAACATGTACGACACGTACACGCGCATCTTCACGCGGCTCGCGCTGCGATTCCGCGCCGTCGCCGCCGACACCGGAGCGATCGGCGGCACCGGCTCGCACGAGTTCCACGTCCTCGCCGACTCGGGCGAGGATGCGATCGCGTGGTCGGCCGAGTCTCAGTACGCGGCCAACGTGGAGCTCGCCGAAGCGCTGGCGCCGGAGGAAAAGAGATCCGCCGGCAGGGAAGACCTGAAGAAGGTACCGACGCCCGGGAAGAAGACTTGCGAGGAAGTCGCCGGGCTCCTGCGGCTGCCGCTGCAAAGGACGGTCAAGTCGGTGGCCGTGGTCCACGACGGCAACTTCGCCCTGCTGCTGCTCCGCGGCGATCATTCCCTGAACGAGATCAAGGCGCAGAGGCTGCTCGGCGCCTTCCGCTTCGCGTCGGAGAAGGAGATCAAGGCGGCGCTCGGCTGCGAGCCGGGCTACATCGGCCCCGTCGGCGCCGACGTGAGGGTCGTCGCCGACCGCTCGGTCGCCGCGATGAGCGACTTCGTCTGCGGCGCCAACGAAGCGGGCTTCCACCTCACCGGCGTCAACTTCGGAAGGGACTTGAAGGAGCCGCAAGCGGCCGACCTCCGCAACGTCGTGGCGGGCGACCCGTCGCCCGACGGCAAGGGCAAGCTGGAGATCCTGCGCGGCATCGAGGTCGGGCACATCTTCCAGCTGCGCACCAAGTATTCCGAGGCGATGAACGCGGTCTTCCTGGATGAAAAGGGCGCGACGAAGCCCTTCGAGATGGGCTGCTACGGCATCGGCGTGACGCGCATCGTCGCCGCGGCGATCGAGCAGAACCACGACGAGCGCGGCATCGTCTTTCCGGCGCCGATCGCGCCTTTCGAGGCGGCGCTCGTGCCGATCGGCTACCACAAGAGCCCGGCGGTCAAGCAGGCGGCCGAGAAGCTGTACGCCGAGCTCGTCGCGGCCGGCATCGACGTCCTGCTCGACGATCGCGACGAGCGCCCGGGCGTGCTCTTCGCCGACATGGACCTGGTCGGCATCCCGCACCGGGTGGTGATCGGCGAGCGCGGCCTCGCCGCGGGCAATGCCGAGTACAAGGGCCGCCGCGACGAGAAGGCGCGCGACCTGCCGCTCGGCGACACCGTCGCCCTCCTGAAGAAGGAACTCGGCCGGGCGTGAGGGTGCTCCTCGCGCTCCTGCTGCTGGCGCCGGCGCTCGCCTTCGCCGGCGCGCAGCAGTACGAGAAGCTCACCGACGGCATGCGCAGCCGCCTCGCCTCGCTCGCCGGGGAGAAGGCGGCGCCGCGGCTCCTCTTCCGCAACAGCCGCGAGGGCCAGCGCTGGCTCTCGGAGATGTCCGCGCGCCTGGAAAAGCGCATCCCCGACCGCAAGACGCGGCTCGATTTCCTCCTGACCCTGCACTTCGAGTCCAAGAACAACGGGCTCGATCCGCAGCTCGTGCTCGGCCTGGTCGAGATCGAGAGCGGCTTCAAGAAGTACGCCGTGTCGCGCGCCGAGGCGCGCGGCTACATGCAGGTCATGCCCTTCTGGACGCGCGAGGCCGGCCGGCCGCGCGACAACCTGTTCAGCCTGCGCACGAACCTCATCTACGGCTGCTGGATCCTCGGCCACTACCTCGACGTGGAAAAAGGGGATTACTTCCGCGCCCTCGGCCGGTATAACGGGAGCCTCGGCCGCGCCGAATATCCCAATGCCGTGATCTCGGCCTGGAAAGGACGATGGAAGTACGACGGACCGACGGACTAGCCGCATGATCGCGGGCTTCCTCGAGCGCCATCCGAAGCTCGCGAACCGCCTCTGGGGCTTCACGCCGCCCGAGCACGGCGTGGTCGTGCTCGTGCACCGGCGCGTCTACATCGTCCCGGCGCGGGTCGGGGCCATTTTCGGCGGCACGCTCCTCGTCCTGCTCATCGGCTCGATCAACTACTCGCTCTCGCTCGGCTTCATGCTGACGTTCCTGCTCGCCGGCATGGGGCTCGCGGGCATGGTGCATACGGCCCGCAACCTCGCGCGCATGGCGGTCTCGGTGGGCCGCGCCGAGCCCGTCTTCGCGGGCGAGGCGGCGCAATTCCGCCTCTTCCTCGACGGCCGCGTGCCGTTCGATCGGCCGGCGATCCTGGCGCGCCACCTGGCGAGCGGCGCGCAGCTCGTCGCCGACGTGCCGGCGGCGGGCATCGCGGAAATGGTGCTCGGTGTCCCGGCGGCGCGCCGCGGCTGGATGCCGCTCGGCCGCGTCATGCTCGAGACGCGCTTTCCGCTCGGGCTCTTTCGCGCCTGGAGCTACGTCGAGCCGGATGCGCGCTGCCTGGTGTACCCGCGCCCCGAGCGCACGCCGCTTCCGACGGCGAGCGCGAGCGACGCGCCCGGGACGACGCAGGCGCTCAATTCCGGCAACGAGGACTTCGCCGGGCTGCGCAGCTACCAGCGCTCCGATTCGCCGCGCCAGGTCGCCTGGAAGGCCGTGGCGCGCACGGGCGAGATGCTGACCAAGCAGTTCTCGGGCGAAGCCGCGCAGGAGCTGTGGCTGGACTGGCGGATGCTCCCTGCGGGCCTCGCCCTCGAGCAGCGGCTCTCTCGCCTCGCGGGCTGGGTACTGGAAGCCGAGCGCAAGGGCGCCTCCTACGGCCTGCGCCTCCCCGGCGTGGACATCGCCCCGGGACGGGGCGACGCGCACCGCGCGAATTGCCTGCAAGCCCTGGCGCTCTACGAAGGCCGCGCATGAGCGGCGCCCCGCGCCCGCCGCACCCGCTTTCGCCCGAGCAGCGCACCATCGGGCCGCGCGATCTGGCGTGGCTCCTCGCCTCGCTCATCCTGGTCATCGCGCCGCACGCGCTCCGAACGCCCTGGTGGCTGACGCTGCTCACGTTGTGCCTCTACGGCTGGCGGGTCTACTTCCTCCTCAACCGGGCGCCGCTGCCCTCGCGCTGGTTCATCCTCGGCATCGCCGCCGTGGCGATGCTCGGCGTGTGGTTCGAGCAGCGCACGCTCTTCGGCCGCACGTCGGGCATCTTCCTCCTCGTCCTGTTCTCGGGCCTCAAGCTCCTCGAGACGCGCACGCAGCGCGACGCGATGGTGATCGCCTTCCTCGGCTACTTCCTCGTCATCACGAACTTCCTCTACACGCAGTCCATTCCGACGGCGCTCCTCATGTGCGTCTCGCTCTTTGCCATCACGACCGCGCTCGTCGGCTTCAGCGCGCCGCAGCGGCCGGTGCGCGCCAACGCGCGCACCGCGGGCCTCGTGCTCGCGCATGCGGCGCCCGCCGCGCTGATGCTCTTCCTCCTCTTTCCCCGGGTGCAGGGCCCGCTGTGGGGCCTGCCGCAGGACGCCTACGCCGGGATGACGGGCCTCACCGACCAGATGGCGCCGGGCAACCTGTCGAAGCTCGTCCTGAACGACGCCATCGCGTTTCGTGCCGAGTTCCGCGGCGAGCCGCCGGTGCAGCGACAGCTCTACTGGCGAGGGCCCGTCCTCTGGGACTTCGATGGGCGCACGTGGCGCATGGGCCAGGCGATGTTCTCCCCCTACGCGCCTCCGCCCATCGAAGGCGGGCCGACCTTCACCTATTCGGTGGTGCTCGAGCCGCACAACCGCGAATGGCTGTTTGCGCTCGAGAAAGCGGCGACGCTCCCCGAGCGCGCGCGCCTCACCGTCGATGGCCAGGTGCTCACGAGCCTGCCCGTACGCGCGCGCATGCGCTACGAGATGAGCTCCGTCGCCGTGTCGCAGGGGCGGCCCGACGAGGTGCCCGACCTGCTGCGGCGCGCGCTGCGACTGCCGCGCGGCTCGAACCCGCGCGCCACGGCGCTCGCCCGCGAATGGGCCGGGAGCGGCGCGAGCGACGCGCAGATCGTCGACCGGGCCATCGCCTTCCTGCGCGCCGGCCATTTCCTCTACACGCTCGAGCCGCCCCTCCTCGGCGAGAACCCGGTGGACGAGTTCCTCTTCGAGACGAAGCAGGGGTTCTGCGAGCACTTCTCCTCCTCGTTCGTCTTCCTCATGCGCGCCGCCGGGGTGCCGGCGCGGGTCGTGATGGGCTACCAGGGCGGCGATGTGAACCCGGTCGACCGCATCGTCACGGTTCGGCAGTCCGACGCGCACGCGTGGGCCGAGGTCTTCCTGCGCGGCCGCGGCTGGACGCGCGTCGACCCGACCGGGGCGGCGGCGCCCGTGCGCGTGGACGGCGGGCTGGTGCGCGCCATGCCCGACGCGAGCCCCCTGCCCTTCCTCGTGCGCACCGACTACGAGTGGCTGCGCGGCCTGCGCTACCGCTGGGAAGCGGCGGCGCACAAGTGGAACGTCTGGGTGCTCGGCTACAACCCGGACCGCCAGCGCGACCTCATGAACTTCGTCGGCTTCCCGGACGCCGACTGGCGCTCGCTCACGGCGACGCTCTTCACGATCCTCGGCGTCATCACCGCGGCGCTTCTGGTGTGGTCGCTGCGCAGGCTGCGCGCGCCCGACCCGGTGCAGCTCGCCTGGGCGGCCTTCTGCCGCAAGCTCGCCCGCCAGGGCCTGGAGCGCGCGCCGCACGAGGGGCCGCGCGACTTTTCGCTGCGCGCCGCGCGCGCGCTGCCGGCGACGCGCACGACGATCCTGCGCATTGCCGCGCTCTATATCGGCCTGCGCTACGGCGCCGACCCGGACGCCGGCCGGCCGGCGCGCCAGGCGAGGCGCGTGCGGGAGCTGCGCCGCCTCGTGCGCGAGCTGCACGTCGCGTGAAGCGCCTCGCCGCCGCCCTCGCGCTCGCCCTGGCTGCGTTCGCCGGCCCGGCGCCAGCGCAGGTCCCCTACTCCGAGCGGCCGGACGTCCAGGCCTACATCCGCGAGGTGGTGGAGCGCCACGGCTTCGTCGAGAAGGAGCTCGTCTTCCTCTTCTCCCGCCTGCGGCCGGTGGACCCCGTGCTCAAGGCGATCGCCGCGCCGCCCGACAAGGCGCGCTCCTGGCAGGAATACCGCGCGCTCTTCCTGACCGAGCGGCGCATAGCCGGGGGCGCCGCGTTCTGGAGTGCCAACCGCGCGGCGCTTGCGCGCGCGGAACGCGACTTCGGCGTCCCGGCCGAATACATCGTCGCCATCATCGGCGTCGAGACGCTCTACGGCCGCAATACCGGACGCTTCCGCGTGGTGGACGCGCTCGCCACGCTCGCCTTCGACTACCCGCCGCGCGCCGACTTCTTCCGCGACGAGCTGACGAGCTTCCTGCTCATGGCCAGGGATGAAGGCCTCGACGTCTTCGCGCTGCGCGGCTCCTACGCCGGCGCCTTCGGCATCCCGCAGTTCATGCCCGGGAGCGCGCGGCGCTTCGCGGTCGACTTCGACTCGAGCGGCGCCATCGACCTCTCCCGCAGCGCCGCGGACGCGATCGGCAGCGTGGCCAACTTCCTTCGCCGCCACGGCTGGCAGCCGGGCCAGCCCGTCCTCCTGCCCGCGCGCGTGCAGGGCGAGGCATTCCGGCGCTACGCGACGGCGAGCGTCGAGCCGCTTGCGACGGTCGGCGAGCTGGCGGCCGCCGGCGTCGCGGTCTCGCCGCAGGCCGGTGCGCCGGTCGACCCCGCTTCGCGCGCCGTGCTCATCGAGCTCGCCAACCCGGGGCAGGCGAGCGAATTCCGCGTCGGCCTGCAGAACTTCTATGCGATCACCCGCTACAACCGCAGCGCCTTCTATGCGAGCGCGGTGCACGACCTCGCGCAGGCGGTCAAGGCGCGGCTCGGGAAGTAGCGCTCAGGAC
>JBLNDP010000025.1:0-2675 GCA_050261755.1 Clostridia bacterium
CGCTTGCCATCGAGGACTTGCTGCAGCGCCCAGCGGAAGCTCCAGAAGCTCTCCGGCTGCGCCGGGTTGATGAGGAGCAGCCTCAAGTCTTGGGAGCGCTGCGCCGCGAGAGCGGAAAAAGGAAGAGGTTGCGGACCAGCCCGCCGACCGCCACGACGATCATGAACGCCGTGCCGCCGGCCATGATGGAGAGATAGAGCGCAAGCCCGGGCTCGTCGGGCCGGCGCAGGACCGCATCGCCGTAGAGGACCACGGCCGAGGCCGACGCGGCGGCGGCGCCGAGAGCGAGCACGATGATGTTGCACGAAACCAACGCCGTGGCCGAGACGCCGTAGGGATTCGCGTGGAAGAACCCCCACACGACCGCGGCGAGCAGGAACGCGAGGATCAGGAACATGAAAGGCATCGCGCCACGATAGCCCGGCGATTGCCGTCCGGCTTGATTCAAGTTAAGTAATCGAGGTGCGGCTGGCCCAGAGTACGGGACGATGACCGAAGACGACGTCAGGCAGGCGTTGCAGGGCGTGGAAGACCCGGAGGCGGGCATGAGCGTGGTCGACCTCGGGCTCGTCTACGGCATCGCCGTCGAGGAGGGCAAGGTGCGCGTCGAGATGACGATGACCTCGCCCGCCTGCCCGGCGGCCCCATATCTGGTGGACGAAGCGGCCGCCGCGATCCGCGACATAGCGCCCGCAGGGACCGACGTGCACGTCGAGCTCGTGTGGGAGCCTCCCTGGACGCCGGAGCGCATGAGCGCCGAAGCGCGCAACCGCTTCGGCTGGTCGTGATCGCGCCGCGCTGGCGGTCTCTTTTCCTTATCCTCGGCTTCGTCTCGCTCGCCTTTGGCGTCGCAGGCGGCCTCGCCCGCCTTGCGCCCATGGTGCATGCGCCCGGCCCGGCGATCGCCTGGCACGGCATGCTCATGGTTTCCGCGTTCCTGGGCACGGTGATTTCGCTCGAGCGCGCGGTGGCTCTCCGGCGGCTCTGGGGGTACGCCGGTCCGCTCGCCGCGGGGCTCGGCGGCGTGCTGGTTCTTTCCGGGGCGCCGGGCGCGGGCTGGGGGCTGCTCGTTCTCGCCGCGGCGCTCCTCTGCGCGGCGAATATGGTGGTGGTCGCTCGACAGCCCGCGCTCGAGACTGCGGTGCTGCTCGGCGGCGCGCTCGCCTGGCTCGCCGGCAACGCGATCTTCCTGTTCGGGGACGGCACGCCGTGGTGGATCGCGTTTTTCGCGCTCACCATCGGGGGCGAGCGGCTCGAGCTTTCCCGCTATGCCAGACGCTCGGCGGTGAGCCGCCGGGCTTTCGCGGCGATCGCGCTCGCGCTGCTCTTCGCTCCGCTCGTGCCTCGAGTCCTCGGCGCCGCGCTGGCCATGCTGGGGCTCTGGCTCGCCACCTATGACCTCGCGCGCGTCACCGTCCGCCAGAGGGCCCTGCCGCGCTACATCGCGGTGTGCCTTCTTGCAGGGTACTTCTGGCTGGTCGTCGCGGGCGCCGTTTTCCTGCTGCAAGGTCCGCGCGACGCGGCGCTGCACGCGGTCTTCCTCGGTTTCGTGTTCTCGATGATCTTCGGGCATGCGGCGGTCATCCTGCCGGCGGTGCTGCGCGTGTCCTTTCCGTACCGCCCGATCCTGTACTTGCCCCTCGTGGTGCTTCACGTTTCTCTCTTCATCCGAGTCCTCGGCGGCTTGCTCGATGCCGGATCGATAAAAAGCGGGGGCGCATGGGGAAATGCCGCCGCCATCGCGCTCTTCATCGCCGTCGCCGCGTTCCTCGTCTTGTTTGATCGCGGTCAAAGGACGCGGCCGGCGCGCGTATAGCCTCGCCGATCATGCTCTCTTTGCCCTTACGCGCGGTGCTCGAGCCCGGAAAGCTGGTCACCGCGTCGCCCGAACTGCGCGTCGCCGACGCCGCGCTCCTGATGAAGGAGAGGAACGTCGGCGCCGTCCTCGTCGTGCGCCAGGGCCGGCTCATTGGCATCTTCACCGAGCGCGACGCGGTGCGGCGCATCCTCGCGGCCGGGCGCGACCCGGCGGCCGTACGCCTGGAAGAAGTGATGACGCCGGACCCGACGACGATCGACGAGCGCGAGTCGTTCGGCTATGCGCTCCTCGTGATGCACGAGCACGGCTTTCGCCACCTGCCGGTCCTGCGGCAAGGCGAGCTCTGCGGCGTGCTCTCGGCGCGCCATGCGCTCGATCCGGACCTGGAAGAGTTCACGGTCGAGGCGACGCGAAGGACGAGCCTGCGACGGCGGGCCTGAGCCTCAGACGCCGAGATAGCGGCGCTGCAGGTCCGGGTTCCCGGCGAGCTCTCGGGGCGTCCCGATCCACGCGACGCGGCCCTTTTCCAGGAGGTAGTGCCGGTCGACCACGCGGTTGAGCGCCCGCACGTCCTTGTCCACGAGCAGGATGGACAAGCCCGCGCGCTTGAGGCGCTCGATGGACTCGTAGATGCGCGCGCGCATGAGCGGCGCGAGGCCTTCGGTCGCCTCGTCGAGGATCAGCAGCCGCGGGTTGGTCATGAGGGCGCGCCCGATCGCGAGCATCTGCTGCTCGCCGCCGGAGAGGTTGTCGCCGTAGTGCTTGTGCCGCTCGCGCAGGCCGGGGAACAGCTCGAACACCTTCTGCAGCGTCCATGGATCCGGCGCGCCCGCGCGGTTGGCCGCCGTGGCGAGCA